>JAPOQI010000147.1 GCA_026710765.1 Cytophagales bacterium | reverse complement strand
TAGCTCCCACATCTATTCTATCCAACCTAGGCACGGTGGTACCATAGATATCCTCATCCAAAACCAGCCCAGCAAAATCAACGCCCGCTGTCATCACATCGGCTCCTGTATCTATGACCGGATAACCTACCCTAGATGGTGACAGAAAACGTTCATGCTTTTCGTCAAATTCAAGCATATCAGGCAATGTAGCTTGAATATCTCTAATGATAGATTCATCATTGATATCTCCTTTTATCCCTTTCAACCCTCCAGGAATAAGCAATTCAAATAGCTTCAAAATATTCTCATAACTAGAATTTTCTAGCACAGGAAGAAAACTATTATCTTTGTCCGTATAAAAAATGGTATTGGCTATGACCACCTCTTCGTCTACTTTTCCAAGCCGAATATGAGGTGCTATTTCCCCAGAGGGACGCAATGTTCTGTAGAAGGTACAATTCAAAACAAGTCCAGAGGCGGACTGAATTTCCAAAAGATGTCCCTCCCGAACAGAATTTTCATAGAAAATACACTGAATCAAAGCGATACGTTCAGCCGCAGGCGCTGTATAGATAGCACTTCTGAGGGAGGTATTATCTATAATTCTACATCGGTACAATTCCAGATTTCCGCTTTCCAGATAAACAGCAGAACCCACAACCCGACGAGGATCCGGGGAATCCAAACTATATCCCCTGCTCAAGGTTAACCCATCCAAAACAACCTTCTCACCCCTTGCATTAACCCAAATCAGATTAAGGGTATTGTCCGAGAAAGTCTTCTGACCTATCTCTCCCGAAAGGACTGTTCTATACTTATCTATGTCTCTTCCATCCCCATGTTTCAATCGCTCAGCCTTCGGAGGATAGCCTCCCTCTATTCTAAGAGATTTTTCAAGCGAATAGCTAATTGTATTATCTGCACTGTGTCCTGCGGATGGTTTATAGACGCCCCCCGCCACCTTGATCGTTACACCTGGTGACGACAACTTAATGGCCGTTAGTAAATTCGCCACCGCCTTATCCCAAGAGCTTCCATCTCCTCCATCAATCGTTGAATCCACATAAATATCCCCACTGAGGATGGTCAAAGGATCAGATAAAACAGCCCTATTTCCTAGAAAAACAAGAGAGGGTCGTCCTGTCAAAGCCTTATCAGGAACCGTTACCGTGAAGGTTCCGGTGGTATAATCCACAGAGGTAATATCTGAGCTCACATAACCATCATCCAAGAAAGGGAACTCAAATTTATAAAGGTCTTCTTCGTTATACTCTGTCCTTGGATAACCCGTTTCCACTTCAAACTGAACGGTACCGCCTGGTGAAACCGCTTGAGGGGAGACCGAAACTATCCTAAGCGGCGATCCTGGATACTCATAAGCCCCTATGTCTACCTTACCCTGATCACCCAGATATCGACGAGCCCCCCCCGACAAATCCTTATCCGAGGGAACATATTTGCTAGGCACATACTTCAGGAAGACAGAATAATCAGCTCCCCCATCCACTAGGAGAGAACCTGCAGAAGGCCTAAGATAACCCCGCGAGCCCAAATCTGGAGAAACAAATTGAGGTGATGCGTCCAGCAAATCCACCTTATGTTCCTCCGGGACATTCACAAGATCCGATTCATAATTTTCTATTAGGCAGTTTTGAAAGAATACCCCCTTGGATTTTCGCTCAGTGGTCCTGACCTGAACCCCCTTAAAAAAATTCGCCTCATTCCCATGCACGACCGTGTTAATCACTCTCGTCACCACATCATCGCTGTCTTGAATGAAGATACCTCCGGCACTAGAATTCTTCTTGATGATCCTTGTATCTATACTCAGGTTCCCTGCCACAGTACAATTGAGAACAATATTCTCTCCTGGACGAAAGGTCTCCAAGATGAGGCCTACTCCTATCGCAGCTCCGAACGAACTAGCTTGTCTAAACCCATCCCTTTGTTCAGATCTATTCCCAGCAATAATCGTATTATACAATACATAATTAGTCTCACCCAAGATAGCCATGCCACTGTTGTGGACGGCTATATTTGAGACTATTCTATTGTTAGAAAAAATCAAAGAAGACACACTTTGCACAAGTACAGGGGCAAACCATCCATAAATCCCCGCATTAAAAAATTCAGTGGCAGTGGCATCTCGGAGGGTAAACCCATCCACCACCACCTCTTGCTCCGAAGGAGGGATCACAAGTATGCGATTCACAGTGCTGACCCTATCGCCGCGTTCTGGGGTAATCTTATTAGCATCTGGATGATCAAGGGGCACGATACGACCTTCAGGAGTGACGGCCCCCGCCAACTTGAATCCCGAAAGTATGGTCTTATTTCTCGTAGGATCTCGTTCTTCCAGAGAGGTTTCATTTCCTATAAATCCACCATACAAGCTTTGTCCCGGACCCAGAGTCACCGTAGGGGGTCCCCCGTAGCCGGGATAATAACGAACACCACTACCGTACTCCCCCTGCTTCACCCAAAACTCGGTGCCCGGAGGTGCAGACCCCACGAGAGCACTTATTCGGCTGGAAGCCCGTTTCCATGTAACTCCGTCCCCACCCGGGGGGTTGTTTGCATCCAAGTACATCCGAGGGACCCGAGTGACAATACTCACAACCCCTTCTTCCCCCTCCTTAATACCCCTAATGGCAAGCACCCCAGGGGGCGCAATCACACGTATTTCACCCGGTCCAACATAATGAGGTTTAACCTCTTTAACTCTACCCGAGAACAGGACCCTATATGCATCTACATCTCCTGCCTTGAATCCGGCACCAAATATTGATACTTCACTTCCCCCAGCAAAATCCACGGGCTCATAGCCCGAGACACGGACAACCCCAAAGCTTACATATTCGTAGGCCCCCACATCAGGAGCTGTTCCTGCGAATGGACGAGAAGCATATCCATAATCCAGGGAAGATTCTTCCGAAAGGAAATGGGAAAAACCTTTGTCTATCGTAGCAGAAAAGCGGTTTGGACGCAGGAAATCAGATTTTGTGTTATCAACTGTCTCAACAAATGCCAGGGATTCATTTACGATATTCTTGGTGAACGCTTCCTGCGTAGGTAGGCCACCGTAATTCCTTACATAATTACCTGAAAACTCAGCCTTCGACCAGTTATAGATCGCTGTGCCCTGAAAGAAAATATTATTTCCAACTATGGTGGACGTAGACGACTCTCCATCCAGAATCACGGCAGCTCCTTCATTTAAATAGAAGGTATTATGCGTAATAACTGCCTCTCCCTCTTCCAAGTATATACAAGCCTCAGGCCTAAGAGGAGGTCTATCTGCAATATTTCCAAAAAAGAAGGAATTGTGAACCTTGAGAACTGATCTAGTCTCCGGATGGGCATATCCTTCTCTGCGGGCCGAATAAATAGCTTGTGCATCACCAAAATATATTACCTGATGTGCATTCTGAGTAAATTGGCAGTTTAGTATGGTGACGCTATTTCCCCCGTGTGCTGCGATGGCAGTTCCAGAGTAATTCGCGGGGCCCAGGGGATCCACACCCGTGCCTCGAGCGTTTGGGTAAGCAAGAATAAGACCTGTGAGGAAAAGAGAATACCCGAGGGCATTTCCGCCTGTTATTGTAAATCCATCTATGACGATATCCCCCTCTACCCCCCGAGGAATCCAAATCACATGAAAGGAGTTGTCATATCCCTTGGAACGAATTCCCACATCTCCGTTGAGTATGGTCCGATTCTGCAAGACATTCCGCTGATATATGTTTTCCTCATCTCCTCTAAATCCACCATAAAGTCTGATTCCTGTCTTGAGAATGAAAGTTCTATATCTATCTTCTCGCAAGCGCTGTTCCCATTGTTTTCCGGACTCAGATATATCTGGCCATTCCTCTTCTGTGGCAGAACTCGGATAGTATATCCCTGCTGCCACCCATACTTCTGAAAATTCGGATGCCTCCCGAAGAGCCTCTGTTAGGTCAGTATAAGCCTTCTCCCAGGTGCTCCCATCTGGGTTATCATCCACCGCATCAACATCCACATATATTCTTTGCTCAGCATCCTGTGCCCGAACGACCTGAGTCCCCAGCAAAAACAGAAGGACCAAGCCGACAAAAAACCGACATCCCATCATAGAACACGAACAAACCATATCCTCGTAGTTTACAAAACTATTCAATCAGAAACAAGTACTCGAAAGGAAAACATGTTAAATCTTTTTATGAACCATGAAAATTTAATTCTTCAGAGGGTTCAAAGGCTCTTCCCATGAGATGTTGATAAACCTTTTTATAGTGTTTTGAAACCTCCTCAATCCATGCCCTGGTGTAGGATGGATTTTTCCCCATGGACCGAACCCTTCTGCGAACATATTCTTTAGACAAGTGTATCCATTTTCCATCTTTACCTTTTCCCAGATATCGTGATGAATCGGGCGTATGTAATTCATCAATAAGTATAATTTTCCCTTTTTTATCTCGTCCAAATTCATATTTGCTATCCAGGAGTATGAGTTTTCGGCTTTGGGCATATTCGGATCCTTGACGATATATTTCAAGGGCATAGGATTTTATCTTATCATATTCCTTTTCTGTTGCCAGACCTTTTTGGATTATTTCTAGTTCTTCAATATCCTGATCTTTGTCTGCTTCTTTGGTCGTGGGTGTGATGATGGGTTTGGGCAGGGGATCATATTCTTTTAATCCTTCGGGTATCTCGGATCCACCCATGTTTCGGATTCCGTTCTGATAGAGCCGCCAAGCATGACCCGAAAGATATCCTCGCACAATCACCTCCAACCGAATAGGCCTTGCATTAATACCTTCCACATAGGTAGGTGAAATCCTCCGAGGTTTCCAATGCGGGATATTTTCTAGACGATCAAAGAAAAAAATCATCAACTCGTTAAGAATCTCTCCTTTGTGCGGAATCTCTACGGGTAAGACCTGATCACCTACGGATATTTTATCTGTGGTCTGTATAAGCAGCCCCGTACCCTGATAGATATTTCTGATTTTCCCCGACTCCCCTGTTGTGCCTAGCTCATACGGTTCAATTAAAAGATTAGGATCAAAAGTAGAAGGCGATCGTACAGACATGTTGATAAGGCTCTTATCTGTATATTTTTTGTTCTGGGGGAAATTTCAAAGCTTCCGTAATTTTATCGGCATCCTCTCCTGAGATCAATCCCTTTTCACATGCCAACTCCTTGAGTATGGAGAAGGTGCATAATGCTAGAACATTTAAATCTTCGGCTCCCTGAAGCTGACGCGCTTCTTCCAATTCATAATGCAAAAGACTTATCACACCCTCTATTTGCACGCCCTCATCTTTCAAATATTTAGCCACACGGAGGACAGATCCACCCGTAGAAATCACATCCTCCACGATCAAGACCCGCTGTCCTGGCTTGATTCGTCCTTCCACCGCCTTTTTCAAGCCATGGGATTTGGGGGTAGGTCGTACATAGACAAGTGGTTTTTCCCATCTATCTGCCAGCAGGCTGGCATATGGGATGCCCGAGGTGGCAACGCCGGCGATGACTTCTGTTTTGGGAAAATTCTTCCTGCCTACCTCTTCCAAAAGAACCAGCACCTTTCTGCGAACCCGATCATCCGAGAGGAGGGCACGATTATCGCAATAAATGGGTGAAAGGCGATCCGAAGACCATTGGAAAGGTTTTTTCAAACTGAACTTCACAGCATTGAGGGAAATTATTTCTTCTGCCCATGCCCGAGCAATCTCTTCTGAACACAAGATTGTGGATGAGATACTTGACATAATAGATGAGGTACTTGGCATATTTGGAACTTTATAAAGGCTTCTTCGGAGGGTTGTTTCTCTTGCTTGCTTTGTGAATATAAGAGATATCTATGTTTTTCATGCCTTTTGTTTGGAAATTCTTTTTATACTTAGGCTGTTCGTAGTTTATGAAACTTCTGCATGCACCTGTTCATTCAGCAGACCACTTTTCATGTGGCAGAAGATCGGCAATCAAATCTCATGGTTCCTGGGAGGTTTGATCTTGTCTTGCGTTCCCCTTTTCCGTCTTCTTATTTATCGGGTCTTCCAAGGAACAGTTTGTTAATACATCCAGAGCCGGAAGAGTTTGATGCCTTGTTTAATCACGCTTTCACAAGGGTCTCATGGGCTCCTCAACACATAACCCTTCTAGTTCCCAACAAGCGGAAGGTTCGTAAGTACATGAAGCATATGGGTACAAGGAAAATTCAGATTACATCTGCGGGAGGTGGGTTGGTAGAAAAAAAAGATGAATGGCTTCTAATTCATCGTTTGGGAAAATGGGATCTTCCCAAAGGCAAAAGACATTCTAAGGAAGGCATCAGGGCCTGTGCTAAGAGGGAGGTGGAGGAAGAGTGTGGTCTTTCCGTTGGAGTTCATGAGAAAATTGCCACAACCTATCATGGTTATATTTCGGGGGGAGGGCGATATGCTTGGAAAAAAACCACGTGGTTCCTCATGTCATCCCAGGATGAAGAGCATATGAAGCCGCAGATTGAGGAAGGAATAGATCAAGTTTCTTGGTTTTCCCGTGATGAAGCCATTCGTCGGATAGAAGAGAAGGGATATCCCTCTATCCGTCATGTGCTTTTCAAACGATTATTTCAAGGGATAGGATAGGAAGGAAGACACATCTCCCCCATATTTATGCACCTCGCGAACCAATGAGCTGCTGATGTGTGCATAGTGGGGATGTGTGATAAAAAACACGGTTTCCAATTCGGGTTCAAGGGTTTGATTGAGTTGCGTTACGCTATTTTCAAATTCAAAATCGGTTGTATTCCTCAACCCTCGCACTAGATATTTAGCACCATATTTAACAGCTAGATTAGCCGTCAGCTGGTTGTATAAAATCACTTCTAATTTTTCAGGATCAAATAAAGACTGAATACTTTTCCGCATGGGCTCCACCGGAAAATATCTGCTTTTTTCAGGATTATGACCTATGGCTATGACCAATTTATCAAAGAGGAGAATAGCCCGACGAGCCACATTTTCATGCCCCTTGGTGAAGGGATCAAAAGAGCCAGGAAAAAGAGCGATCCTGCTCAAAACAAAGAAAAACTCAGCACATCAAAATACTTATGTTCTGGGATTTCATCAAAGTGATAACTGAAATGGAGTAGTTTTCTTCTATCCCCGGGTCGGGCTCGCGGAAAATGAGATCTTATGGCACTTAGCTGTGGGGGGGAGAAATCTCCAAATAGGATAAAGGGGGTCTGCTTCTCGGGAACCTTCCACTCTCTCAGAACAAGAGTGGTATATTTTATCATATCGTGCTTGCTTCGGATAGCGAATTGGTTATAAAACAAGAGTTTTCCTCCTCGGAGGAGCGTTAGGTGCAAAATGCGCCCATCCAATAGGGCATATAGTGCATGATTTTTTTGTTTTCCCTGGGAAAAGATAGCTCCTCTGACGAAGGGGGTCGCTTGATGGGTGATTAGGGGTTTTAATTTAGGGTACAGGCTTCTTATCCATAGAACCATTTTTTTCTCGGTAGCAAAGACGTTGACAAAATCGCCTTTAGGGGAGTAGTGGGCGTAGATTCCTTCTTGTTCTAGTCGTAGGAAGGAATTCATAGAGAGATAATGTGGGGCTGTTTTCGGATCATAATAGGCTCGGGGAATTAGGGCGAATTTATGTGATTTGAAAGAGACTGAGACCTTTGCCCAGTAGCCTGCCTTCAAATAAAGATGTTCGTCAAATAAGGCTTGGACGGCATCCATACGTCCCCTTAACGTACGCACGTCACCCAAGACATGAGATTCCAAGAGATGACATTCTTTTCGTCCTTCAAGGACAGCCACCTGAACATCCCGCAACCCAACCGAGATACAGAGTCTGCAACGACCCAATATACCCGGTGCCATTTTGGCACTGCTGATCTCGAAAATTCGCCGCCTAGCCAAGGCAAACCCACTTAAATTGGTTTATTCTAGTTGATTTACTCCCAGTTTCCTGAGGTGGTAACTTCTTCTCTGTCTCCAAATCGGAGGGGTTTTCTGGCCCGGAGTTCATTTCTTTCATTTCTATCTGGATTGAAGGGTTTTGTATCTTTTACTTCTATGGCATCCACTCCAAATCCCCCTTTTTCCAATCTGCCCACCCACAATTCAAATGGGGCACCTGTTTCGGGAGCATATTTCAGTTGTTCAAAGTCAAAATTTCCGTATTGGGAGAAGACAGAATCCATGACGGATACTCGTCCCACCGTATCTATAACGACTTGGACACTGTCTGCCCCATAGTCTAGGGTGATAATTTCTTCATGACGTTCCGTAATGTACAAACTGTCTGTACGAATGAAACGAATAAGACTCTCCCAACTGCCGGTATATAAGCCAAAATGTGATTGATAAGCTATCTGGGCATCCCGAACCATCCTTAATCGTTCTATAACCCGTTTTTCTACAGCCCTAATATTTCTTTGTTTGTCCACTTCAACCTTTATGCCCTGGACAAACCATCCTTCGGGGGCTAAAAGAAATAGAAAAATCAAGAACAGATTGAGTCCGACAAAGACCCCTGTGATCACTTTATGTTTGCGCTTCATAATCTCCTGTTATTTGTTATTTACCATCAAAGTTTTTTACATCCCCTGAGATTTTAAACCACAGGGAGAAGCAATTTATTGATTTCTGTCTATAATTTCGCTAGGGTATCTCAATAAATATAAGAAGTGGACTTAATTTATTGTTGTGAATATGGTTATTTTGTGGATGCTTAAGATCTTCTTGAAATTTTATCAGTGCTGGGATTCTCATAAATATATTATGCTTTATAGTTTTTTTCCTATTTAGTTTTGAAAACAACCTCTTATAGACGAATTATTTTTCAGTCTCTGCTGGGTTTGGGTCTGCTTTTGGGTCTTGTTTTCCTGCTTCTTCAATTTGAGAGGGGAGCTAAGGAGTCGTCCATTACAAATTTTGAAAATGCGTTGTGGTATACTTTCTCTACGTTAACGACGGTAGGGTATGGGGATTTATATCCGGCCACTTTATATGGGAGAGTTGTAGGATATGTCTTACTTTTTCTTAGCTTAGGGGCTTATGGACTCCTTATCTCCAAGATAGGGTCTATTATGCATGCCATTAGAAAACATCGGAAGATGGGTCACGGGGGTACTTCGTTTAAGGGACATTCAGTGGTACTGGGTTGGGATGATATCACGAGGGATGTCACAAATCAGTTAATTGGTGTTTTGAAAAAGGTAGCTGTGGTGACGGATGATCCGCGTCTTTTAGAGCATATTCAAGATACTTATAAAGACAATTCTTTTCTTTTTTCCATGTGTCTTAGTGATATGGGGAATCTGGATGGGCTGGAACGTGTGAACATAAGTGAGGCGAAAGTTGTGTTCATCAATTTGGGAAAAGATTTGGATAATTTGGTTCATCTACTAAATCTAAAAAAACTTTATTCCCAACAGGAATATGTCGTCATATTAGATAATTCTGAACTCAAGAGTACTTTTATGTCTGCGGGAGCTACCTATACAGTTTCTAAGAACGAAATTGCTGCCAAGATGTTGGCTTCTTATATCTTTGAACCCGATGTTGCTTCGTATAGTGAGGATATTCTCTCTTATGCTGAGGATGGAGAAGATTACGATATCAAGGAGTACAAGGTTTTGGAGAAGAATCCTTATGTGAATCGGGAGTACGGATTTGCTTTCACCGATTTCAAGAAGAAATTTAATGCGGTTCTCATTGGATTAGGTCGTGAGGGTTCGGGTGGGGAGCGAATTTTGATTAAGAATCCCCGAGGAAATGTCAAGGTATCTGCGGGAGATTTTATGATTCTCATTCTGAACGGACAATCTTCTTCCTTGGTAGAAAAGGTTTTTGGTATCCAAGAAGGTGTCTAGAGATATTTTCTAGCCTTGAGAAGAACAGACAAAAGAAAAGAAGGTTTTGCTACCTGGATCTGCAAATGGGTCCCTACCCTAACTGGGATGTCAAGCCTATGGAATGGATTTTTTCTCCGTACTCTTATTACTAGGGCGAGGTTTATGTTTTTTGGACTTTGGATAGGTTTTTTGGGTGGGATATTTTTTGCCTGTGAGAATCGTCCTGTCAACTATGGTACGCCCAGCATGCGAGAAATTACGGAGGACAGGCTTTATCATTTTTCTGTTTTGCGGGTGGATGGATGTGAATATCTTATTTTGGAATTGGATAAGGATGCACCTCATGAGGGTTTTGGTTTTCTGGCTCATCGGGGAAATTGTTCTAATCCCATCCATGTTTACGATGCGGAGGCCTTAGAAGACTATCCTCCTTTGGAGGATTCTGTTCTCGTGGGGAAAAGAATTAGTCTTCCCAAGGGCCCATGAAAAAGGAGATATGGAAAAAGCTCCGAGAATATGAAATACAGGTCAAGAAGGTTCTTTCAGCGAGTCGGCAGGGTCGTTTTCGTTCCATCTTCAAAGGTTCAGGCTTGGAATTTGATGAAATCAGGCCTTATCAATATGGTGATGATCTGAGAATAATTGATTGGAATGCTTCGGTCAAGGGTCATGGTTTGTATGTCAAGTCATTCAAAGAGGAGCGGGAACAATTTGTTTTTTTTCTGGTAGATGTTTCGGCTTCCCAACGTCTTCGTGCGAAGGATCTTTTGTGGAGGGAACTGACATCTGTACTTATGCTTTCTGTTTTCCGAGAGGGTGGGCAGGTAGGTTTGTTGACCTTCACAGATCGTATGGAACATGTCTTTCCGTGCAAGAGAAGTATGGGACATATGCATGTTCTTCTACATCATATTTTTGATGTGCCCCCTATTTCACAAGGGACAAATATTTCTAAGGCAGCTAGATATGCGCTTCGTCTGTTAAAGCGGCGCAGTTTGATTTTTTTAATTTCTGATTTCATGGATTCAGAAGATTATGGTCCTTCTTTGATCCAATTGGCTACAAGACATGAACTTGTACTGGTTTCTCTGGAGGAGAGTCTTTTACAAGCTTGGCCTCGATTGGGGATCATTCCTTTTCGAGAATCAGAGACGGGGATACTCAGGTGGGTCAATAGCTCTTCCCATAGATTTCAACAAAAAATCAAAGATCATACCACACGTCATAGGCAAAAATTGGAAGAATTAGCCCGAAAACACCAAATGGACCTTCTTAGTATCCCTACCCAAGAGAACTATGTCCCCCTTCTGGTTAAGTTTTTCAAACAACGGATCCTAAGGCAAAAACATCGTATATAAGTTCCCATGGGAAGAACGGGAATAGGACGGCGATTAAGACGTACGTTGAGATCTTGTTTAGGTTTTCCTTCTGGTCTTTTTTACTTAGGGCTATGTCTGGTAGGATGGGATATATTGGATGCCCAATCTTGGGTTCAACATGGGGTTCAGGATTCCATTCGGGTTGAGGGTCGTTTTCTGCGTTCAGAAACAAGCCTAGGGACACCCACACCTTATTTATTAGTTGTAGAATATCCCCTTTCTCAGGAAGTTTTTTTTCCTGATTCCAACTATCATTTTCATCCCTTTGAATGGGAAGGACAACAGAATATGCACTCTGTTCTGGAACAGGGACGAATACGGGACAGCGTGATATATGAGCTTTCTAGCTTTGAAACTGAGGTCTTACAAGGTCTTCGCATCCCCGTGTTTCTTCGGAACCCGACTCAGTTAAGGGACACGTTGAGAATTTGGTCCCAACCGGATTCTATTCGGATATCGGGTCTTCTGAGTCTTGGAGGTCAGGAGGATTTGAAGACTAGCATGACATATTGGGAGACTGAAAAGTTATTCAATTTTCTCTACATGGGTTTGGGAATAGGGGTAGGGATCTTTCTTCTCGGACTGGGAATTATTTTAGCGTGGAAGCCTTTGAAGCGGAAAATAGGTTTGCGCAGGCTGAAAAGCCGATTTGATAAATTTCAACAAGAATTTTCTCGAGAATTTCAACTTATGCAAGAAAATCCTCAGCGGGTTCAACATGTAGAATCTCTTCTTTTTCTCGTAAAGAATTACTGGGAAACTCTTGAAAACATTCCCTATTCTTCCATGAGTACACAGGAAATAGCTCAGAAAATTTGTCCTTCAGGTAGGGGGGATTCTTCGGAGAATTTCTTGGTTCAGGCTTTCCGAAATCTGGATGCCCATATTTATGGAAGTATTTCCTCAGGGGGTATTCTCAAAGAGATCAGACTTCTGGAGGATAGAACTGTTGAAAAATATCTACGGCAAAAGAAATTCATGTTGGGAGACAAAGCTTCTAGTTGAGAGTTAAATCTTATGACAGAAAGACTATGGTATTCATGGGAATGGTTTTCACGAGAAGTTTTATGGGGTTTTGAGTGGGGTGCTCCCCAATACCTTAGGTTCTTGTGTTGGATTTTACCCCTTTTATGGATCGGAAAATTTATTTTGGGATTTTGGAAATCTCGGGATCGCCAGTGGGAGACTGCATCTTTTCTTTCATTTACTAGGGGGTGGGGCGGGATTTTTCGCTTTTTGGTTCCGCTCTTTATGAATCTGTCCATAATTTGTTTTTTTCTGGCACTTTCTAGACCTCAGCGGTCTGAGGTACATGTTGAGGAGTGGTCGGAGGGGATAGACATTTTGTTGGCGATAGACATATCTGAGTCCATGAAGATAGAGGATTTTCGTCCGAATAGACTGGAGGCTGCCAAGAGGGTCTGTTCTAATTTCATTTCCAAGCGGACGCAGGATCGGATTGGTCTTGTTGTTTTTTCAGGAGATGCTTTTTCAAAGGCTCCCTTAACCACCGATTATGATCTTTTAGCACATTACATAGAAGAAATTGATTTTGACATGATAGAAAGTAGGGGTACGGCGATTGGATCAGCTCTTGCAGTATCTGTCAATCGTATGAGGGAAAGCAAGGCAGATTCTAAGGTTGTCATTTTACTCAGTGATGGAGATAATACAGCGGGGAATATAGATCCTCGTACGGCAGCTCAATTAGCACATGCCTATGGTATTCGGGTCTATACCATTGGGGTGGGAAAAGAAGGAAGAGTTCCCATGGGGACAAATTATTTTGGACAGCCTCAGTATGTGGAAAATACCCTGGATGAGAGTACATTGAGGGATATTGCCCGAATTGGAAAGGCTAAGTTTTATAGAGCCTCCAACACCAAGGCATTGGCAGAAATTTTCAGCGAAATAGACGAACTCGAAAAGACCAAGATACGCGAAACCCGATTTAAGGACACCACAGATTATTATCCCATTTATCTTCGGTGGGGACTTGTTTTTTTCCTTCTCTTCATAGGGAGTCGGGCTAGCTATTTACACAATATTCTTTCAGATTGAGCCTGGGATCCGAAGCCACTTAAGATATTTATGGGCTTATGGGAGATGCTTCTCCTTGTTGGACATCTTCGTCAAAAGAGAAACAGAGGGTAAAGCGCAGGGTCTCGGCCAGGGGATGGTTTCGTTCAAAGGGGATCAAATAGGTAAAGTCTATTCCGAAGACGCTATATCTAAATCCTGATCCTAGGTTGAGATATTTTCTATTTCCTTTATTTCTATGCTCATAATGATATCCTCCTCGGATGGCAAAGAATTCTCTGTACTCATATTCGCCCCCCAAAGAGAAGGTTATTTCCTGCATCTCTTCTCCAAAGCCGTCGGGGGCATCATAGAAAGAACTCACGATACTGTTAAGAGTAGAACGATTTGGACTTATCCCCTTTTCCACAAGCAAATTTCCTTGCTCATCTCGGAGATAACCACCAAATTCATCCCTGGCATATATGGGTGGAGAAGGGGTAAGTAGTTTATTAAGATCTAGGCCCAGGAGGAATCTATGATATTCTTGGGGATCCAGTTGAAGGGCAGCACCTACACGTAGATTGGCTGGGATAAAATTTTCATTGGCGGCATTGGTATAAGTTATTTTATTTCCCAGGTTTGAGATGTGGACGCCCCAAGAAGATATGGAGGGGACATTGGAGAGATATAAGACCTCTGAACGATAATAATATCCCACATCCACGGCTACCCCATTTGCAGTTCTGCCAGTTTGCTCTTGATTATAGGCTCGGGATAAATTGGATTGTAGATATCTAAGGGTGACCCCTATACCTGACCCTTCTGATAATTTTCGGGCATAACTCAGGTCTGCTGCCAAATCCCGTGGAGAGAATGTTCCCTGTGCATTCCCAATAATATCTGTTAGATAGATGTCACCCAGGTCGAAATAGCGTACAGAGGCGGCAAAGGCTTGATACTCATTAATACGTTTAAATCCACTCAAATAGCCCACATACATGTCATTAACCAGTTTGGCTAGCCAGGGGGTGTAGGAAAAACTTACGCCCCTTTCTTTGGTATAGAAGGGTAGTTTTGCATTGTTCCAATGCACCGCATTCAGGGTGGGTGGGGTCGCCACGCCTAGGTCTCCAAGCCCTGCACCTCTGGCATCGGGTGCAAATCCCAGGAAAGGAACCGAGGTAACGAGCGAACGGGTTGTCTGTCCTACCCCCGACAAGAGAGCTCCTCCAGACTGTGCCTGTCCTTTCCCAAAGACAAGGATCCAAATTGAGATCAAGAAAAAAGTGATTCTCACAACCTCAAGATATACTTTTTTGAGTTCTCTTTCAAAGCTTCATTCATTCCTTTGAAAAAATGAGTTTTCCCCCTACCTCTCCATATGTGTTTTCTTCTTTGTCTTCCACAATCAATTTATATATATATAGGCCATCTGGTAGGGGATTTTCTGTTGGGATAGATGTCGGATCCCAGGTAATTTCCTGTATTTTTCCTTCATTTCCATATAGATTCCAAGTTGTTCGGCTGTGGAGTTTCCCGTAGGGATCATAAAAGAAGAGATTTATCTCCAAAAGACGATTCCCTCTATCATGTTGAAAAGAAATGTGGAGCCGAGATTTTACCGGATTAGGGTATAACACAACATGACTTAAACGTACGGGAAGCTGATCTGATACAATAAAATGAAGAGAATCTATGGCTGTATTGTTAAAATTATCTGAGGCACTTAGACTAAGACTATATTTTCCGGCTTCTAGGGGTCCTAGGGGGAACATAATATTTCCTGTTTGGTAGCTATCTAAGTGATAGGTGAAGAAGTTTCTCAGCAGGTAGCTAGTTTCTGGACCTTGTCCTGC
This sequence comes from Cytophagales bacterium, assembly GCA_026710765.1. Classification (GTDB taxonomy): domain Bacteria; phylum Bacteroidota; class Bacteroidia; order Cytophagales; family JAPOQI01; genus JAPOQI01. The sequence continues at coordinate 80,004 of JAPOQI010000147.1, read as the reverse complement.
AGATTTTAGATGTGCCACAATATTTTTATCGGGACCCAACCTAGAGAGATTGATCCCATGGGGGTCATTGAGTTCGGCTAGGAGTATGGGTCGGGAATTTACGGCGTCGCCATTCTGGAAAGAGGGGTCATTCAAATACATGTGGATCCGAGGAGGATGAATATCTGTAGGACCATTCTTCCCCACCCCACCCAAAAAAAAAGAACGAGTTCCCCCTATGGCATCCTGAGACATGAGCGCATGAGAAGCATAACCTTGAATAAGACCCCTTTTTTCTGCTTGATGAGAAATATTCTTGGAAAGAAAGATTCTGGCATTAAATCGTCCTGCCCGCACGGATACCTTTCCTTGGAAGAGGATATTGGGATCTAGGTATGGAAAGGGTGGATTTTCATCTCCCAGGGTAGAAAGTTTCAGGTCTTTATCATACAAGGACAACAGGAGTTCACCTTCGTAATCATGAACTTGTATGTTTTGACCGTAAGGGCGGATTTCTCCTTTTATTTCTGCAAAGCTCAGTGCCCTCAGTGTATCCGTGAAATGTTCAAATTCTATGCCATTCAAATGAGTTATCAAGATTTGATGCGTGGGATATGCCAAACTCATGGAAGGGTCTCCCAAAAGGGCAAAGCTGCGATTATAAATCCCAACCAATCCTTCATTCTTGGTTCGCCTTATAATATCACCCAAACGTGGGGGGTGGGTAGAAAAAGCATAAAATCCTTGATAAAAAGCCTTATTAATTTCAAAATTGGAAAATCCAAAAATAGGACGAGTTGCCGTAAGCAATGCAATGGCGCCTCCGTGGGGAGATAAAATAAGTTGTTCCCCTCCCGAGACATCAGAAGCATCATAGCGACCAAATTCACATGTTCCTGTAAAGAAGACGGGTAAGCGACGAATATTTGTCCACAGATTTATGTCTTCTGGAATCAGAATTCGTTCGTCCATCCATTCTTTAGTACTCCCATGCCCGATAAAATTGATCAAAAAAGCCCCCTCATCTATTAGACGTTGTAAAGCCATTCTACAAGATTCAGATTCTTGATTGCCACCCACACGAATTTGCTTATGTGCGTCTAAAAACAATTTTTCCACGAGCAAAGCAGGTGCTTGTTCTGCTAGGGTATTGGCTAATTCTTCTGTTTCTCTGTGTATGGAATTATTTTCTCCATCATCTGCCACAAAAACAATTTTACGTCGCCAGGGGCCGGTATCGGCATGGGAATCGTAGAAGATAAGTTTATCCACGACTTGCCGTGCTTGTTTGAGGCTTTGAACTGGTATTCGTCCGATTCCTATTTCCAGGTCATGGACCTTAGATTCTTCTGTTTCATCTCTTCTTACTCCCTCTTCTGGCCAAAGACCATCTTCTTCTTCCAAGAATCCATAATAATCATCTGAGGAATAGCTACGAAGTGGGTCTAGGCTTTCCCGAGAAGCATAGGTAGGCACCATCTGGGCAGGAATTTCAGGGTCCAGACTTCCTTCTATGTTCCGAATATCGTAATGACAATCTCCGAAGAGGAGTAGGTATTGGAATCTATTTGGATCCCGCGTGTACAGAAATCTTGCATAGTCTCGGAGAGCACCCACATCTACCCTTCCTGAAGAAAATTCATTGTATATCTCCTGGGGACTCAGTACCTCAACCTTAAAATCTCTTTCCCTCCGTCGCAGAGAAGCTAATCGCTCAGCCTCCGAACGAAGATGGGATGCCGTGATGATGAGCATGTTGGGGACCTCCCTTCCTCGGAGATTTTGATTCTGTACAGTCCCCGAAAAACCAGGTGTCTTGACTTCGGAAAGCAAAAAAGCAACATATAATCGTGTGTCTGAAGATCCCTGGAAACTTGTTGTATTTCCTGAAAACTCTAAAATTTGTGCAGAGGGATGAAAGGGCTCAGACAAATCCCAAACATACTCGGGCTGTCCGTCCAACTCAAATTGGAGAACCTCTTCCTGATCTTCAGATTCCGCATGCAAGAAAAAAAGAATTCCTTGGGTGGGATCAAATATAAGATTTGCTTTTCCTTGGAGGAGAAAATAGTTTATATACCCCGTTTGACCTAGGGGAGAAAATACATAAGAAATTTCCAGATCCTGAGTGCTGGGTGTCCACGGAACCGAAAAGATTTCTTTACTTAATCGTCCCGCCCGAGCATATCTTTGGAGGTGAATACCCTCTACCTCCTGCCGACCTATTTTTTCCCCATTGGCAAATATCTCAAAAGCACAATTTGTTCCATAACATCTCCCTACGATTTCTGATGTAAGCGACCAAGTATTAGCTAAGGGAATCAGGGGTTTTTTCAAGGGGTATGAGTGTCTTAAGCCTGAGCCTAGGCTAAAGGGTTGAGATACCCAAAGTCGTCCGGATTGAAGAAGGTTTAGTTTCTCTTCTTCGTGCACATAGACCGCATGATATGTCTTGATGACCCGAGAACTTGTTTGTTCTTTTTTATCAGCCGTCTTGATTCTAAGGGCTTCTTCTTCCGAGAATCTTAGAAAATAATAGGTACTATCTGTATAAGGATTCTTTTCATAACTCATTTGTTGGTTTTCGGAATCCCATACATAGTTGTTGGCATCTTGTGCGTAGAAGAGTAGGAGTGTACGGTCTGTCCATTGATCGGGGTCATCGTGTATAAGGTGGGTAGCGATCTGGGGGAGGTCTTTGGGGCGAGGACTCTGGTTAGCAGCAGGGACAAGTCCTCCATATCCATATATCTTGGCATGGGTAGGTTTAAGTTCTTGGGGGTTGAGTCCCATCTGTGTGAGAAGTTTTTGATCTACTTTATAGATTCCTCTTTGAAAAACACTCAATTTATACCAATTTCCTGTCCGTAGAACCGAAGCACTCCCTGAGTCCTGTGCATGGAGCAGAGGGAATGTTAAACTCACACAAAACATGATTCGCCTAGCCATTCCACGTAGATTTTTTGTTTTCATCATGGACAAACAAACTCAGGGTTGAAATATACAGAATCTAGGCTTTCACAGGGTGGAGGTTTTTCGTATCTTTCCCTGTACCCATCCCAAATAAGTCCAAGCCACATAAGCTATCATCCCCCAAAACAGACAAAGACCCCCCAATACATATAACATGGCTCCCACTAATAAAAGGATCAACATCCCGCGTGTCCATCGGAACAAAAGACGAGAATTTTCCCCTCCTATAACATGGATCCATATGTTCTTGAAGGAAGGAAATCTTAGGTTTAACATCATGGATAGGGTTGAAAACAGGGCGATTCCAAGCCACAGATAGGGTGTTGAGACATGATCCGTACCCCAGGGTGGCATGAATACCAAGGAGCTTATCCATATTGCGTGGGCAGGACTTGGGAGTCCTTGGAAGGTATGAGACTTGGATGCAGAAAGATTGAAGCGGATAAGACGAAACACAGTGCCACTTAGGAGAAAAAAAGAAAGAAGAAGAAGAAATAAAGAAGAAAAAGAAGAAGAAAAAGATTGCTCTGAGAAGAATTGATAAAAAAAGCATGCGGGAAGAAGACCAAAGCTGAGGGAATCTGCCATACTATCCAACTCCTTGCCAAAATCAGACATGGCATCCAAATAACGAGCCACTGCCCCATCTAATAGATCAAAAAAACATCCTACCCATATGGCAGAAACTGCGTACATGAACTTTTCTTCCCCTTCAAACACAAATACAAAAAAGATGCCACAAAATCCAGAAAATAAATTTAGTGTGCTTAGTAGGGTGGGTATGGCTATCCGATATCGCATTATAAGGGGTCAGGGAACCCATGGTTATAGACAATTTACGAAGTTTTATGGGTCGGGTAGCAGAAAATGTATTGACTCGTTTTAATTAACTTGGAGCTATGGCCGAAAAGGTAGAACCTGGTCCTCTTTTATCAAAGATAGCGGATCCCCATGCCCTGCGAAGTTTTTCTCTGACTGAGTTAGAACAGCTGTGTTTGGAGTTGAGGAAATTTTTGATAGATCATGTATCTATCTATGGGGGTCATTTTGCCAGCAATTTGGGATCAGTAGAGATGACTGTGGCTATTCATTATGTTTTTGATACGCCGCATGATTTATTGATTTGGGATGTAGGTCATCAAGCATACGGACATAAAATTTTAACTGGACGCAGGGAAAAATTTCATACCAACAGAAAATATGGGGGTCTTTCGGGCTTTCCAAGTCGTGGGGAGGGACCCTATGATCCTTTTGGGGTGGGACATTCTTCTACCTCTATTTCTGCGGCCTTAGGTATGGCTATTGCCAACGATCATCAAAGACTCAGGGATAAAAAGCATGACAAAAAACATATTGCTGTCATAGGTGATGGTGCCATGACCGGGGGCATGGCTTTTGAAGCCTTAAATCACGCAGGATGGGAAGCTGATAAACATAATTTGCTGGTCGTTTTAAATGACAATGGGATGTCCATAGATCCCAACGTAGGGGCACTTAAAGAGTATTTAACCAAAATGACCCTGTCCCCTACCTATAATAAAATCCGTGATGAGGTATGGAATCTTATGGGAAGATTAAAAAATGTCGGAAAAAATGCACAGGAGATCGCAGGACAATTGGAGCATAGTTTGAAGGGTTTTCTGAGTAGTAGGTCTAATTTTTTTGAATCACTGAACATCCGATATTATGGTCCTGTAGATGGTCATAATGTGGAGCAGCTTATCAAATATCTCAAGGCACTCAAGGACTTACCGGGACCCAAGATTTTGCATTGTTTCACGGTCAAAGGGAAGGGTTATCCTCAGGCGGAGGCTTCCCAAACCACATGGCATGCCCCGGGTCTTTTCGACAAAATGACCGGAAAGGTACACTCTTCCCAAACATCTTCTGAACCAGGTCCTTTAAAATATCAAGAGGTCTTCGGACATAGTCTTCTTGAGTTGGCTCGGAAAAATGATAAGATTATGGGGATCACGCCGGCTATGCCTTCGGGGTCTTCTATGAACATTATGATGGCAGAATTACCTGATCGCGTTTTTGATGTGGGTATAGCTGAGCAACATGCGGTGACCTTCTCTGCGGGCATGGTGACGCAGGGACTTATTCCTTTTTGTCATATTTACAGCACCTTTATGCAACGTGGGTATGATCAGTTAATCCATGATGTATGTGTCCAAAATTTGCCGGTTAATTTTGTCTTGGATCGGGGAGGATTGGTGGGAGAAGATGGGGCAACCCATCATGGTGCCTATGATTTGGCTTTTATGCGTTGTCTTCCCCATCTGATCATAGCTTCTCCGCTGAACGAAGAAGAACTGCGAAATTTTCTTTACACCATGCAATTATCACGATCCCAAAGACCTTTCTCCATTCGCTATCCCCGAGGAAAAGGAACTACACCTAAATGGAAAACCCCCATGAAAAAAATTCCCATTGGCAAAGGGAGATGTCTTCGGGAAGGAGAAAAAATAGCCATCCTATCCATAGGGCATATCGGAAATATAGCCTTGGAAGTCTTGGACGAGTTGGCTGCTGAAAACATATTTCCTGCCCTATATGATATGCGTTTTGTAAAACCCTTGGATGAAGACCTGCTCCACAAGATTTGTGGATCTTTTGAACAGATTATAAGCTTGGAAGATGGTTGTTTAATGGGCGGATTTGGGTCTGCGATTTTGGAGTTTTTAGCTCAACATGAATATTTTCTTCCGGTTCGCCGATTAGGTATTCCAGATCAGATCATTAAGCAAGGAAAACCCGAAGAACTGCATAAACTTTGTGGCTATGATAAAGGGTCTATTCAAAAGGTGCTTCGGGCTCAGTGGAAAAGATCTCCCAAACGGGTTCTACCCAGATCTAGGTGAATTTGATTGTCAAGGTAATAATTCCGGCTGTGAATGAAGAAATTGCCCTTCCCCATGTTCTTAAAGATCTTCCTATGGAGGAAATAGACGAGGTTATCGTAATAGATAATGGATCTGAGGACAAAACATTTTCCTTGGCAGAAGCCCATGGTGTTACAGCCCTGCATGAACCCCAACGAGGCTATGGTCAGGCATGTCTGAAAGGAATATCCTACCTGAGTCAGCAAGTGCCCAAACCTGATGTGGTTGTTTTTTTGGATGGGGATTATTCAGATTATCCAGAAGAAATTCTATATATCTTGGATCCTATACGCAAAGGTGAGGCTGATATGGTTATAGGTTCTCGGTTCAGGGGGAAGCAGGATAAGGATGCCATGACCTTCCCACAATATGTTGGAAATCGCCTGGCATGCTATCTCTTAGAACATCTTTATCAGGCTAAATTTACCGATTTAGGTCCCTTTAGGGCAATCCGTTATCCCTCTCTAAAATCGCTGAACATGCAGGATCGGGATTTTGGATGGACGATTGAAATGCAAATTAAGGCGGTTAAAAAAAAGATCCCTTGGGTAGAGGTTCCTGTTTCTTATCGGAAGCGAATAGGTAAATCAAAGATATCGGGTACGGTTGGGGGTGTCCTCATGGCGGGCTATAAGATCTTATATACGATATTCAAATACCGATGATTTCTTATTTTACACTTGCCGTTTACATCTTTTGCCTGATCGGTATATTGACTTTCAATATCATTCGGTTTCATTTCTTTTTTGCGGCTTCATTTCGGTCTAAATCTCAGCGATTAAGACCTTTGTCACCCACTCAAGAAGGCGGTGAATATCCCTCCGTGACCATACAACTTCCCGTTTACAATGAGAAATATGTAATCACACGTCTCTTAGAAGCCTGTACACGAATAATATATCCCTCCGATAAGACAGAAATACATGTCTTGGATGACTCCACAGATGAAACCTCTCAGTACATAGACAAATGGATAGCCCAACAAGATCATGAAAAGCAGAAAAGAATACGGGTTATTAGAAGATCAGATCGGGATGGGTACAAAGGAGGCGCGCTACAACATGCTTTGCCCCATGCCAGGGGAGATTATATAGCAATCTTTGATGCAGATTTTGTTCCACCGAATGATTTTCTTCTCAATACCATCCCTTATTTCAAAAATGAACGAGTCGGTTTCGTACAGACCCGATGGGGTTATCTAAACGAAAAAGAAAACGGACTAACCAAACTTCAAGCTTTTGGTCTGAATGCCTTTTTCAAGTACGAACAACTTGCCCGATATACTAAGGCCTATTGGTTGAGTTTCAATGGAACCGCAGGTATTTGGCGAAAAACTTGTATAGAAGATACAGGAGGATGGGAAACAGATACTGTGGCTGAAGATTTGGATATCAGCTGTAGGGCCCAACTCAAAGGATGGAAATATCATTACCTGAATCATGTAGTATGTCCGGGTGAATTGCCGGTCTTGGCAGAGGATTTGAAAAAACAACAATATCGTTGGTCCAAAGGGGGCGCCCAAAACATTGCTAAACATCTCCGTTCTATTTTTAAGGAAGAAATCCCCTTAACCCAACGCATCTTGAGGGTATTCCACATGGGGAGCAATTTTATTTCCTTCTTCATACTATCTGTACTTCTTTTAAGTGTTCCTATGCTTTATCTCAAACAGATATCGGATATAGGTCCGTGGTTCAATATTGGAACTTTTTTCTTTTTAGGTTCTTTATTCATCATCCCCTATTATTTCACGGCCTCTGGCTTAGATAGGTCCAAGGAGAGACGAGAATTTTACCTTGTCCAAACCTTTCTCTTTATTTCTATCCATACAGCCTTAGCCTTGCAAAACACAATGGCATTGCTTTCGGGTCTTTTTCGCAGACAAGGGAATAATCATTTTCATAGAACCCCCAAAAAAGGAGGACTAAGATATACCCATCAAGACTGGGACTATCTTAGGATTTCAAGATTCCCATGGATGGAGACATGTTCTATTTCTTATGCGATCTTGGGTATATCCTTGGCTGTGATGTGGGAGGACTATTCTGCTATATTTTTTCATTTGAGTCTATGTCTGGGAAATTTCATAATACTTCGCTATTCCTGTTTGAGATTTCAGTTCAAATGGCGTATTCTGGGGGAGTTCAAAGATAAGGGTATTGCCTAGTCGGGGTCTGGCGGCTATTGTTTTTGTTTGCCTTTTACTGCACATATGTCTGGGCTCCTTCGGAGACAGAAACGAGGTTTGGCTTGTGCAAGGACTGTTTTTGGGAAGTTTTTTAGGTTATTTTTTACTTCTCAAAAGTCCTTCCTTATCCATTCGGAATATATGGCAATGGGGACTCTTATTTAGACTTCCCTTTTTCTTTTGTCTTCCCCATCTGTCGGATGATTTCTATCGTTTTCTATGGGATGGATGGCTGTGGTTAGAAGGACATTCTCCTTTTGAGTACACCCCCACACAATGGGTCCAACAGAGAATAGTTCAAGGGAAGGCCTATCCTGAAGACCTTTATAATCATCTCAATTCTCCCCATTATCACAGTCCTTATCCTCTTTTTCATCAACTAGGGTTCGCATTGGCAGCCCTTGGATACTCAGCCCATGAATATCTTTTTTCTTTGTCTCTGCTGCGATTTATCATCTTGGGTGCGGAAATGGTTGTCCTGCACATCTTTCAAAAATATCAGCTTAGGCCCATTCAACAGGCAGCTTATTTTTTAAATCCACTAGTCATCTGGGAGGGCATAGGAAATGTACATTTTGAAGCCCTAGTTCTGGCATTCCTTTTGCTGACAGCTTGGGGATTTTCTCGGAAGAGAAGTCTATATCAGCCCCTTTTATCCTTTGCATGTGCCATCGCCACCAAATTATACCCCCTAGTTTTTTTACCTCAGTTATTTTTTCATGTATCGTCCAGAAAGAAAATCCTCCTATGTGTCCTTCTATGTTTTTTTCTCTTTGTACTCTTTGTACCTATGGGATTCTCTGTCGGGATGTGGAAAAGTTTGGATCTATATTTTCGCCAATTTGAATTCAATTCGGGTGTTTTTGCTCTGATCAAGGGGATCGGGATTTACATAGGTCAGGGGGATCTGACTCGTTATATAGGTCCTTTTTTAGGCATGCTATCTGCCTTTGGGATTCTGCTAATATCTTATATACGCAGAAGATCCGATATGCTCAGTATAGCCCCATGGCTGTATCTCTTCTACCTACTCCTTAGCAGCACGATACATCCTTGGTATCTGATTCCCTTGATAGGTTTGGGAGTCTTTCAGGGCCTAATTTTTCCATTGCTTTGGTCTTATCTGATCTGCTGGTCATATATAGGTTATGATTCCACAGGCTACCAACATCCCTATCTCTGGATCCTTGCTGAGTATCTGATCTTATCAGCATGTTGGGTCTGGGAATTTCAACAAAGAAGACATAAACAGATTCATTATCTTCTGCGGAAAAAGTAATCACAGACCAGGCGAAAGATATAATATCTAAATCTCATTTTTCCCCACGGATAGTAAACATATATTCTCCGAGGCGGGGGAAAAAAAGAAAGAAAAACCCAAATATTATTACGTAAAAAAACAAAAATTCTCTCGAGGAATGACAGGTTTGAAGGACCTTTTTTCCACTCTATCTCGGTTCTATTAACCCGTATGTCAGATTCTATATCTTTTTTTAAGAATACCAAAGAAGGCTTCATACTATGAAAAAAATAACCCCCCTTTGCATAGTCAAAAAGAACATTGTCAACAGGAATGTCTACATCCTTTCCAAGGCGAGGCAAAGATCTCTTTAGCCCACGTTGATGGACCAAATAACCCATACCCGTAACCCGTGAGGACATAGATATTCCTATCTGATAGGACAGAGCCAGGCTTCTTCTTCCCCAATGATTCAATACATGAGCATGACTCAATTGGTAGCTGATATCTGCAACATGTATCAGTTCCCAGTTTGGCGGAAAACGGGAAGCCTGAGATAGCACGGGAACTATGTCTGCGCTAAGAATGACATCGTCTTCCAAGATCAAGGCCATCTCTACCCCATCCCGATCCATCTGCTCCCAAATCTGCCTATGACTCAAATAACAGCCTAACTCACCCAAACTCAATTTCGCATCCGGAGAACAATGCAAGGATAGATCTGCTTTCCCCAGTTTTTGACCATCCACGGCTTCTACATAGCTATAATTCGTGATCCCTGCCAAACGAAGCTGCTCATCCATATGAACCCGACGATGAGAAGCCCGAAACAAATGAACAATATAAACCGGAAAAGGAAGCATACCTTTTAAAGGATATCTAAGTCATCTCCTGCGGAAAAAGTAATCCCAAACCAGGCGAATGAGATAATATCTAAATCTTATTTTTCCCCACGGATCATATATTCTCCGAGGCGGAGGAAAAAAAGAAAGAAAAACCCAAATATTCTCATGTAAAAAAGGAAAAATTCTCTCGATGGATGACAGGTTTGAAGGACCTTTTTTCCACTCTATCTCGGTTCTATTATCCCGTATGTCAGATTCTATATCTTTTTTTAAGGATATCAAAGAAGGTTTGATGCTATGAAAAAAACTCACCCCCCTGCTATAGTCAAAGAGGGTAGAGTCAATGGGCAGTTTTATAGGCTTTCTGAGGCGAGGCAAAGATCTCTTTAGCCCACGTTGATGAATCAAATAACCCATACCGGTAATCCGTGAGGACATAGATATTCCTATCTGATAGGACAAAGCCAGTCTTCTTCTTCCCCAATGATTCAATATATGAGGATGACTCAATTGGTAGCTGATATCCGCAACATGTATCAGTTCCCAGTTTGGCAGAAAACGGGAAGTTTGAGATAGCACGGGAACTATGTCTGTGCTAAGAATGACATCGTCTTCCAAGATCAAAGCCATCTCCACCTCATCCCGATCCATCTGCTCCCAAATCTGCCTATGACTCAAATAACAGCCCAATTCACCCAAACTCAATTTCGCACCCGGAGAACAATGCAAGGATAGATCTGCCTTACCCAGTTTTTGACCATCTACTCCCTCTACATGGCTATAATTCGTGATCCCTGCCAAACGAAGCTGCTCATCCATATGAACCCGACGATGGACGTTCCGAGACAGGTGAACAATATAAACCGGAAAAGGAAGCATATCTTTAAAGGATATCTAAGTCATCTCCTGCGGAAAAAGTAATCCCAAACCAGGCGAATGAGATAATATCTAAATCTTATTGTCCCCCGAGGATAGGGCATACGTATTCTCCTGGGCGGAGGGAAAAAACGGAGGAAATTCAAAATTGACCCAAACACAAAAATATGAATTTTTTCCATCAGAGAATTAGGACGTTTTTCCCATTCTACCGTCTTAGTATCCCGTATATCAGATTTTATATCCCTCCTCAAGAAGATCAAGGAAGGTTTGACGCTGTGATAAAAAGAACTTCCCCTATCATGGTCAAAAAGAACGAGGTCAACGGGAATTTCTACGGCCTTTCTAAGGCGAGGCAAAGATCTCTTTAGCCCACGTTGATGGACCAAATAACCCATACCCGTAACCCGTGAGGACATAGATATTCCTATCTGATAGGACGAAGTCAGTTTTTTCCTTCTCCAGTGATTCAATACATGATGAGGGGTCAACCGATAGCCGTTCTCCGCAATATGTATCAGTTCCCAGTTTGGCGGAAAACGGGAAGTTTGAGATAGCACGGGAACTATGTCTGTGCTAAGAATGACATCGTCCTCCAAGATCAAAGCCATCTCTACCCCATCCCGATCCATCTGCTCCCAAGCCCGTACATGACTCAAATAGCAACCCAATTCAGAGAAACTTAATTTCGTGTCCGGAGAACAATGCAAGGATAGATCTTCCTTACCCAATTTTCGACCATCCACGGCTTCTACATAGCTATAATTCGTGATCCCTGCCAAACGAAGCTGCTCATCCATATGAACCCTACGATGAGAAGCCCGAAACAAATGAATAATATAAACAGGAAAAGGAAGCATATCTTTAAAGGCTTATTGCACTCATCTCCTACGGAAAAAATAGTCTCGTAGCAAATGTAGAAAATACATGAGCATGTTCTGTTCTCTCCGAGTTGTATATCTCTTGGCTGGAACTGGGAAAAAAGATAAAATATTCCAGGTCCACTTGGAAAGTATACCTGCTATTCTTGTTTGCCAGTTTAGGTGTTCGCCCAGATTGTTGAATGAATCTTTGTTTCGTAGTTCAGATTTTATATCCCTCCTCAAGAAGACCAAAGAAGGTTTGATGCTATGAAAAAAATGATAGTTAGAGCTGTACTCAAAAAGCATGTGATCTACGGGTTTGAAAATGGGCTTTCTGAGAAAAGGAAGAATATTCTTTACGCCCCGAAGATGAACCAAATAACCCAAGCCTGTAATTCGGTAGGACATGGATGTTCCTATCACATAGGAAGAATCCAGATCGACAATACCCCAATGATTTAGTTGATGTGGTGCATTGGGATCAGCAGGAATATCCGCAACGTGTATCAGCTCCCAATTTGGGGGAAATTTATTAATCCGGGATAATACAGAAACCAGGTCTGCCGAAATAATGACATCGTCTTCCAAGATCAAAGCCACTTCCACCCCATCCCGATCCATCTGCTCCCAAGCCCGTACATGACTCAAATAACAACCCAATTCAGAGAAACTTAATTTCGCATCCGAGGTAGCATGCAAGGATAGATCTGCCTTCCCAAGCTTTCGACCATCCACTCCCTCCACATAGCTATAATTCGTGATCCCTGCCAAACGAAGCTGCTCATCCATATGAACCCGACGATGGGATGCCCGAAACAAATGAACAATGTAAACCCGAAAAGGAAGCACTAATAATGGTGTTTCTAATGGCTGTACTTCTTCATCAGCGAAGAATACGTGATGGGTTCATCTGACCATTGATAATAACCCAATAATTTTGCTGTTGTACGTGTGCCAAAAAACCGTTCAAAGGTACGGTACAGGACTATGTCATATTTCCTGTGAAAATTGATCCAACACTGATTACAATGATGAACATGCTTGTCCTGAATTTTCTGAGAAGAGGGACTATTAAAAATATGATCCAGGGAGTCTTGGTATATGGATCCTAATTTGGTATCCAGGTTTTGACAAATCGGGACTGTTCCATCCGGAAGCACAATTAAACTATCTAAAATGCTATGACATTTTAATTTTAATTTCTTTCGGCGCCAGGCTTCGTAGAGAATAAGAAATTCCCGATTCTCGGGAAAATCCGAGACGACAGAGGGTATCTGTTCGTGAAAAGGTTGGTAATCACGGACCTGATGCTTGGGAGTGGAGAGATCTTTTTGTTCTGATTTCCCTTTGTCCATCTGTATTTTATCCTTAATCGGCTTAACCTCTTTGTAAACAAGCTTTGTCTTATCCTTTTTCTCTGCTATATCGGTCTCGTGAGCCTTTTCTAGGGTATCAAAAAAAGCAATGTCGTTATAAACGCCTACCCGCATATCTACCCCATATTTCTGAGATACCTCCCCCACATGTTTCATGTCTTCAAAATCATTATAAGGCGATAGACAAAACATGACTGAAATCGGAACCCGTTTATGAAGGGTCTGAATTACCGAAAGAACCGAATCATAACCCTCTTTTCCTCGCATATAAAGATAGGTATCCTTGTCTCCATCCAGGGAAACATATAATCTCTGAGGGGGATATTTTTCCACAGCACGAATCAGCTTATCGGGCTTCAAACAATTGGATAATAAATCAAATCGGGGATGATGTTTTCGCATCCAGGCTAGGATTTCCATGGCTTCAGGATGGAGCAGGAATTCCCCTCCTTCTAATCCTACAAGGGTTTGGGAGGAAACGCATTTATTTTTTTGGAGTAGCTGCCGGATCGTCTCGAAAGGAAGATGTTTAACGGGTCTTTTGGCCCAGATCAGACAATGCTTACACGCTGAGTCACATAGATCTGTCGCATATATCATCAGGGTGGACAGCCGTTTGCGGGAAGGGAAATACCTATTATTTAAGAAGGTAAGACCCCGATGCAAATAAGACCCTAAACTATACACGAAAGGATATGAACGATGAATCCAAGAGCTTCAGAGATTTCAAAACTACTCGTAAAGCACCTGGCGAAGGGAATCTAATATCCTCTTAAGGCTGGGCAAACTAGCCTCTACCAAAGTAGGTGCATAACCCAGTGGAATGTCCAAATTGCTGACCCGTTGAACAGGCGCATCTAGATAATCAAAAGCATAACGTTGTACATGATAGGCAATCTCAGAAGAGATGGAAGCCAGGGGCCAAGCCTCCTCTACAATCACCAATCTATTGGTTTTCTGCACTGAAGCACAAATGGTTTCATAATCTATGGGACGGACGGTTCGCAAATCTATCAGTTCTACCGATTTGCCCTCTTTACCTAAGATTTCTGCTGCGGCGACTGCCAATTTCATTATTTTTCCAAAGGAGAGGAGACTTATGTCCTTTCCCTCTTGAAGTACTTCTGCCTTTCCAATCGCTAAGAGATACTCTTCCTCAGGAACTTCTTCTTTATCCCCATACATAAGTTCTGATTCCATAAATATTACGGGATTATCATCTCGGATAGCTGATTTAAGTAATCCCTTAGCGGTATAGGGTGTGGAGGGAACGACAACCTTTAATCCTGGCGTGTTGGCATACCAATTTTCAAAATTTTGAGAATGCTGTGCAGATAATTGCCCTGCATTTCCGGTAGGTCCCCGAAACACGATGGGTACAGGACATTGTCCTCCCGACATAAATAACATTTTGGCAGCACTATTGATCACCTGATCAATGGCTACAAGAGAAAAATTAAAGGTCATGAATTCTATAATAGGGCGTAGACCATTCATAGCAGCCCCTACCCCTAAACCCGCAAAACCCAATTCCGAAATGGGGGTATCCACCACACGTTCAGGGCCAAACTCGTCCAACAACCCCTGACTCACCTTGTAAGCACCATTGTACTCAGCAACCTCTTCTCCCATAAGAAAGACCTTCTCATCCCTTTGCATCTCCTCTTGCAAGGCTTCTTTAAGTGCCTCCCGAAATTGTATGACTCGTCCCATAATTACCCAAGATAAAACTTTCAACCCAGATTCCCAGATTATCTCTCAGCTATACTTTCCATGAATATGAAGAACTTTTTATTTGTTTTCTTTTCCTTTGCATATTCGTTCTTCATACTGTCCATATTTTTGATGTCTCAGAAACGTATATATTTTGATCATGCTGCTTCTACACCTCTAGATAAAGGGGTATTGCAAGCTATGTTGCCGTACCTGAGTCAGCATCAGGGAAATCCGAATAGTACGCATCAGCCAGGACGCTATCTTAAAAACGCATTAGAAGAGGCTCGTTATAATTTGGCAGAGCTTCTGGGGCTTTCTGCGAACGAGTTATATTTTGTCTCGGGGGGTACAGAAGCTAATAATTTAGCCCTCAAGGGACTCATTCAGGAACATAATATTCATCATGTGATTAGCTCTGAGATAGAGCATCCTTCTGTTAGGGAGGTTCTTTCAGAGCTTGCCCAGCATCAAGGTGTTCGTCTCCATTACCTCAGACTCTCCCCATGGGGTCAACCCGATATGAATCATTTAGAAAGCTTATTAAAAAAACTTCATAAAAAGCCCACACTACTTTCTCTCATGCATGTGCATAATGAATTGGGGACCCTGACGGACATGGATTCTATCCAATTTCTTTCCCAGAAATATTCAGTCTGGTGGCATTCAGATCGGGTACAAGCCCTTGGGCATCCCGAACTCAATTCTTCATGGACAGGTTTACACAGCTTTGTAGCTTCGGCACATAAATTCCATGGTCCGAAGGGTATTGGGCTCCTGTATCTTCAACAAGGTAATAAGCTAAGCCCACAAGTCCACGGAGGAGGACAAGAACGAAATCTACGTTCAGGAACCGAAAATTTGGCCGCTATTGTCGGGATGGCCAAGGCCCTGGCTCTTCATCATCAACACTGGAATACCCCTTCTCGGCAAAGCGATTTACATGATACAAAGCAATATGCTATTCAGCGTCTTCAAGCCTGGAGAGAGGATATTTCCTTCATTCCCGAAAAGACACATCCATGTATCCTACATATAGGAATTCCAGGACAAGAGCAAGAAACCCTAGCTATGCGATTGGATATTGAGGGGATATCTGTGTCGGGAGGCAGTGCATGCGGATCTGGAGCCGCCCACCGCTCATATGTTTTGGATGTACTGGACTTCCCATCCACCCACGCTTATCTTCGTCTCTCTTTTGATCAGAACAACACCCGAGAAGAGATAGACATCTTCATGGAAATCCTATCTAAGATCTCGGAAAGCTAAGGGGAATCCAAGTGGGGGCTTAGGATTTCCCAGCAAGTATTTCTTGCACGTCTGTAATGATGGCGCCATAGATGGTTTTGAGATAATTCAACGCATCATCATTTGACTCGCCACCAAAAGAAACAACTGCATCCTTAGGTACAAAGATTTCAAAATCGTGACGAAAGGCACCATAGGCTGTGTGGCGGACACAACAGTTGGTATGTTGCCCTGTGAGATATACATTTTTTATCCCCTTTGCTTTTAATTTTTCAGCCAAACCCGTTTCCTCAAAGGCACCATAAAATGACTTGGGAGAAATCAATTCCCTGCCAGATTTCTGGGGACTCAGATCTGATACAACCTCTGCACCCGCAGTCCCCACCACAGCGTGTGCACCCCAAAGTTTGATTTCCCGATCCCCATCCTTGTGTGCGTCGTTGGAATAAACCACAACCCAATCCTCAGATTTCCGAGCATGTTCTAACAAGGATTTAATACGTGGGATAATCTCATAAGCATCCTTGTTAGCCAGGACACCATCCACAAAATCGTTTAGCATATCTATAATAATCAGCGCGTTTTTCATATCTCTTAATGTTTAGAATTTCATAAATCACTTAGCCAAGCCCGAAGGCGAATACAAAGATACAAAAATCTTTCAAACTATCCCCTCATAAAAATATTCTTATCTTGGATGCTCGGGTAGAGATTTATAAACAACAGAGCATGGATGAATTTAAAGTAGCAGCTATGAGGGCTATCTTCAAAAAGAATAGATCCATGTTTCAGTAGCCCAGGTTTCTTTTCTCTTGGTCTATTTATCCTGAGTAATTAGGTGCTTCTCTGGTGATGATCACGTCGTGTGGGTGGCTTTCTCTGACGCCTGCGGGGGTGACTCGTATGAATTGTGTTTTTCTGAGTTCGCTCAGATCCTTCGCGCCGCAATATCCCATGCCCGAGCGAATGCCCCCTACGAGTTGATGCAATACTTCGGCTACGGGTCCTCGGTATGGGACCTGTCCCACTACACCTTCGGGGACTAGTTTTTTAGAATCCGTATAGGGTGCTTGAAAATATCTATCTGATGATCCCTGTTGCATGGATTCCACAGACCCCATTCCCCGATAGGTTTTATATTTTTTTCCTTGCAGAATGATAACCTCTCCTGGTGTTTCATCGGTGCCTGCCAATAGGGATCCCATCATGACCGAGTCGGCACCTATGGCTAGGGCTTTAACAATGTCTCCCGAGTAGCGAATACCTCCGTCTGCGATCACAGGGATTTTGTTCTTTCGGGCGACACTGGATACATTTGCTACTGCCGTGAACTGGGGGACCCCCACACCCGCAATCACCCGTGTAGTACAGATACTGCCGGGGCCAATTCCCACCTTCACCGCATCTACCCCTATCTTAATAAGACTTTTGGCAGCCTCTGCTGTGGCTATATTTCCCACCACTAGATCTATATCTAGGGTTTTTTTAATTTCCTCTGCCAAAGAGATTACCCCCTTAGAATGGGCGTGTGCAGTATCTATGACGAAAAAATCTACTTCAGCTTCTTTGAGCGCTTTGACCCGAAGGAATACATCTTCTGTTAATCCCAAGGCAGCCCCTACCTGGAGACGACCATAGGAATCTCGGGTAGCATGGGGATGATCCGATTTTTTCAAAATATCCTTGTAGGTAATTAATCCCTTCAATACTCCTTTTTCATCCACAATGGGTAACTTTTCTATTTTGTGCTGTTGAAGAATATGGGCGGCTTCCTCCAATCCTATGCCTACCCTTCCCGTAATTAAGGGGTTTGGGGTCATGACGGAGCTAATGGGTCTGTTGTCGGATTTCAAAAATCGTAGATCTCTGTTGGTCACGATACCCACCAAGGTTTTATCTTTTTTCACAATAGGGATTCCCCCAATACGATGTCTTTTTATGATGTCGACAGCTTCCCGAAGGGTGGTTTCATCCTCCAAATAAATGGGATCTAGTATCATACCCGACTGAAATCTTTTGACCTTTCGGATTTCTTCGACTTGTCGGGAAATAGACATGTTTTTATGCACACAACCAATGCCTCCTGAAAGTGCCATAGCAATAGCCATACTCGATTCCGTAACGGTGTCCATGGCAGAGGACAAAACCGGAATCATGATGGAGATATTCCGCGTAAGCTGGGTTTCTATTCGGACCTGATCTGGAAGAATATCAGCATAAGCAGGTACAAGCAAGACATCATCATACGCAATACCCTCTTCCATAGAAAGAATCGGGTCATTTTGAGATTTCGGATAGTTATTAGATTCTGCCATGCCCACAAAATTAAGAAAAAAGCTTGTAAATTAAAGTCTTCATCTCCACATCAAGGACGATATGGTAGGAATCAAAGACATGCAAAAGATTTATATTGTCGTAGGCGAGCGATCAGGTGATATGCATGCTGCCCAGCTAATAGAGGCACTCAGACGTTCTTCATCTTCTCATCTTCAGTTTCGGGGGATCGGAGGACACGCCATGCAAGAGCTGGGGGTGGATCTTTTCAGCGTACACCATGAACTCTCCGCGAAAGGGATCACAGAAACCCTACGAAAGCTAGGTGTCCAAAATAAAAAACGTAAGAGCTGCGAGAAAGACATCTTATCCTATCGTCCTGATCTCATGCTATATGTTGATTTTCCGGGATTTAATCTTCCTTTGGCAAAGTTCACACACAGTTTGGGTATTCCCAATCTGTATTATATTCCACCTAAGACCTGGCTCTCACGATCCTATCGTCTCAAGAGTCTAAATAGGTACATACAATGCATTCTCTGTATTTTTCCCTTTGAATACGAATATTTTCGGGAACACCATCCTTGCGTTCATTATGTAGGCAATCCTTCGGTTCACCACATAAAACAGCATGTATGGGATAAGGATTGGATCCAAACCCAATGTCAAGATTCTAATCTTCGGGTAGCCCTTCTTCCGGGCAGCAGATCAGATGATGTCAAGGTGCTGAAATCCCTTTTACCGATGATTTCTAGGCGGAAGGATATCCGCTTTTATATTCCTGCGATAGCAGGGTTAGAAAAATCCTATGCTCTTGTACAAGACATGGAAAATGTTCGGGTGGTATATAAGAGATTTTATGATATTCTCAAGATATCACAAGCTGCCATAGTAGGTCTGGGAACCGCTTCTTTAGAAGCTGCCCTATTGGATGTTCCCCACATGATATGTCATCAATTTCACTGGCTCACTAAAGCATTGTTTCCCCTTTTGGTGCATAAGTCCGTGGTTTCCCTACCCAATCTAATATTGGGAAAAGAAACCATTAAAGAATATATTGCAAGTAAAGTGAATACCTTCAAGGTGGAAAAGGAATTGAATAAATTGATTGAAAATTCAAGCTATCGGAAAAATATCTTAACAGATTTCAAAAGCATCCGATCCCTACTAGGAAATAAAGAAGCCGGAAAAGAAGTAGCCCATCAAGTATTAGACTTTCTAAATTCCCCAAAAAATGTATAGGCTCAATACCGTAAAGAAAATAAGATCAACACGAAAGACTTATCTAATCATAGGACCCCAGATGCGGGTGCGGACGCGCGAATTCTTTCTGATTTTACTGATCGGAACTTCATGCTGGACCCCTTATCTTAATCTATCTGCCTCTTCCTTTGGATCTTTAAATCAGGGTATAGGAATGCATGCTTCTGCTTTGGGAATGGATTACACCTATCCCTTGTCCGTGGGGACTGAGACTATGTTTTCTGCCCCATCCCCATTTGTTGTGGCTGCTGATAGTTTGAATCGTACCCGTTTGATTGGCTTGTTGAGTTTGGCAGGTGGCTTATATGGTGGGATGTGGGCTACTTTCGGCTATGCTTGGTATAAGGGACAGGAATTTACATTTTATACATTTGAAAATGATTTCGGTGGATATCTTCAAATGGATAAATTGGGTCATATGTTGTATACCTGGTCTTATACCCACGTAGGTTATCATGGGCTCAGATTTGCTGGGGCAAGCAAAAAGAGTTCTTTACTTTATTCGGGTCTCTCAGCCTTTGCTCTAGTTTCTGCCATAGAAATCACGGACGGACTTGTAGAAAAATGGGGCTTTTCCTGGCCAGACCTCATTGCCAATGGATTAGGATCTGCCCTATTTTTGGGACAAACTTGGTATTTGGATGAAAGACCTTTGAAATTAAAATTTAGCTTATGGCCCTCCCACGAGGCTACGGTATCTGGGGGTCTCTTTGGCACGAGTCCGATGGACAGAATTATCTCAGACTACAATGGCAAGACCTTTTGGGCTAGTTTGCAAGCAAATAAGATTATATCCTCTGATTTCCTAGCGCCTTGGATTGATATTTCCGTGGGTTATTCCATAGATAACGTGTATGGGGAGTATGAAAATCATGAATATTTCAATGGACTAAGGCTTCCTGATGCACCTCGTACCCGACGATATTTGCTTTCCTTAGATGTGGATTGGGCTCAGATTCCTGTAGAGAATAGCTTTCTTCGTGGCCTTTTTCAGGCTATGTTTTTTGTCAAGCTTCCCTTTCCTGCTCTCGAAATCAATTCTGAGGGCAATTTCAGGGGATATTGGCTGTACTTTTGATGCGGCTTGACGAAAAGAGGTGGGACCTGTTGAATAAGAGATCAACGGTCAAACAGGTAGTTTTGGCTTCTCAAAGAGAGGATGTGGAGATTTATTTGGTCGGAGGGGCAGTCCGAGATCTCTTTCTGGGTAAAAGTTCCAAAGATCTGGATTTTCTTTGTCTGGACCAAGGAGAAAAAATTGCGAGACGTGTCTGTGGGATCTTGGGTGAGGGTGCTTCTTTGAGTATTCATAAAAATTTTGGAACTGCCCAGATTGCCTTCCGAGATCAGATATTAGAATTTGTAGATGCTCGGAAAGAATCCTATTCACCCGATTCTCGAAAGCCTGTGGTAGAAAAGGGGACCCTCCTAGAAGATCAATCTCGTAGGGATTTCACCTGCAATACCATGGCGATCAGTTTGAATTCCCATAATTATGCTCAGTTAATAGATCCTTTTAATGGCTTAGGGGATATTCAAGAGAAGCTCCTAAAAACACCCCGTTCCCCTTCGGCTACCTTTTCAGATGACCCGCTCCGAATGATGCGTGCCATACGTTTTGCTTGTCAATTAGATTTTCAGATTGACCCCCCAACCTTAGCCGGTATTCGGGAACAAGTTCATCGTATTCGTATCGTATCTCAAGAACGTATCACGGAAGAGTTAAATAGGATCATGGCCTCCCAGACCCCTTCCCAAGGATTTAAGCTCTTAGACTCTACGGGTCTGCTTTCTATTATCCTTCCCGAGATATCTGCCCTCCATGGTCAAGAGTGGAGAGGAAAGCATACCCACAAGAATAATTTCTATCACACCCTTCAGGTTTTGGACAATGCATCAGCCATGAGCGATAATCTTTGGCTACGTTGGGCCGCCCTTTTACATGATGTGGCAAAACCTCAGACAAAGAGATATGATAAAAGGGTAGGTTGGACATTCCATGGACACGAAGATATGGGAGCCCGCATGGTACCTAGTATCTTCAAACGATTCCGTCTTCCGAGACAAGAGGGTAAATATGTTGCCAAACTGGTTCGTTTTCATCTCCGTCCTATTGCGTTGGCCAAAGAAGACATTACCCATTCTGCCATCCGACGACTTCTTTTTGAATTGGGAGATGATATAAAAGATCTGATGAAACTATGTAGAGCCGACATCACCTCTGAGAATTCCAGACGGGTAGAAAGATATCTGGACAATTTTGATAGGGTAGAACGGCGAATGGCAGAAGTAGAAGAGCAGGATCGCCTTCAAAATTTCCAACCTCCCATCACAGGAGATGTCATTATGGAGGCTCTTCGTCTTCCACCTAGCAGAGAGGTAGGACGGATCAAGGATGCCATCCGAGAAGCCATCCTGGCAGGAACTATTTCCAATACGGAGGAAGAGGCATATGCCCTCATGTTACAGCTTGGTGGGAAAAAACAAGAGTTCAAACCCAAGATCAAAAAATAGGTCTGGGCGAATCAGAAGAACCTGTATCGTTTATCTTCAATTTCGGCTTTATCTTCCACTGCTTTGGAGACCAAGCTAGGTTCTGCTTCCTTTTTTTGCTTTTGAAGCGCTTCTCTTTGCTTTTGAACATCTTCTTCAACGATTGGAATTATCTCATCCAACTGAATCAGAACCACCCCTTCTTCTACAACTACGGCTTCTGAGAAGGCACCCTTCTCGGGCAAAGCAAAAGCAACACCCACAGCCTGATGTGCCTTCCCATCAATATTTTGTAGACGTGTTTTTTCCAGGGACAATCCTTCCGTAACATAGACCTGGGCATGGGGGAGGAAGGGTTGTATTTTATCATCTAGGGTTCCTGTACGAGGAAGCTGAGAGAGGATGTCTTCCACCTTCTTCTCTTTGATAAGTTCCTTTTCAATTTCTTCCTTGACCATCTCCCAACGTGCCAACCCCTTAGGTTGTTCGTTTTCCAAGCACAGGAGTACAAATTCATTTTCCCGTTCAAATATTTCGGATACATCTCCCACCTCGGCTTGATTGTATAACCAAGAAACCAAAGTTCTAGCCTCTGAGAGGGCACCTAAGTTTCTGTCGTTGGGAAATACCCGAGAAGCTTCCTGGATCAGCAGGTTTTCTTCCTTGGCTGCGGTTCGGAAGGATGCAATATTTTGGGCGCGAAGAGAAAAAGCAGCCGCCTTTTGATAGACCCCAGATCTTGTTTCTTCTCCTGCTAGAAATTGAACCAAGATGCTGGCAATTTGGTAGGTCTTTGTCTGAGGCAGTTCTGTCACGGAAACAATATGATAGCCAAAATCTGTCTCCACCAGATTAGGGATTAATCCCTTTCTCTTCACAGAAAATACAGCTTTTTCAAAAGGAGCCACCATTTGTCCTTTTTTGAACCATCCCAAATCACCCCCCCTAGAGGAGGTGCCATCGGTTCCGTGCAGCTGTGCCATCTTAGCAAAATCGGCACCTCGCTTGAGCTTTTTCAAAATACCAAGTGCTTCTTTTTTTGCTTTTTTGCGTGAGGCTTCTCCACCCTCTTTATCGGGTTTGAATAGGATGTGCTTAGCACGGAGATAAGCTTCTTTTCCTTCTTCCACTCCAGAAATCTTATACAAGATGCTATGATCGTCTTTTTCAAAGGGACCCCAAAGACTTCCTTTCGAGAGGTTATTATAGCTTGAAGATAAATTATCTGGCAAATCCTTCAATGTATACCGCTTATAAGAATCTTTTCCTTCTGTTCTACCTAAGGCGAAAAGAGAATCATTCTTTGTCCGTGCAAACTCTTCTTTCAAGCTTATCATGTTTTCTCGGAGATCCAAGCTATCTTGGGAAGAAGGAACAATAGGAAAATTAATATACAATGCGTTCCGATACCTCTTTTCTTGATATTTGGGGGCATTATTTTCCAAATAATCCTTGCCTTCCTTTTCCGAAGGGATGTAAAGACTATCTGGGAAGGCAGAAAATGGGATAAAGAGATAGCTAATATCTCTTTTTTCATGGAGGGTCTGATGTTTTCTTTGTGCCTCAGCTTCTGTCACATAATGGCTATGCGAGAAGAGGCTTTTATACTTTTCCAAGTACCGATTCTCTTTCAGACTTTTTTCAAAGAGATGCCAAATAGCTTGTCTTTCAGGGGAAGCTTCGGATAGCTTTTCTAGGAAGCCCTTAAGGGCTTCCTTATCAAAGGACTGATCTTCTTCCTTTTTAAAAGCCTGCTTAACCGATTCGGCTACATTATTTCCCTGCACCATATCTACCAATTCTTCATCTGTGATGGTCAAGCCCAGGACCTCATATTGATCCTGATAGGCATAGGTTCTGATCAATTCTTGCCAAGCTTGTTCGCGTAGATAATAGGATGCTTCTGCATCCGGGGGCTTATTATAATTCAGACGATAATTGTAATTGAGTCGCTCCACCACACCCCGATAGATATCCAAACTGATGTCCTTCCCATTGATTTCACCCACCTTTCCATCATCCCGTCCCAAAAGAATAGAATTCGGACTCAGCAAATCCCCACCCAATAGAAAGAATAATAGCGAAATGGCGATCAGACCCACTACCCAACCTGCTCGCTCTCTTATCTTAGTAATAATTCCCATGCTTCTCTATATTAATTGTAACATTCTCAATATCATTTGTCATAAATTCCCTGTTCTATCAGTACCTTTTCTATCATGCTAGTGCGCAAATTCAAGGAGCCATTTGTGCCGCGAAAAGCAATCCTTCCCCAGTCTGCACCCCTTAACATGGACAAGACCTCATCTTTGTTTTTTAGTACCACAACACCATAGCCTCTGTTATTGGGTAATTTAGCAAAGCTATCATAAACACCCATCCCACGAAAACAGGTGGAGGGTAGGTAAATATCACATGTATTCAGCATATTTTTATTCCTAGTCGTACTAGGTGTTCCCCCATCGGACAAAGAGAAGACACGAATATAAGTTTTACAGGTTTTTATAGGCTGCTTTATAATTTTGTCCTTGCCTATCTTGGTCCAAACTTGAAATATAGCCTGAACTTGCACAGGCTGATGATTGGGATAGACAAAGCTATTCGGATCTAACTTAGAACAATATGCAAGCTTATACTGGGGATGCACTCTCTTATAAGGCGAACCTTTGCCATCTGAATTAAACAGAGGGGGCAGTATGAACGCAACAACATCCGCAAACTTAGCAGAATGATTGATAAATTGCAAGGCCAGGTGTCCCCTAAGCCCAAAAGGGGGATTTCCTATTACGATGTACTTCCCCTTTTTGGGCAACCATGTCAAGTAATCGCGCCTCATAATACTTTCTCCTTGGGGTTCAATATCCAGACCTATTCTTTTCTCTTTCGCCAAGAGAGAAAGAAAAACCCCCTCTCCTGCTGAGGGTTCAATGAAGGTATACTCATGGAGCAAGATTCCAAGATCTTTCATAACCGCCTGAAAAGTGCTAAGGCATTTATTAGCCACAGAAGGAAGGGTATAAAATTGATCCTTTTCCCGTGGATTCTCATGTGCATATTGGCTATAATTTAATAACCTGGCAAAATCCCTGTAATAAGAAGGTGGGACACGTTTTAACGACTGCCACCTCTTTACCGTGCCTTTGTTAAGTCCAAGGGCAGCACAGACCTCATGTATAGATAATGAACCCACGGCTTCCCGAAATAACTGATATGTGATCTTGTTCCAAACGGCCATATAGTTTAATCATTAGATTTATACATCATCGGGTAAGGATATGTCTTTCAATATCTCTACCAAAGAACTATGTAATCCCCCTGCCACCAAGAAATCTCCCTGTTCAAAGCACAATTCTTCCCCTGCCATATTGGATACGGTTCCTCTGGCTTCTTCCACCAAAAGGGTTCCCGGAGACATATCCCAAGGGGTCATATCTCGTCCTAAAAAAGCGTCTACTCGTCCGCAAGCCACATAAGCCAAATTGGCTGCGGTGGAACCCGTTCGTCTAAATCCAACGCCTCGTTCAGCCAAGGTTCTGAGTAAGAGAAGAAATTCAGGCAATTGTCTGGCCTGATTGGAAAATCCCATCACGATCAAGGCTGTGGAAAAGTCAACCACCTCAGATACCTTGATAGGTTCCCCATTTCGGAACCCTCCTTTGCCCCGAATGGCATAAAAACATTCATTCCGACTCAGCTCATAGGTCACACATAGGACAGGATTTCCACCTTGTACCAAACCTATATTCACACAATATGGGGGGAGACCATGTATGAAATTGAAGGTGCCATCCAGGGGATCTATGGTCCAGTAGTCTTCCCGATTGCTCGTGTTTTGAACCGTCTTTTCTTCCGTAAGAAAACCCGTACCGGGTAGAAGTTCAGAGAGTGCCTGCACCAGAATCTCCTCAGCTTGTCTATCCACATAAGATACAAAACTCCCCTCTTCCTTTCGCTCTACCTGGGAAAGCTGAAAAGAACGAGCCTCCTTCCGAACAAAAGAACCTACCCGCTCAGCCACCTCCCGAACCCGAGGCAATAATCCATCCAATTCTCCGTACATCTATCCCGTTTTCTTTCTCATATCCGAATCTTAGCCCTAAAACATTTGACAAAGAATCCTTTCATTTTTTCAGAATCAGTCTATAATCCCTACCTGAGGCATCTCGCAGAAAATATAAGCCCGAACTCAGATCCCTCAAATCCAACTCAGAACCTGATCCAAGATAATATAGACCCGCTAGTTCTCCAGAAGAAGTGCACAAAACCAGCTTCTTGCCTACCCATTCTTCAGGTAAGTACAACAGACCTGATGTAGGATTGGGATAGAGAAGGGGAGGGCGTTGGAATGGAGTTTTTCTGTCCTGCCCTAGGGGAGAAATTTCGGGAAGAGTTGTGGGTTCAGCTTCGGCTGGGGTTTGGAAAGAGAAACAACCCAATTCAGAATGGCTCTCTTCTTCCACGAAAACCACACAAAAGCTATAAGAGGAAGAGGGACTAAGTCCGTTTAGCCGTATAGCTCGGGAGGCCGCCTCAACATGTGGGGTTCCATTTATCTCCTTACCTGATTGTTCTGTTTTGGGGTGGATGAGATTCTTTGTCCATTTTCCGATCTCAGCAGCTTTTATAAATCTATCGGGGCTGAGAGAAGCCACTTGATGACTTGATATCAGAAGCCAATAGGCTTGGGTTCGTGGGGGTAGGCGTTCCAAGGATAATTCTGCACTCTTTGCTTGAATTCCTTTGGGTGTGATGCTGGGACTTTGCCAGAGGGTACGGAAAAAATATGAGTGGACACCACTGTAAGCTTCTCCTTTTCGGATAACATAATAAAACACATACCTAGTTTTTCCCTCCAAACCCCCGATCTCTATCTCATCCACCTCCCCTGAGGATTCTTTTCCAGCAGCTTTTGCTGTAACATTGAACAGTTTGCCTTCCGACAAGTTGGGTTTCTCCACATAGGAGCGAATATGCTCCCCACTCAAATTTATAGCCCCTCCCGTTGAGACCAGCCAATACAGGGTTTCTCCTGAAGATAAACTTAGGGGTTCAGCGTTTTGTTCCTCTCCTTCTTCATCAGTATAGGCAAATTTGAAATTAGCCAATGCCTTCTTGGAGGAAGTACTTCTGATCTGAAAAGGAACTCCTATCTTTTTTTCCAAGGATTTTCCTGTTGCGGTTGAGGTATTATTTTCCCCTGTCACAAAGGCTGCAAACCTCAGATCAGAAAGTTGTCCACCCAACTCAGAAACAGCATACAAGACATAACCCCTTCCTGCGGAGAGATCCGAAATTTCTATCACATCTTCCCCTGCATGTCCTTCCAAGATTTCATCCTTCTTAATAACCCCTTCCCCTTCTCGTACATCCTCAGCCTCTACATTCGGATCGGCTTCAAGATCGTCTCCTGAGAGATCTTTCAGAATCCAATAGAGTACAGCATCTCTGTTGGATACATACCTGAAAATAGCCTCCTCAGGACTTGTTCGGAGAACATGTAATCTGGGCGGATCAACCTCATCACCCGCCTCAGGAGGTGTAGAAATTTTAAGATGCTGGGTACGAAAATTACGTGAATCACCCCCCGCACCATAAGCAGTGATATACACATAATATAAAGTTTTGGGTTTGAGACCCGTAAAGTTGAATTCGGCTTTCTCTTCTCCCGGCAGCTTCTTTGCCTGCACATTTCCTTTCCAAGCTGTTCTGTCAGCCAGATTAACGGCTTCCCCAGGGGATAGAAAATTCACATCCGAAAGGACCCCATGATAGCTTTCTTCAGGGGGAACCCGTCCTGTCTGACCTGCATCATCTTTCTGAACAATACTAAACTCGGAAGCACCCCTAGACCCTTCCTTAAGAACAAAACGTACTAAACCCACCGAGGATTGGGCATACAGAAATCCCATACTCAGAAAACAAAAACAGCATGTAACGATCACGATTCCCCAGATCCTCTTCACCGCCAATCTAAATTCTAAAAACCTCATCCTCCAATATTCTCAAAAGCTCTGCTCATACTAGCAAAAATTCTTCCCAATCCCAAATCTTATCATACCCCTATAAATTATCTAAGACAAACTTGCTCCCTACCTACCCCATAAGAAATTCTGGATACAGGGACATCCACCTCCTTCTCTATCCGTTCTATATATTTTTGCAAAGGGATCGGAAAATCTTCAAAAGAGAGTCTGTCTTCTCTGGACAATTTCTCCCAAGCATATTCCTCATCGTACAAGGGCCTTATTTCTGTCATGTTGAGATGTGGCGAAAAGACCTTAACCTGATCCCCCCCTATCTCATATCCCACACAGACCTTGACAGAATCCAAACCCCCTAAAACATCCACCTTAGTCAACATCAATTGGGTAACCCCATTCAGTTGAACAGCATATCGGAGTGCAGGTAAATCTATCCATCCACATCTACGAAGCCTACCTGTGGTAGAACCCCGTTCTTCACCCCGTTCTTGAATCATATGTTCCTCTTTGGGCAAGGCTTGCGTTATGAAAGGACCTTCCCCCACCCGCGTGCAATAAGCCTTCGTGACCCCAAAAATCTCTCCCACATGCCAAGGTGCCAATCCTAATCCCGTACATACCCCTCCTACCTGGGTGGAGGAGCTTGTGACATAAGGATAAGTTCCGTGGTCCACATCCAACAAGGTTCCTTGTGCTCCTTCGGCGAGAATAGATTGCTGAGCCTTTAATTTTTCCTGGACATAGGTCTGTCCTTCTACCATCTTATATTGCCGAAGTTCTTCTACCCCTTCAAAAAAACGTTCCTCTTCTTCTTTCCATTCGGGGGAAGGATCTTTCAGAATTTGAAGATGATAGTTTCGTAATTTTTCATAGTGGTTCTTAAACTCAGCGCCATGTATTTCATGCAAACGTAAGCCCCTTCGTCCTACCTTATCCTGATAACAGGGACCTATTCCTCGGAGGGTAGATCCTATTTTATCTTGTCCACTTCGGAATCGTTCTTCTTGAATGTCCAGTTCTCTATGGGTTGGCAAGATGAGCATGGCACCTTGAGATAGCCGCAATCTCTCTGTGATCAAGACACCCGCCCTTTTCAATTGGCCTGCTTCCTCCGAAAAGACAATAGGGTCTATAACCACCCCATTCCCTATGAAATTCTCTACCCCCTCATGAAGAATTCCAGAAGGAATTTGATGCAAGACGAAGGGCTTTTCATTCACATAAATTGTATGCCCCGCATTGGGTCCTCCTTGAAATCGTGCCACCACATCATAAGACTTGGAAAGCTGATCCACTAATTTTCCCTTACCCTCATCTCCCCACTGCAACCCCAACATGGCATCCACTAATTTCACCTCCTAAAGCTCCTTCCCTTCAGTGAGAATCACATTCCCCATAAACAACCAAGGAACGATGCGTGACGCGAAAATTAAAGACTTCCTCTAAAGCCTTGTCCAAATCTCCCACCCTAGGATCACAAAACTCTATGATCTTTCCACATTTCACACAAACCGCATGATGATGTTGTCTATTTCCATAGGCGGGTTCATATTGGGTGGCACCTTCTTCAAATTGATGTCTAAGGACAAGACGGCATGCCATGAGCAGTTCTAGGGTATTGTAGAGGGTTGCCCGACTGATCTTCTTTCCTTTCTGCCGAATACGCATATGTAATTCATCCACATCAAAGTGTCCTCCTGATTCGTATATTTCCTTCAGGATAAGATATCTCTCAGGCGTTTTTCTATACCCTTCCCTTTCCACAAAGGCAGTAAAAACCTTTTCCACCTCGGGCCATTGATCCTTAGTTTCCTGATTTTTAATCCCTTTTCCTGTCCCAATCTTATTTTCTGATACTTCTTTCATAACAGCTTATTCCTGATGGATCGCCCCATCTTGTTTTTGATCAATCTGAACGAACCACGCTCACAACCCCCTTGACCTCACTGAGTCTATCCAAGAGTCTGTTTAATCTCTCTGTCCCATTAATATAGAGTTTAACCTCTCCTTCAAAAATACTATTGTTTACGTTTAAGTACACGGATTGTGCATTGATTTCTGACTCTACCGAAATAACTTGCATGATATCTCGTGTCATTCCTCTTCTATCAAATCCGCGCAAGGAAATCACCGCCATGGAACGATTTTCTAGATCTTGATTCCATTCCACCCAAACGATTTGGTCTCCATGTTGGGAAAGCAATTCCGGTGCGTTTTTGCAAGAGTTTCTGTGAATTTTGACCCCTTCGTAGGTTTTGACCCCAAAAACTTCATCCCCAGGCAAAGGATGACAGCAAGGTGCTAATTGGGGTTCTCCATGTTTATGAGTGGAGTCCAAACCCAGAATCATAGCCTTTTTTGAATTACCCATCTCCTCAGGGGTCTTTTTATTTGAGTTTGTAGCTTGAATAAGCTGCTCATATATCTTCGCTAGCTTGCTCAGGGGCAGTTTACCCTCTCCAACCTGATGGTATAGATCCTTCTCACTGGATAGTTGAAAATATTGTACCAACTTATCTAGGTTGTTGTTTAGCTTTTTCATGTCTTTTTCTTCGTTTTCTCCTTTTGTGATGGGAAATAAATGTTCTCGCACCTGGTGTTTTCCTCTTTCCACGAGTTCTCTACGTTCTTCTTCCAAGGATTGTCTGACCGCATTTCTAGCCTTTGAGGTGGCCAAAAACTTGAGCCATGCTTCTTGTGGTCTTTGCTGTGAGGAGCTTAGAATTTCTATCTGGTCTCCATTTTTAAGTTTATAGTTTAGGGGTTGGAGTTGATGATTCACCTTACCGCCTATGCAGGTTTTACCAATCTCAGTGTGCACTTCAAAAGCGAAATCCAAAACGGTGGCACCTTCACTCAATATGCAAAGTCTTCCTTTTGGGGTAAAAGCATAGACCTCTCTGGTTTGGAGGCTGGATCGGAAATCTTGTACAAAGTCTACTGCATCGGTTTGGATTTTATTTTCCAACATGCCCCGTACCTTCAAGAGCCAATGATCCAACATAGATTCCCTGTTTTGAGAATCCGTAGTTTGCTCCTTGTATCTCCAATGTGCAGCATATCCCCTTTCTGCAATTTCATCCATCCTGCAAGAACGAATTTGAACTTCTACCCATTGTCCTGAGCCCGACATAACCGTCGTATGGAGCGACTCGTAACCATTAGACTTGGGTGTACTGATCCAGTCTCTAAGTCTATCTGGATTGGGTTTATAGATATCTGTCACAAGAGAATATATTTGCCAACACAATTCCTTTTCCCTGTCTTCAGGGACGTCTATCACGATTCGCAAGGCAAAGAGATCATAGATGTCTTTGAACGGAATGCGTTGCTTTTTCATCTTGGACCATATGGAATAAATAGATTTGGTCCTTCCATTGATGACGACAGGATAATTAATTTCACAAAAGGATAAGGCTTTTTTAATGGGTTGTATAAATTTCTTAATGAATCTATCTCGCTGTACCTTGGTTTGCTTGAGCTTGTGGGCGATGTAGCGAAATCCGTCGGGTTCAGTATATTTCAGGCATAAATCTTCTAGTTCAGATTTCATAACGTGCAATCCCATTCTATGAGCTAGGGGTGCATATAGATACATGGTTTCGGAGGCGATCCGAATTCGTTTCCGACGAGGCAGGCTATGTAGGGTACGCATGTTGTGAAGACGGTCTGCCAATTTGATCAGAATTACCCGCACATCAGAAGAAAGGGTAAGGAGTACCTTGCGAAAGTTTTCAGCTTGTTCTGAGGTCCCCTGTTCAAAAACGGTAGAAATCTTGGTCAGGCCCCCAATAATATTTATAACAGCAGGTTCAAAACGCTTGGCAAGATCTTCTAGGGTCAGATCCGTATCTTCTACCACATCATGGAGCAAACACGAAATAAGGGTAGTTGCACTGGTCAGATGGATTTCTCTGGCACAAATGCGGGCTACCTCCAAGGGATGATACATATAAGGTTCGCCAGATCTTCGGCGCATGCCTTCATGTGCTTCAGAGGCAAGCACAAAAGCCCTTTTAACGTCCTTAATGTCTTGGGAACTCAGCCTATCCCGGGCATAGGAGAGCATGCTCCTGTACAACCTGATCATGTGTTGTTTTTCTTCCTCCAGCGACATCTGAATCGGCTGATCATCTGCAGAAAGTATTTTTACTGAGGAGGACATGTAATTTATAAGAAATAATGAATAACTTGTCTTCTTCTAGGTTTTGTTCTATGCACCTGTATAGCGGATGTGGCGAAATTGGTAGACGCACTAGACTTAGGATCTAGCGCTGCAAGGCGTGGGGGTTCGAGTCCCTCCATCCGCACTCTGGGGTTTGGGTTCAGGCTCGTATGATGAATTTGGGAGGTTAAGATTTGGCTTAGTGTGAACATAGAGTTAGTCAAGAGTTCAGAGGTGGAAGGGCTTCTTAAGGTTAAGCTCAATTCAGGGGATTATCAATCTCAGGTGGAGGATGTCTTATCTAGATACAGAAAAAAGGTACACTTAAAAGGTTTTCGGAAGGGAAAAACACCTATGGGTTACGTTCGTAAGATACATGGTAGGCACGTCTTAGTAGACGTTCTTCAAGAAATTTTATCCGATCAACTTCAAAAATATATTCAGAATCAGAAGCTGGATCTGATCGGAACCCCCATATTGCAAACAGAAAAACTACCTGATGTGGAAAACCTTCTACCCCAAGAGATCGTACTTGAATACCTCGTAGGATGGACAAATTCTTTCGCATTAGAAAGACTTTCCTCCCTTCGTCCTACACAATATATTATTCGGGTACAAGATGAGGTGGTGGAAGAGGCTGTTGAAAATATTAGAGTCCGTTATGGTAAGACCACTGAGTCTGAGTTTGTAGAAGACGGAGATTTACTTTGGGGTGATCTGAAAGATCCTTCAGATGAAAATACTGCCAAAGATGTTTTTCTTCCCACCGAAAAAATGCAAGAGGACAAGCATAAAGAAGATTTTATGGGTAGGAAAAAGGAGGAAACCATCTCCTTTTCCCCCAGAAAGTTATTTGGAAAAAATCTACCCCACTCTCTAATTAGGGTTCTTAAGAAGAAGGTTTGGAAAGAAAAAGGGGTTTATCATTTCACGATCCGAAGAATTGATCGGGTAGAAAAAATGTCCTTGTCCCCCATTTTATTTGAAAAAGTCTTTGGAAAGGATGTTGTGAAGGACAAAGAAGATTTCTATCGCAAGGTACGAGAACAGGTAGAAGAAAACTATCAGAGGGAAACGGAAAATTTCTTTCTGGAAAGCCTGAAACTTTCCCTACTCAA
The DNA here is from genome assembly GCA_026710765.1 of Cytophagales bacterium. Classification (GTDB taxonomy): domain Bacteria; phylum Bacteroidota; class Bacteroidia; order Cytophagales; family JAPOQI01; genus JAPOQI01. Next base: position 46,524 of record JAPOQI010000147.1, on the reverse strand, counting down.
TTCTCTTTCTTTTCCACTTCCCGAGGTCTATATCAAGTCCAAATGGGAAAAAGAGATTAGAAAGGAAGAAGAGGAGGATTCCGAGAAGTCGTATCAGAACTATTTACGTTCTTTTAGATGGAGCTTGGTCGTTGGCAAAATTGTGCGTTCCCAACGTATAGAGGTAGGGGATGAGGATATAATACATGAGGCGCGCGCTATGATTCATCAACGTTTTCAACTCGGAGAGATTCCCCAAGACTTGGAAAATAAAATGGAAGAGATTGTGCGAAATTTTCTAAGTGTGCGGGAAGGAGAAAATACCTTTCGTCTCAGACAACGTTTACAAGAACGGAATGCATTATCTTGGTTGCGAACCCAGGTCAACCCCAAGACGGAAAAATTGTCTCGGGAGGAATTTAATGAGAAGGTTCAAGAATATGAAAATGCTTTATGGAAGAGCTAGTCAGATTTTTATGTTCTAGTTATGCAAGGAAACATGGATAAGGACTTATCTTGGCAAGAGTTTAGGAAGTATGTCTTGGGAAATGGCTTAGGTTCGGGGCTTCAGTTTGATCAGTATAGGCACTCTGTGGAGAACATGACCCGTTCTGTTATAGAGGAGCGCCCCACACATTTTCGGGAGATAGATGTTTTTTCTCGTCTTATCATGGATCGGATTATTTTCTTGGGTTTGGAAGTGGATGATGTTCTGTGTAATATTATCACGGCACAGCTTCTTTTTTTGGAAAGCACGAACGCACAAAGACCCATTACACTTTATATTAATAGTCCTGGGGGTTCGGTTTATGCAGGTTTGGGAATTTATGATACCATGCAATATATCTCTCCACCCATTTCCACAGTTTGTACGGGTTTAGCCGCATCCATGGCAGCTATTCTTCTATGTGGTGGAGAAAAGGGAAGAAGGGCTTCTCTACCCCATGCCCGAATCATGATACACCAACCCATGTCAGGGATGCAGGGAAGAGCTTCAGATATGGAAATATCCCTTCGGCAAACCCTCACGGTCAAGAAAGATCTCTATGATATTCTGGCTGAGCATACCAAGAAGTCTTATGAAGAGATAGAAAAGGATGCGGATAGAGACTTTTGGATGTCAGCCGTTGAGGCACAAAGTTATGGTTTGATTGATGAAGTCATGCTTCAGCGACCTAGTACAGAACAAGAACCAAATTCTTAGCATATGGCCGATTCATTGTCTAATAAAAAAAGAGGCGGATTTACCGGACGGATGGGTTTTATCCTGGCAGCGGCAGGGTCTGCGATAGGTTTGGGGAATGTTTGGAAATTTCCTTTTGAGGTGGCAGACGGAGGAGGTGCTGCCTTCCTGTTCATGTATCTTATCTTCTGTTTCGTATTCTGTTTGCCCATCATGGTTTCCGAAATCTCCATCGGACGGGCAGCGCAGCGAGATGCGGTGAGTGCTTTTGAGACAGGGAAAAAATCTTGGAATGTTGTGGGGAAATTGGGCGTTTTATCTGCGGTTCTGGTTCTTTCCTTTTACAACATCGTGGCAGGTTGGGCTTTGGGTTATGTTGTGGAGATTCTGATGGGAAATTTTTCCATTGGGGAAGAATTCGGTACCTACATCAATGACATAGCCAAAATCTCTCTATATGCGGGGATTTTCATGCTCCTTACCGCTTATACGGTTTCAAAAGGTATTTCTAAAGGAATAGAACGTCTATCCAAGGTGCTTATGCCCCTGCTCCTTTCACTCATGGTCATTCTAATTTTGTACGGGTTTTTCTTACCCCACGCAGGTGCTGGATTGAAATACTATTTGATTCCCAATTTTGCAAACATAAGTTTGGAGGTAATTTATAACGCCATGGGACAAGCTTTTTTCTCTCTTTCTTTGGGTCTAGGTGCCATGATTACGTATGGGAGTTATCTTCCCAAAAATGAAAATATAGTCCATGCTTCTGCTTTTGTGGTGCTGGCTGATGTAGGCATTGCCTTCCTAGCGGGACTCATGATATTTCCTTTCGTAGCCCATCTAAATGCGGGAGATATGTCAGATATTTCGGGGGGCGCAGGACTTATCTTTGTTACGCTCCCAGGTGGATTTGAATCCCTGGGGCCAGGCATCGGACTTGTTGTAGGGTCTTTATTTTTCTTATTACTCTCCTTTGCCGCACTGACCTCCACTGTGTCTTTATTAGAGATTCCTGTTGCCTATGCTGTGGATAAGCTATCCATCTCCCGCAAGGCAGTGGTATGGTTTTTGGGTCTTTTTGTCTTTCTTCTGGGCATCCCTTCCTTATTGTCACAAGGAGATTCTGCTTTTCTAAGTGCCTGTCTTAGCTACTTGAACTCTTCAGAATCTAGATCCTTCATGGATATAATAGAGCATATTTCCAGTGATACCTTTCTCCCTCTGGGGGGCTTTGGGATTGTATTATATGTTCTCTTTGGATGGCGGAAAAAACGATTTCATGCCGAGCTTAGTCAGGGTTATCCCAACTATGTGGGTTCTATCTGGCAGCGCTATCTGGATTTCTCACTCGCCTATCTATGTCCCGTGATCTTATCTCTTATGGTTTTACTCACCATATTAGATAGATTTATAGGTATCAACGTTTTGAAAATACTGACAGACGCCCTTTAAAACATCTCCTCATAAGAGAATAAATTTTTAATAGGTCACTTCGTGATAAAATTTCTCCAGGGTTTAGGTTCATATTTTCTTTTTCTCCGAGACATCTTTGTTCCTATGGATTCTTTTCGGATCTATGGTCGGTTGATTCTGGATGAATGCTATATCGTGGGTTGTAAGACGTTCTTTGTTTTTATGCTCATTTCTTTTTTCATGGGATCTGTTACGGTTTTACAAACAGCCTATAATATTTCCAACCCATTTGTCAAAGATTATGTGATTGCCACCGTCCTACGAGATACAGCTGTGGTGGAACTTGCTCCTATGATTATGGGTATTTTCTTTGCGGGAAAAATAGGTTCAAATATGGCCACAGAATTAGGAACCATGAAAATTAGCGAACAAATAGATGCTCTAAAAACCATGGGGATCAATGCTACCTCTTACTTGGTTCTTCCTAGGGTGATTGCCTCCATCATTTCTTATCCGATTTTGGTCGCCTTATCTATTGGGGTATGCATTGTGGGTGGGTATCTTGCAGGGGTCTATGGCGGTGTGATCTCGCCTGCGGATTATGAGTACGGCATCCGAAACGGATTTATCCCCTTCAGCCTACCCTTTGCCCTTATCAAAACCATCGTATTTGCCTTTTTGATCTCTACCATTTCTTGTTACAAAGGCTTCAATGTTTCAGGTGGAGCCTTTGAGGTAGGGAAAATCAGTACAGAGGCGGTCACAAAAAGCTGTGTGGCCATACTTTGCTCTGATTATCTATTGGCAGAACTGCTCTTGTGATACGAATAGAAAATATTAGCAAAACCTTTAATGGAGACAAAGTGGTAGATGATGTATCTGCCTCCTTTGGACAAGGAAAGGTTAATTTAGTTATTGGTGCCAGTGGTACAGGAAAAAGCGTATTGATCAAGTGTATCATCGGATTACTGGAACCCGATTCAGGGTCCGCTTTTTTTGATGAAGATAACTTTACCCAAGGCACAGAAAGACTCCGACAGAAAATCCGACAAAAAGTAGGAATGCTTTTTCAAAATTTAGCCCTTTTTGATTCCAAGAACATAGAAGAAAATATCCAGTTTCCCCTGGACATACTCACCAATATGACCCAAAAAGAAAAAAAAAAACAAGTTGATTTTTGCCTGGATAAGGTGAGTCTTTCTGGGGTCAATAAGAAGATTCCCTCAGAACTGAGTGGGGGTATGAGAAAACGGGTAGCCTTGGCACGTGCCATCGTCAATCAACCTGCCTATCTCTTTTGTGATGAACCTAACTCAGGTCTAGATCCAAGCACCGCAGTCCGAATTGATGGACTCATACGAGAAATCAGTTCGGATGATAAAATTACCACCATTGTGGTGAGCCATGACATGAATTCGGTCGTAGAGATCGGGGAAAACATTCTATTTATTCACGATGGAAAAAAGAATTGGTCTGGAACCGCCGAGGGATTAATTAAATCACCCAGTCCTGAGCTGAATAAGTTCATATGTTCTAGCAAGCTCATGCGTCAGCTTGTATCTGCTTCCTCTTTGCCATGAGGACCTTAGGGTACTTTTCCCTTCTGTGTTTTTGCTGGATCTCTTGTCAGTCTCCTGATCCTTCGCGTGCATCTCTTTCGGTTCCCTTTTCTCCTGAGGACATGGTGGCAGTCTTGGTGGATATACATCTTTCGGAAGCCATGCTTAAGAAGGCTTCCCTATCCCCCACTGCACTCATCCAAAAGAGAAAAATACATATAGAACACATATGGAAAAAGCATGGCATGACCCGGATCAGCTATAATCAGGCCTTTCGGCATTATGCCCTTCGTCCCAAGGAGATGTTTGAAATTTATGAAGATGTCAAAGAACGACTCTCCCAATGGACCCTAAACTCCCAAACTGAATACCTACTCATAACCCATCAGGACGCCTTATACGGCCATCCTCATGGAAAAAGATCATCTTTCCGTCTTTGACCCTCTTGAGTATCATTTGGATCGGTCCTGCTTTTATGATGCCCTCAAGAGGGCGCTAAACTCTCCAAGAATATCTGAATTGAATACGTTCTATCCTGTGAAATTCATCCTGTCCAGCCTTTATATACCCCCCCTCAAAGGGAAAACCGTGCTTAAGTTCTTCATTAGGGTTCTTGTCCTCAGGAGGACGCGGTAAAGCACTGATCATGTCATTAAAAGACTTGATCAAGTTCCTCTTAGTATCATAAACACCATCATCTCCTCTATATGTTCTTCCTTGCACCTTCCCTTCAGGATAACGGGAACGTTCGCTACTGTGGACTTCAACGTTCACGTGAAGAAGTTTTGGCAGCCACATCTCTACACGCAAGTGGATATTAAAAATCCTACCTTTGAGGTCCTCTGCCTTAGGTTTTCTGAGTTCTACCAGCTCTATCCCCTCAGCTTCTGCATACTCCTTTGCCCCGGACTGAAATCCATTTCGGGCAACAAATATTCCATTCAGCTTGTGATCACTTAAAACGGAAGCAAATGCACGTATCTTGTCTACGGAGACAGGTCTTTTATAATCCTTGCATTCTATGGCCGTCCTGTACAGGATGCCTGCCCTTTCAAATTCCCAATAAACATCCACCTGTGCAGGCTTCTTAGCACTAGAGTCCATTAGTTTCTTGCTGTGTTCAACGGTCTCGGTGACCCCATCCTGCCTAAGCAGTTCCTCGTACCTCTCTTTGGTCTCGAGTTCGTAATCTTTGCCTTTATTTTTACTGCTCATAAGATCAGCTATCTAAATATTCACAGCCCTAGGCGCCCGCAACGCCACCGAGAGAGGAATTAGCCCACCCTAGTCTAAGGTTTGGACTCAGGTATCTAATTTGTGCTTGGGTTGATCAGCTAGTTCACGACTTAGTTGTACATTCTGTTCCCGTACCCTCTCCTGATCCTTTTCTTTAAGATTCTTCAAGCAAGACAGCAAACTAGGGTTCTTCAAGGCTAGAATCTGTATGGCCAGAATGGCTGCATTCTTTGCTCCGTTTATAGCCACCGTCGCGACGGGAACCCCCGCAGGCATTTGCACAATAGATAAAAGAGAATCCCAAGCATCCAAAGAATTTGAAGAACGAATCGGAACCCCAATCACAGGAAGAATACTCGTAGAAGCGATCATTCCGGGTAAATGAGCTGCCCCCCCCGCACCTGCAATGATAACACCTATGCCCCGCTGGGCAGCCGATTTCCCATAAGCTAACATCTCCTCGGGCGTACGATGGGCAGAAAGAATTTGATAGGTCTTGGGTAGGTCTATGTCCAGGCTTTCAAGAAATTTCCATGCCCCTTGCATGATGGGCCAGTCAGATAGACTCCCCATCACAATGCCAATTCCTAAGTTTTGACTCTTCAGATTTTGACTACCCATAGCATATATACACGAGTCGAGGTGACTGGATTTGAACCAGCGACCCCCACGTCCCTAACGTGGTGCGCTAACCGGACTGCGCCACACCTCGATATTAAAAAATAAAAAGAATTCATATACCTATTATCATATCCTAGCTTTATCTACTCCCTTAATCTCTGCAATAATCTCTTCCAATGGAGCTTGCACCCATTCATGCTTATTAGGAAAGACCTCATGAATATGCTTCTCCACCTCCCTGAACCGAGGACTCAAACGTGAATACTCGTATTCATAAGCTCTTTCCGGATCAGTCCTTTGATAGCCTGAGAAGTTTTTCTTGAGATCCTTCGCAATACCTACCTTATACTCCCCAGGATATTTGGGATGACTAATCACATAAATATATTTTTTCTCCCGATAATCTACACCTTGATCCGTCCGTTTGGGGAGCTTCTGTTGATATTTGATTTTCTCCTCCCAAAAGAGCATACCCGCTTGTCCATTTTCTTTGCCCTCCACTTCTTTGGCAAGTCGCCGCTTGACCAAATTATAAGCCGTGATGGAAACATCTATGCCGATCCATTTTCGTTCCAATTTCTCCGCAGCCACACAGGTGGTGGCACACCCACAAAAGAGATCCAGGATCAAATCGCCCTCATTAGAGGAGGTTTTAATAATTCGTTCCAGCAAAGCCAGGGGTTTCTGCGTAGGATAATGCGTTCGTTCTCGGGAAGTGGAGGCTAGTGTGGGAATATGTATAACGTCTCCGATTCGCTTTCCTTTGGGATATGTGCGACCATAGTAAATGGTTCCGTCTGTACGTTTACGTTTCACCAAAGCATATTTGTTTCCCTCTTCATCTCTCTTATTGTAACGGGACATCTTTTTATTTTTATAGGAAACAGTTTGTTGATTCCAGATGACATTTTTTCCTTTTCCGTAATAAAAGACAATTTCGTGTTCTTGCTGATAGCGGGTTTTTCTTGGAGTTCCCCTAAAACCTTTATTCCACACAATCTCATTCCTAAAATTATTCTCTTCAAAAATACAATCCATGAGGAGCTTGAGATAATGCGACATCGTGGGATCGCAATGCAGATAGATAGACCCTGTATCTTTGAGTATCCTATGGCATTCCAATAATCTAATCCCCATATATGCCAAATAGCAAAAATCATGACTATTCCTGCCCCCCATGGTCTGAACGCTCTCAAGAAAAGAATGCAATTTAGGTTCATCTTCTTCTATCGTCTTCAACCACTCCCCCTTCAAATCCTCTTTTCGGAAGATATCCTTGAAGCTCGCACCCTCCGCATGGGAACCTATGGGTGCGGTGAAGGTTTTATTCTTGTTGAAGGGGGGGTCTAAATATATCAGGTCTATGCAGGAGCTATTAATTCCTTCCAGGACATCTAGGTTATCACGGCAGAAGATAGATCGGGTTGGAATATTAGAACTCATCCTTGACCAATGCTTTTATTCATATCAGTATATAATATAATTTCCGATCAAACTAAGATAAAAGATCAGATACGAAGGACCATATCCGTTCGGTGCATATCCATTTTCAATAAACTCAGCACCATCAATGAAAAAACTACCAATGATGAACCCCCATAACTCAGAAAGGGTAAGGGAATACCTATAACCGGGAAAAATCCCAGGGTCATGGATAGATTGATGAGATAATGTGCTAAAAAGATGCAGACGACCCCATACCCATACAATAAGGAAAAAATATTTCTTTGACGTTCCGCGATATAGATCAGCCGAAGAAGAAAGCTAGAAAATAAAAGGAGAAAACAAGTGGTCCCCACCCATCCGAATTCTTCGCCCAGGGTACAAAAGATAAAATCAGTACTCTCTTCGGGAACAAAATCGTGTCGACTTTGGGTTCCCTGTAAATATCCCTTTCCTACCAAGCCCCCAGACCCAATGGCTATTTTAGATTGGGTCACATTCCATCCCATACCCAAGGGATCCGCTGAGGGATTAAATAAGGATTGAATACGTTGGGTTTGATAAGGTTTGAGAATTTGGGTCATGACATAGTCTGTACTCCACACAAATCCTGCTGAAGCCAAAGCACAGATTAACACAAAAAAGATTCGGTATTTGTTCTTAGCCCATATTACACTAAGAAAAAGGCTGATGGAACCAATCACCGTAACAATTATCAAGGGTGAAAACCATAGTGCCAAAACAAATAAGACCACAAAAACTATGCCCAGAAAAAGAATAAAGGAAGGCATACCCCCCCGATATAACATCAACGCAAAAGCAGGAAATACCAAAGCCGTCCCAACATCACCCTGCGCAATAATAAGAACCGTAGGCAAAGCCATCAATAGAAACAATCCCAAATAAGAACTCATTTTAAAACGAAAAGACGGCATGCTGATCACCTTAGCCAAGGCCAAGCAAGTGGCATACTTGGCTAATTCAGAGGGTTGAAAATATGCAACCCCCAGATTTATCCAGGAACGTGAACCCGAAACCTCTACCCCCCAAAATAAAACAGATATAAGTCCTATTATAGAAAATAGGTACAATAAATACGCAAAATAATCATATACCCTATGATGCACGAATATACTGAGTAGCAAAAGCACCAAACAAAGACCTATCCAAAGCATCTGTTTTCCAGATTTCAGTGAGGGATCATATATTGCCTTATTGAGTTCCTCAGTATATTCGGAGGCATAGATCAATGCCCATCCTACCAGGACTAGGAGAAAATAGATACCTAGGGTCCAGGGATCAATTTTTTGCGACACAGGCTTGGGAGTTTGGAATAGGAGTTTTGATCATTCGGGAATGAAGTTTCGTACATATGCTTCGTAGTACAATTTTGCTTCTTCTTTTTTCAAATATTTTTCTATTAGGAGTCCGCTGATGGCAGCAGCAGCACGGGCTCCTTCTCCTGCATATTCCACATATACAGATAGGGCTATTTGGGGAGATTCCATGGGGGCAAAGGAGATAAATACCGAGTGGGAAAATTCCCCTTCACGATTTTGGACGGTCCCCGTTTTTCCACAAACTTCTATATCTGGTAAATTGGCACGATAACGCCCTGTTCCCGAGAGTATAACCTCCCGCATAGCCTGGACCACGATTTCTACATTTCGGGGATCAATATGAATGGAGTGCTTTTGGATCTCCCTCTTGGAACCCCTACTTGTTTTTCTCAGCAAATGAGGGGTATAATAATATCCTCTGTTGGCAATCATGGCAGCAAAATTAACCATTTGAAGGGGTACGACTAGGTTTTCTCCTTCACCTATTGCCAAAGAGTATATGGTTTCATAGTTCCATCTGTTCTGACCATATATCCGATCATAATATGAGACATTGGGGATATATCCTTTTTGTTCGGAAGGGATATCTATTCCTGTTTTTTTTCCGAAGGCAAGTCGTTTCATGGCTTTATGCCATTTTTCCAATCCTTTGGGAGCACTTTGATGGAGATCTGGATTCTCATCCTGATAAATATATCTTTCCATGACTCTATAAAAATAAGAATTGCAAGAATTTGTGATAGCACCTCGCAAATCCTCTTGGAGTCCATGCCAATGACAGCCAATGAGATTTTGATCACAGGGAAAAACGGTTTCGGGATCTATCAGACCCAATTCTAAGGCCACCAAGGCTTGTGCCACCTTGAAAATGGATCCCGGGCGATACATAGCCATCAAGGGACGATGAAAAAGAGGAGTAAGTGAATCTGAGGAGATAAGATCATAATATTTTCCGTAGTTTTTTCCTGATAGCTGATTTGGATCATAGGATGGGGCAGAAACAATGGCTAGAATTTCACCTGTTTCAGGTTCTATGGCCAGCACACTTCCACGTTTCCCTTCCATAAGAAATTCGGCATAACGTTGCAATTCGGTATCTATGGTTATTTGGATATCTTCTCCGGGTTTGGAAGCTCTGTCATAGACTCCTTGCTTGAAGGGGCCCAAATCTTTTCCTCTAACATCTACCCTTCGGAATTTGGTTCCCTTTTCACCCCTTAAGATGAGATCGTAGGCCTCTTCCAAGCCACTCACCCCAATAGGATCTCCCAATTCATAGATTCTCAGGCTGTCTTTAGCTAATTGGCTTGGACTGACCTCATTAACATATCCTAGGGTATTGGCCAAAAAGGGGTAGGTATAGCCCCTGATAATCTTCTCTTCTACATAAAAGCCAGGAAAAGAGATCATTTCATCCTGTATATGACTGAATTCCTCATGAGATATATCCGAGATGAAAGTAGAGGATTGAATCATGGAATAGGAACAAACCCGCTTCCAGGATTCTCGAAAATCGGCAAGAGATAAATTAAAAACCTGAGAAAAATGAAGGGTATCCAAGGATTTTACCTCCTGAGGCACCACCTTCACATCAAAAGCCGGAACATTGTAAACCAAAATTTGATCCTCCCTATCATAGATAAATCCTCGGCGAGGATACTCTACCATACGCTGTACAATATTCCGCTCGGCCTTCAGAACATAAGAATTATCCTTGACCTGAATATGAAACAAGATAATAGAAAGCAACAAGGTAGATACAAGAATCAGGCCTTGCAGCAAGATCTTCCCATGTCTGTTCATAAAGAGCCTTCAGATTGTTTTTTCAGGAAAACATGTCCTATTCCGTACCAAGAGAGGAGTAGGAAGAGGGTAAATAAACTACTCAGGCCTATCTTCAGGATATCCCGCCAATGCACGTCCATGGCGGCTTCTAGGATGAATAAAATGCTATGGTGTAGGAGAATCAGGGTTATGGCATAGATGGCATATTGAATGCTGCCTAAGGCATAGGGATTGAGTTGGGTCTGAACCTTCTTTCTTTCCATAAGCGGGAAATAGAATTGTCCCACCCGTCTCTGAACAAAGGTCATCCCCAGACAAGCTATTCCATGCAACCCGATTGTGCCATACATCAAATCTATCCCCAAACCCATGGACATTCCTAAAATCATCCGCCAAAAAGAAGACAAGCGAAAAGGTAGATGAAGTAAACAAGCCAGGTACACAAAGGCTAAGGCATAAGAAAAATAAAAACCTACCCACAACAGGCATGCCTGAAAGGCAAAACCTATTAAGCCTTCTAGAAGAAAACGAAACAAATCCCTCCCTTTCATATACGAATGTTTTAAAGCTTGATTAGACTTAGATTCCCAAGGTTTGCTCCATCATGAATTCTAGGCTGTCTCTTTCTCTCCGTCTGGGATTCAATACGACATATACATTGTGCAGTCTATAAAAATCGGTAGCCAAAGACACCTTCACCCGATAAAATACCTCATGTTCTTTTAGATCAAAACTATCTATAAGACCCAAGGGTACCCCATATGGAAAGGTATTTCCACCGCCCGAGCTCAGTAAGAGATCTCCTTTTTTCAGGAAAACGTGTCGGGGAACGTAGAGTAAATTAGCATTTTGGGGAGATATTCCATCCCATTTCAGGGTAGCCAACGTACTATCTCGGGCAATCCGACACGAAATCATAAGATCCGTGTGCAGTAGGGAATAGAGGGTTGAAAAACTTTCGCTCACATGCTTCACCTTTCCCACCACACCCCGTTGTCCCACCACACCCATTCCTTCCCGAATTCCGGATCTATATCCCTTATTGAGAACTATATAATTGTGCTGAAAAAAGAGGGTGTTCTTAACGACGTGTGCGGGTAGGTATTCATGTTCTATAGCCCATTGGGAGGACAAGGATGCAGTTCTTGGCAGGTCTTCGCTAGATAGCTGATGGGTCCAAAGTTGATGTCTGAGTTGTGTATTTTCTTCCACCAATTGGGTATTGACCTGTGATAGATGAAAATATTCTTGGAGACCATGGAAATACTGATGTATTTCTCCCATGCCTTCGTTTACCCGCCGAAACCATCTTGCAGAAAGATAGCTTTCCTCTTTCAGCATGAGAAAAAGACAAACCGAGAGCAGCGCTGAAAAAAAGAAAAAAGAACGAAGGAGACGGAGGTACCGAAGAAATCCAGGCATGAGGAATCACTAGGTGATCAGAACCGATCGGTATTCCTTCAAATTATTCATGGCAATACCTGTTCCTCGGGCTACAGCCGTGAGGGGATCTTCTGAAATATGAGTTGTCAATTTGGTTTTGTTTTGAAGACGACGTGCCAACCCTCTCAAGAGAGCTCCTCCACCCGCCAAATGGATGCCATTATCATAAATATCTGCGGATAGCTCGGGTGGAGAATTTTCCAAAGCCTTCAAAATAGCCTCTTCTATCTTGGAGATAGATTTTTCTAAAGCAAAGGCTACCTCCGAATAAGAAACCTTTATCACCTTGGGAACCCCCGACATAAGATCTCGTCCCCGAATGGGATATTCCTCCGGGCCATCTTCCATTTCCGTCAAAGCTGCTCCTGCTTCCATCTTTACCCGTTCGGCTGTTCGTTCGCCGATGAGCAAATTATGTTGTCGGCGGATGTAGTCCATGATATCTTTGTTAAAGGTGTCTCCACCTATTCGTATAGACTGATTGCACACAATGCCCGAAAGGGCAATGACAGCGATTTCAGTTGTTCCACCTCCTATATCCACAATCATGGACCCCACAGGACGATGGATATTTATATCTATACCTATGGCAGCTGCGATGGGTTCATGTATCATATATACTTCTCGGGCACCTGCGTGTTCTGCTGAATCCCGAACAGCTCTTTTTTCCACCTCTGTAATTCCAGAAGGGATACAGATTACCATGACATAGGTATTCGGGAAGAAGGTCATTCTGCCTTTTTTGATCATACGGATCAGGCTCCGAATCATCCATTCTGCTGCGTGAAAATCGGCAATCACTCCATCTTTCAGGGGTCGTATGGTTTTGATATTCTGATGGGTCTTTTCGTGCATCTGCATGGCATCCTTGCCCACAGATATGATTCGACTCGTTGACCGATCTATCGCAATGATAGAAGGTTCATTGACCACAATCTCATCCTTGTAAATGATCAAGGTGTTCGCTGTCCCAAGATCAATGGCTATTTTTTCTACGAAGAAATCCCAGAAGCCCATAATTTCCCAATCCTCATCTAAATGTACACCCCAAATTAATCAAAATTTTCCCTTATTTGATTCTTCTTTCTATAATTAGAAAAATATTCAAACTTTCAAACCCTATTTTTTCCATATCCCAAAATATCCTAGCCTATGCAACATGATCTCTTCTCTTCTAAAAAAACCCCTCCTTTAAATTAAAACGTGGGAAAAATACATTTGATCTTGGGAGGTACCCGTTCAGGTAAATCCGAGTACGCCGAAGAATGTATTTTGAAATTATCCCAGAATCCATTGTACGTAGCCACCACACCACCCCATTCCTCTTGTCAAGAACGAATCCAACATCATCAACAAAGACGAGATAAAAGATGGGAATTGATGGAAGAAACCCAGCACCTTTCAAGATTGCCCCTCAGCGGACGAACCGTACTGGTGGATTGCATAACCCTTTGGGTACATAATCTCCTCCACCAACATGGCGGAAAGAAAAAGCCTAGTCTGGATAAATTCATAAGTGAATGGAATAGGATAAAAAATTTGCCCAAAGATCTTTTTCTGGTTTCCAATGAACTCAGTCTAGGTATACATCCTAGCCGTTTAGAAGATCGGATTTTTGTAGATCTCCACGGAGAAATCAACCAGATGGTCTCTAAAGAGGCTTCTTCTGTCACCCTAATGATCGCTGGCTTAGCTTGGTACTTAAAAGGATCAAAGCAAACAATGTTTAGAGCAGATTGAGAACTTGTTCCTTGATATCTTCCAACTGAGTTTTCATGTTTATAACTTCTCGTTGCATACGAATTTCAGCACACTTGGCACCTAGGGTGTTCAACTCTCGTCCTATTTCTTGACAAATAAAGGTTAATTTTTTCCCTTTTTCCAATGAGTCGGGGTTCAAGAGCGAGGTGGAAAAATAGTTCACATGTTTTTGCAAACGTACATGTTCCTCTTCTATGGACATTCTTTCCATTAAGATATGTATTTCCTGTTCCACCCTTCCTGGTATCTCAATTTCTTCTTCACCCAGAAGAGATCTTAGCTTTTTTATCGTCTGCGCTCGGACCTGCTTGTCTCGTTCAGGACGCCATTTAGCAATTTGTGTTAATCCTGTCTGGATCGCCTGTACATAATCTGTTAATTTCCCCTGAATGAGTTTGCCTTCCTCCGCTCTGGACCTCAAACATTTTTCCAAAGCCTCCTTAATTAGGGGTTCTAATTCCTTCCACAAATCTTTTTCCCTAGGGAGACTTTCTTGATGGGATTGAGAAATTGATCCATGGGCAAGCTGGAGAACGGCTTGAAGAAGGTGTGCATCTTTCAGGACAAGCTTTTCTTTCACGGCGAAGCTTTTGATTTGATGAAGATAGTCTCTGAGGAAGGGAAAATTTAATTGGGGGATTTTTTCCTGGGAATGTGTAGAAAAGCATCTCACGGATAAAGATACCTTTCCTCTTTTCAGATTTTGCAAGAGCCAATCCCGGACCTGGGGTTCTTTTTTTTCCATTCCCCATGGGAGGCGGAGAGAGATATCGACATATTTTGCATTCCAGGTCTTTAAAGAAACCTCCAAACCCTTTTTGGAAGCATTTCCAAATCCTGTCATGGAACTGATCATGAAGCAGAGGATCCTTTCTTCAACAATCCTTTCTTTGCCAATTCCTTTCTCAGTGCCTCTTCAGGGGGAGATGAAGCAGGGTCAACTGCAATGTTTAACATAAGATAATGAAGGATAGAAACATCAAATTGCAAGGTTTCACAGGCTTCCAAAGAAAATATCATCTCCTCCTTGTACAATCTATCATCTATTTTCATCAATTGCACGATGGTATAGAGATATACAAATCTATCCTTTTCCGACATCTTAGGTAGATCTTGTACATTACCTTCTTCATAGAAAAGATCTTCCAATTCAGAGCTGGAGATTCCCTTCATTTTTGAAATCCGATTAATCATCTGGAGTTCGTCATCAGATAGAATACCATCTACCTTGGCCAGCTGTATCAGAATGGTTATCTGCTTTTTATGTTTTTCAAGTGCACTGCTCATCACGCAAAATCATGTATTGATGTTAATATAATCTTATTAGGTTCATTTTAGGGTATTTTAAAATTGTGTCCATCCTTGTGCTGTCAGGGAGATTTCTTGTTCGGCTTTGGTTTTGAGAGAAATATGGGAAGGATTTTCCACAAAATAACCTATGGCATGGATATCTCCACAAGATGTGGCAGTTTCATAAATCTGGGGCGGAAGAGCCATAAGGAGCTGATAATCTTCCCCACCATTCATAGCACATGTAAGAGGTTCCAAACCTATCTCCAAAGCCGTACGATAAGTAGATTCCTTGATGGGCAATCTATCCTCATATACCTCCACCCCACAACCAGATGCAGAACAAAGATGAAGAATTTCAGAAGATAATCCATCCGAGATATCTATCATAGCATGGGGAACGATGTTCTGAGATTCTAGAAAATTTAGAATGTCTTGACGTGCTTGGGGAAATAGGTGTTGTTGGATCATAGGTGCATATTCGGCTATCTCAGGAGAAAGTGTGGGATCGGATAAGACGGTTCGCTTCTCTCTGATGAGGAGTTGCAAGCCCACATAGGAAGCACCTAAAGATCCTGTCACACACAAGACATCATGTGGTTTTGCTCCTTTCCTGTAAGTGACCGAAGCCTTGGGAACCTCCCCCCAGATGGCTAAAGACAAAAGCAATCCCTTGGAGTGGCTGACCGTATCTCCCCCAACAAGGCTAATATCATATTCTTTACAAGCCCGCTCCATACCTTCATACAAGGATTTCACATCTTCCCATCCATAGCGAGCACTCATCCCTAAGCCAACCACTATATATTTTCCTCTTCCATTCATGGCAATCATATCAGATACATTCACGGAAACAGCTTTATAACCTAGACTTTCCATAGGTGTATAACTGATATCAAAATGGGTTCCTTCCAATAACATATCCGAGCTAAAAAGAGCATAGTTTTCTTTGTCTCCCGAGGGAAGTACAGCTGCATCGTCCCCCATTCCCATGGGAAGAGCAGGGTCCATATTCCCAAAACGAGCCTTAAGTTTTTCCAAAAACCCAAACTCACCCATAGAAGAGAGACTCGTCATGATCTTAAATGTGCAACTCTAGAACCCATTTCTTGAAAAATTATTTCTTTTCACACAATTCAATCAGTATACCATGGGTTTGTTTGGGTTGCAAGAAGCAAATCCGCTTTCCCCCTGATCCTTTTCGGATACCCCCTGATGTCAAAGAAAAACCCTTTTCTTGCAAACGAATTAGAGTCTGATCCAGGTTCTTAACGGCAAAAGCTATATGATGCAATCCTTCTCCTCGTCTGGATAAAAATTTCCCCACAGGGCTTTCTGCACGGGTGGCACCCAAAAGTTCTACCCTAGTATTTCCTGTCTGAAAAAAGGCTGTCCTGACCCCTTCTTTGTCCAGGAGTTCCTCATCAGAAGCCTCCGTACCCAAAAGGATCGCAAAATCATGTAGAGACTTCTGCCAGTCCTCCACTGCTACCCCAACATGATCCATATCTATCACCTATCTCAAGATTATCCAGATTAACCCTACACCAAAAGAAAAAACCCGAAGCAATTTACTTAGCTTTGTCCAGAAATCCATTCGGACTTCATGCAAATACGAAAATAAAATCCTAAAAAATATTCCGTGTACTCCCTACTAGACCTGTGGCAAGACCTGTATAATAAACTCATTCCGTTTTCATGGACAGATTGGATAGAATTGATAGGTGCTACGGCAGGTGTGATAAGTGTCTGGTACGGACGAAGAGGACATATTTTGTTTTACCCCATAGGACTGATTTATGATCTTGCTTTCGTATATCTCTGCTTTCGGGTAAGTCTCTATGCTAATATGGGTATCTACCTGTATTATACGGGGATGAGTCTGTACGGATGGGTTTACTGGCTCCGCAGCAAGCCCGGCGAAAAGAAAACCCCGATCTCTTTTGTACCCAATCAAATTTTGAATGCCACATTAGTGGCTTGTCTTGTTATAGCGATCGGATTGTATTTTCTCTTAGAACAGCTACCACAGGAATCGCAGGCACCCCTTTGGGATGCTTTAAGTTCTTCTTTTTTTGTGATAGGCATGTGGCTGATGGCACGGAAACATGTGGAAGCATGGTATTTCTGGATCCTTGGGGATGCCATATGTTTACCCTTATATGCTTATACCGGACTATATTTTGGTGCCATCCAATTTCTTATTTTCCTAGTCCTCGGCGTACAGGGACTCCTGCATTGGCGCCGAGAAGCCCTTCATACCCAATCTGGCCTCAGGAATTCTTGAGAATATCTTGGTATTGTTGGGCAGAGAGCAAAGATTTTAGCTCCTCGGGATCAGAGATTCTTAGTCTAATGAGCCATCCTTCCTCGTAGGGGGAAGAATTAACCAATTCTGGATGATGCTGTACCTTGGAATTTACTTCCAAAACCTTGCCTGAAATCGGAAGGTAAATATCCGTTACGGTCTTGACGGCTTCAATCGTTCCAAACACCTCAGCCTTGGCAAGACTTTTCCCTTCCGTATCTATCTCCACAAAAACAATATCCCCAAGTTCTCCCTGTGCAAAGGAACTTATACCTATGGTGGCAATCTCATCTTCCAAACGAACCCATTCATGGGTCTGGGTATAAAGTAAACCTTTAGGATATCTCATCTGACCTGAAAATAATCTATGCTCAATCCCATCGCAATAGCAAACCACTCACCCGTTTTCATATTTTGCATACCCCTCATCAGTATTTAGATTTATGTATTTGTATCAAGTGCAGGTGGGGAAGCCCAATTCTTCCCCATGAAGGGTCAAAAATGATAAAAAAACAAATCCCTTCCCTGCCATTTCTCTTCACCCTCATTTTCTCTTTCTTAGGAGACCACCGAATATAATAAAATATATCTTTCTTGATACAAGAATTTTATTCAAGATTTAGCCATATATCCCAATTTGTTGCCCGAAATTCTTCAGCAGATGTCTTTTTACTCATATCTAAGTACCTTTTAAGTCATATAGGTTCTAAGGTGCTAATTTCTGTGGCATATCATTTTGTACTCAACATCATAGTAAAATAGAAGTGCATGCTGAAAGATGGGTTTAGGAGATAATTTCGTGCTTTGGTTTGAAATGGGGTGGGAACACATCTTGGACCTCAAGGGGTATGATCACATGCTTTTTGTCATGCTATTATGCCTTCCACTGGGTTGGCATCCCTGGCATCATATCGCATGGCGGCTGAGTGCTTTCACGGTGGGGCATAGTTTAACATTGTTGCTGGCCACTTGGCAAGGATTTTCCTTCGGAGGAGAATGGGTAGAAGTACTCATTGTACTCAGCATCTTTCTGACGGCTATATTTAGTCTTCGTCTCCGTCCTGAGCCATCTTCTTTTGGAGCAGAAATAAGGAATTATCTCTTGATATTCTTTTTTGGCTGGATCCATGGCATGGGTTTTTCTTCTTATTTACAATCCCTTTTGGGAAAAGAAACTCAGATATGGCTACCCTTGGTTGCCTTCAACCTGGGCGTAGAAGCGGGTCAGTTGAGTATTCTGCTCTTATGGGGACTCCTTTTGATGACGATTCGTGGGATGGGAAAATATTTAAGCAAGAAGGGGAGGGGGGGTACTCAAAATACTTATCTTCCTTGGAGAACGTGGATCGCGGGTGGAATTGCTCTGATTTCTTTATATCTTGTGGTCATTCGTGTCGTGGAGCTATTTTAAACATCAGGTTGCAGGATATGTATATAGAATTTTTTTCTTTTTCATCTTTCAAAATTAAAAAGACAATGTATAGACACATGAAAATCATTACAGGTACGGGTTTTTTTCTCATTCTTGCCTCCTTGTTGGGATCAGGATGGATTCTAGCACAGGAGAAAAACAAAGAAAACAAGGGATGGGAAGGCAAATTTGAACAACTAGGATCCAAACTTCCCACCCCCAACACCTACCGAAATGCAGCAGGAGCTCCAGGTGTGGACTACTGGCAACAACGAGCAGATTATCGTATTTCGGTGGTGCTGGACGATGTCAAACAGCAAATTTCGGGAGAAGAAGAAATTACCTACTACAATAATTCTCCGGATCAACTAAGCTATTTGTGGCTTCAGCTTGATCAAAATGTCCGAGCCCCAGGAGCCGATTCACATACTACAAAGCCATCCAAGCTAGGGGCTCAAGTGGATGCCAAAACACTTCAATCTCTTGTGAAGAGTTCGGGTTTTGAAGGGGGGTTTAAGATCAAATGGGTTAAGGATGCTAAGGGAAAGCCTCTTTCGTATTTCATCAACAAGACCATGCTGCGTTTGAATTTACCCGAACCCCTAGAATCGGGGAAGCAATTTTCTTTTCAACTGGCATGGACATACAATATCAATGACAGAATGCTAGACTTTGGACGATCTGGTTATGAGTATTTTCCAAAAGATGATAACTATGTTTATACCATAGCTCAGTTTTATCCCCGTTTGGCAGTTTATAATAATGATGAAGGTTGGCAGAATAAGCAATTTTTAGGACGAGGTGAATTTGCCCTCTCTTTTGGAGATTTTGAATTATCTATCACGGTTCCAGCAGATCATATTGTTGCAGCAACAGGGAGTCTTAAAAACCCCAATCAGGTGCTTTCCCCAAAACAACGACAACGATTTGTTCAAGCACAACAATCATTCGAATCTCCTGTTTTCATCGTCACGGAAGAGGAAGCCAAAATAGCTGAAGCTACCCGATCCAAGGAAACTAAGACTTGGAATTTCTCAGCCCAAAATGTTCGGGATGTGGCCTTTGCTAGTTCTCGAAAATTCATATGGGATGCCATGGCAGTTAAGTTAGAAAAGCGCACACCCTTGGCTATGAGTTTTTATTCCAAAGAAGGAAATCCCTTATGGGAAAAAGAGTCCACCAAGGCGGTAGCGAACACACTACGTACCTATTCCCGACACACCATAGACTATCCTTATCCCGTAGCCATTTCGGTCCATGCAGCCAGCATCGGGATGGAATATCCTATGATTTGTTTTAACTGGGGACGATACAAAA
Source organism: Cytophagales bacterium (assembly GCA_026710765.1). GTDB lineage: Bacteria > Bacteroidota > Bacteroidia > Cytophagales > JAPOQI01 > JAPOQI01. The sequence continues at coordinate 26,435 of JAPOQI010000147.1, read as the reverse complement.
CAGAAGAACAGTTTGCAGAACAGTATAAGGTGCCCGGGGAATTTGTTGAAAAATATAACGAACAGATTAAGTGGGCAACCATTTCGGTCATCATCCACGAGGTAGGACACAATTTTTTCCCCATGATTATCAATTCAGACGAACGGCAGTGGACCTGGATGGATGAAGGACTCAATACCTTCACACAGTATTTGACCGAAAAAGAACATTATCCTGATCTTCCCAGCCGCCGAGGTCCGGCGACCAAGATTATAGATTATATGAAGGGGAATAAAAAAAGGATTCGCCCCATCATGACCAATTCAGAACAGATTATTCAATTTGGAAATAACGCTTATGGTAAACCTGCCACAGCCCTTAACATCCTTAGGGAAGTGGTCATGGGACCCGATCTCTTTGATTATGCTTTTAAAGAATATGCCCGTAGATGGGCCTTTAAACATCCTACACCCGCTGATTTCTTTCGTACCCTGGAAGATGCTTCAGCTGTGGATTTGGATTGGTTTTGGAAGGGATGGTTTTATTCCATTGATCACGTGGACCTGAGTATTGAGCAGGTAAAATATTCTCGGATCGGGGCACAGCCTCAGGAACTTTCTCCCAATCCATTTGAGGCCCCAGGAAGCCTGGATATTTTAGATACAGATCCAAAACGTTATGGGGAATTTCTCGACAGAATTAATACTGCTGAGATTAAGGAAAAGCTCAAAGACAAACATTTTTATGAGGTTCGCTTTCAAAACATAGGGGGTCTGCTGAGTCCAATCATCTTGGTCTGGGATTATGTAGATGGGTCCCAAGAGACGGAAATTATACCCGTGGAGATCTGGAGAGAAAACGAAATATCTGCGGTCAAGGTTTTTGCCAAGGACAAGAAGGCAAAGCAGCTACGCCTAGATCCCGAACAATTAACAGCCGATACAAATACGGAGAACAATATCTACTATCGGGAACCCAAAGAAATTCTTCCTTCCCCAGATAGTCCTATATCTCCTGAGATCCAGAACTCAAAAGGTCAAAAGAAAAAGAATAAAAAAAGAAAAGCCCCTAGGGATAAAGGCAAGGCTTCCAAGAAGCAGAAAAAATAAGCCTACACAAAGAACCCAGCATTTTTATACTTCTCGGGAAGTCTTTGCATTCTGATCAGAAATGACCTCCAACCTGGCATAACTAAGGAGAAGTTTTTTTTCTCCGTATTTGTCGAAATCCACCCATGCCTTGTAAGCCCTTTTATCCTCGGACCCTCTATCTCCTTCCAATTTTTTCACGAGCCCTCTTCCAAAAAGAGAATGCCGTACCTGCACACCCACCCTTATCTCAGTCAGAGAAGAAGGACGGCTAAATCTAATATCAGCCGATGAGGGAGTCATACGAGATTCCTTGACATATCGCTGCGTAGCAATAATGCTAGAAAGGGGATTAAAGGAATTCTTAGGTTGGAAGGCATTACCTGAGTGTTGGAAGGAGGTATTTGAAGCCTCTAGATAGGAGTCTATTTCTGAAAGAAAACGACTAGGATCTGTTTCTTTGATTTGTTTAAAATTCCGACGTACTAAGGCATGGGAGAGAAATAATTTTTCCTTAGCCCTAGTCATGGCTACATAAAAAAGACGTCTTTCCTCTTCTATCCGCTGAGGCGAGTCCTTGGAAAAATGGCTAAGAAAAGGAAAGAGTTCTTCTTCCATGCCCGCAATAAAAACCACCTTGTATTCTGAACCTTTAGCCATATGTACCGTCATGAGGGTAATCGCATCTTTATTTTCTTTCTCCCTATCTAGGTCGGTCATGAGAGAGATCTCTTCAAGGAAAACGCCCAGGCTCCTATCTTCCTCCTGTTCGGGATCATCTACGAAAGTTTTCACGGAGCCTATGAGCTCTTTCAGATTTTCATATCTGCCGATTCCCTCTGTCGTTTTATCCTGATGCAGTTCTTCCAAGATTCCCGTCTCCTTAGCCACCCTGTAGGTTATATCATAGGCATCTTCTTTTGTATTCAGCTTTTGAAAAGCCCCTATCATAGCAATAAAATCCCGTACGGGAGGGAGAATTCTCTCAGGGAGTACCTGATTCGCAAGGTTCAATGCCTCCCACAAGGAGATTTGCCTTTCATGAGATAACGCGATCAATTTTTGGACAGAGCCTTCCCCAATTCCCCGTTTGGGATAGTTGATCACCCGCCGAAGAGCTATTTCATTTTTCGGATTAACTATCAAGAGCAAATAAGACAACAAATCTTTGATCTCTTTACGTTGATAAAAGGAAAGTCCACCGTAGATGCGATAATTCAAATCCCGTTTCCGCAACGCCTTTTCTATAAGCCGAGATTGTGCATTAATACGATATAAGACAGCCATTTCCTTGCTGGCATAGTGCCCTTGAATTTTTTCCTGAAGCAACATGCTGGCAATCCACTCTGCCTCTTTTATATCACTATCACAGGTTTTTAGACAAAGTCTATGACCTTCTGGATTCTCCGTCCACAGTTCTTTAGAAAGTTGTTTGTTATTCTTAATAAGAAAATTGGAAGCCTTCACAATCTGTGGAGTAGAACGATAATTTTGTTCCAAGGGATAAACTGATGCCTCAGGATAATCTTTGCGAAAATCAAGCATGTGCCCCACCTCAGCCCCCCTGAAACCATAAATACTCTGGGCATCATCCCCCACAACATAAAAATTCTTAGGCGCCACCAAGAGTTTTTTCAAAATGGCATATTGTAAGGAATTGGTATCCTGATATTCATCCACCAAGATATGTTGAAATCGCTGCTGATATTCCTCTAAAATATCTGGGTTCTTATTCAGGAGATGATAGGTATTATAAAGTAGATCATCAAAATCCATGGCATTTGCCTCTAAACATCTTTTTACATAGGTCTGATAAATATCAGCTACACAAGAAATACCTGATCGCTGATCTTGACGTAAATATTGGGGATTAAGGGCATAGGCCTCCCACGAAATAAGTTGATTCTTTGCCCTTGAGATGCGATCCATGATCGTAGATGGCTTAACATCTGATTCCAAGGATTTCTCCTTAAGAATAGACCTAATCAGTCTCTTAGTATCCTCTGTATCATAAATGCTAAATTTAGATGTGTATGCCAGGGCATCTGATTCTATCCTCAGTAGCCGTGCAAAAATGGCATGAAAGGTTCCCATCCAGAGATCTCGACTATGGGATCCGTTCTTCAAGAGATTCTTAACTCGGTCACGCATCTCCCGAGAGGCCTTGTTTGTGAATGTAAGCGTCAATATGTTGGCAGGTGATACCCCCTGGCACAACAAATAAACTATTCTACAAACAAGCGTTCTTGTCTTCCCCGAACCTGGCCCCGCCAACAACAAGGCAGGACCCTTCCCATGCAGAACGGCTTTACGTTGGGCATCATTAAGATCAGAGAGAAGAGAATCTGTAGATTCCATATCCTAAACAAAGAGAAAATAAAGATATATCCGTGCAGAAGATCCACAATCTTTTCTCCATACCCGCTAGGCATCCCAGACTTATATCCCACTTGCGAAAATTTTCCTTGATCTGCATAGGTTTTTCATTCTTTTTTTCCTAAAATTCGGATAGTTTTGGACTTGGAACTTATCCAAGTGCTTCTGTACGCAGTATCGGATTAGATGAAACTGAAGGAAATATTTGTTCTGTGTTCCGGCTTGACGGCCCTAGTGTTTTTGGCAGGCTGTCCTGGGCCCGAGGAGTTTGTAGATTCTCGGGACATCACGAGTTATGACACGTGCTATAAGTACGTACCCGTAGCCCCTATAAGTCTCACAGAGGAGGTTCTCCTCGCACAAGACGAGCAGGGTAGACCCATTAATTTTGGCCCTGTTAAGTTTGAGGGTTTTGTAGAATCAGGAGGACCCCATGATATAAACTTTTCTAGAGTCAGACTTCTAGGAATAGACACGGAGAAAAAACAAATACAGGTGGGGGTACTAGCCGCACATGACTGTGAACCATCATCCCTCAGGGGGGAGCCGCGTTTGGAAGATTTTTCAGAGACATGGTTTCTAAATCATAAATTGATCTTCCCCAAAGATCAGTTTGGTGAACCTGCAGAACGGGTAGGAAAAACAGATAGTGTCCTCTATGATTGGATTATCCTGTGTCCCAAAGATTCTTGCTTAAATACAGGCATCTACAAAACTTTTTCCCGCATTGCCAAACAACTTCAAACAGGTAGTGTTGATAGCCTCCTTTTGGCTGAACGGAAAGGAGATTTTGAAACAAAAGAACTAGAGGATGCCGTTCATGTTCTCCCTTTTGATCAGATCAAAATAAAACTCAGAACTAGTTCAAATCTAGACCGGGTTCCAGAGGATGAGGATCCAGAGGACGGGGATCCGGAGGATGAGGATCCGGAGGACGGGGATCCGGAGGATGAGGATCCGGAGGATGAGGATCCGGAGGATGAGGATCCGGAGGATGGAGATCCAGAGGATGAGGATCCGGAGGATGAGGATCCGGAGGATGGAGATCCAGAGGAATAATGGAAGTAGGGCTTAGTTTCCCTGGGTTCTGATACAAAGATGAATACGGATCGGATACGTTCTCTATTCCTGGATTTTTTTCAAAAACGAGGACATAAGGTTCTTCCTTCTGCCCCCCTGATTCGACAGGATGATCCTTCTCTCATGTTCACCAATGCGGGCATGAATCCCTTTAAAGGTTGCTTTTTAGGAGAATCTCCAGCACCCGCACCCAGGGTCGTCAACACCCAAAAATGCCTTCGGGTCTCCGGTAAACATAATGATCTGGAAGAGGTAGGTCATGATGGTTATCATCACACCATGTTTGAAATGCTGGGCAATTGGTCTTTTGGAGACTTCGGGCCCCAGGAAGCAATCTCATGGGCATGGTCATTTCTAAGTAAAACCCTGGACATAGATCCCGATAGACTTTATGCCACCTATTTTGAAGGGCATGATAAACTCTTGCCAGATGCAGAAACCCAAAAAATATGGGAAGAATGGCTACCCAAAGAACATATTCTGCCAGGAAAGAAAAAAGATAATTTTTGGGAAATGGGCGAACTAGGCCCCTGCGGACCCTCTACCGAAATACATATAGACCTGCGTAGTTCTTCGGAACGCAAAAAAAAATCCGCAGTCCATTGGATCAATCAAGATCATCCCCAAGTTATAGAGTTATGGAATTTGGTCTTCATTCAATTTGACAAACAATCGGAAAACAAATTTCATCCCCTAGCACAACGTTTTGTAGATACAGGGATGGGTATGGATCGGCTGGGAATGGTCATCCAAGGATGCCCCTCCACTTATGAAACGGATATTTTCCAAGAACCCTTTCGTCTTCTAGAATCCAAGGTAGGCTATACTTATCATGAAGCCACAAAGGAACAATCCATTGCGTTCAGGGTTCTTTGCGATCATGCACGGGCCTTAATATTTGCTTTGGCAGAGGGAGGACGTCCTTCTAATGTGGGAACAGGATATGTACTCCGCCGTCTTTTGCGGCGGGCAGTACGTTATGCGTACTCCTTTCTAAATATCCAAGAACCCTTTTTGCATACCCTAGTTTCGCCCTTTTCCAAAAGCTATGCGAATGCCTTTCCTGAAATAAACCCAGAACGTTCATCCATTCAGACTCTCCTGAAAGAAGAAGAAAGCACCTTTCTCCATACCCTCTCCAAGGGATTGAAAAGATGTGAGAAGCTGTTTGAAGGGAAGACAGCCCCCTGGACCCTAAGCGGTGCCGAAAGCTTTGAACTATACGATACCTATGGATTTCCCCTAGACCTCGTAGAGGTGGTAGCCAAAGAAAAAGGATTCTCAGTGGATACCCAAGGCTTCCAAAAATACCTCCAAGAACAAAAAAATAGATCCCGCCAAGCCAGAGCTAAAACCTCAGGAAAATGGACCCCCGTCAAAGACGGAGATAGCGATTTCGTAGGCTACGAAAAACTAAGCAGCTCAGCACGTATTCTAAAATATAGGGAAATTTTTCCATACAAGAAATCTGAAGATGACCGGAAAATTCTTTTTCAAGTGATTCTGGATAAGACCCCATTTTATCCCCAAGGTGGAGGACAAGTCGGAGATCAAGGAATTCTGCAAACCGATGACAAAAGCGAAAATATAGAGGTTCTGGATACACAACGAGAAAATGATCTCATCATACATACCCTCTCCAAGCTCCCCAAAGATTTAACACAAAGCTTTCAGGCTCTTGTCAATGAGAAACGAAGAAAAATCATACAGGCACATCACACAGCAACCCATCTTCTACAAGCTATTCTCAGAGATCTCTTAGGTTCCCATGTGAGTCAAAAGGGATCCCAGGTCCATGAAAAAGCCCTACGGTTTGATTTCTCCCATCCCCATCGCCTCTCGGAAGAACAGATTGTAGAAATAGAAAAACGGGTCCAGCAAAAAATACAGGAAGACCTTCCCATCAATATAAACTACATGGGCATAGAAGAAGCCCACAAAAGGGGTGCTTTGGCATTCTTTGCCGAAAAATATGGAGAAGAGGTTCGTGTAGTTTCCATAGGGGGTAATTTCTCAGAAGAGCTTTGCGGCGGAACCCATGTCTCCTCTACGGGTCAGATAGGTCCTTTTTTCATTAAAAAAACCGAATCCATTGCGGCGGGTATTCAACGAATCACCGCCTACGGTTCTCTCATCGCCCAGAATTATCTCAGCGAAACCGCTCACCGACAAAAACGAATAGCCCACATTTTTAAGGCCCGAGAAGATCAACTAGAGGAGAGATGTATAGCTTGGCAAAAAGACTATACAGCCCTGAAAAAAGAAGTCAAAAGGCTCCGAAAACAACAAAATCAACAAGCCTAATCTAGGATATATACCCCAAAACATAAAGGCAGCTCAACCATGCTTTGGATAACTTGTTTTTGGAATCTTTTTATTCTTCGTTATTCCTCGGAAATATGCAGGTCGTGTATCTTGTATTTTCCCTTTCGTTTACCCTTTCGTTCTTTTTTCAGGAGAAGATATACTCTATACTGTCCAAGTTGGGTGGAGGTATATCGGGCGATCGCATAAACCTGTTCCTTCCCGGGAACCCCTTGATGAATTCTAAGATACTCACGGGGAGGATATTTTTGGAAGAAATCTTTGAAGAAGCCCACAGCCTCTTTCTGGGTATACTTCTTAAGCTCTTTATCTCCCCATTTGATAGAAACGAAAGCGTTCAGATGCTCTTTCAAAACCTTTGAACTACCCCAACGAAAAGCCTTTTCTATTTTTTCCAACGTATCGGATGAGCCCTGTGCATAAAGGGATCCCGAATCCTGCTCCCAGACTTGAAAGCCCAGTCCTATGGTCAAAACAAAAAATAAATATCTTATCATGGTTTTCCCTTTTGACTTAGACGATTCCGTAAATGATATAAGCCTTTAACGGTCTCCTCGTAAGAAGACCATGGAAGAAAATGATTGGCCCCTTCTAAAACTTGAAGGTGAAAAGATGCCTTTCGTATTTTTTTCTGTGCATAAAACACATGCTCGAAAGGAACCAACTTATCCTGGGTTCCATGTATATGATAAACAGGGGCCCGAATTTGATCCCAAAGCTTATCCATAACCCAAAGATGAGGAGACATAGATACAATCTCCTCATTGCTAACATATACCGCTTTCGGGAGTAATCTCCGCACCCAACCCCAACTCCCCATACGATTATACCACCTAGGAAATTCCAATTCGGGATCCAATGAAGGTGCCAAAAACAAAATACCCGCTATCCGCTCAGGATAATCCATAGCTATGCGAGCCACCACAGTGCCTCCATAGGAATGACCTACCCAAATAATTTTTTTTTCGGGAGAAGACAAAATGGTCCGAGATATGGCCTGATCTATCATATAAGCCTCCTCGGAGATATCCCGAACAGGATCCCCAAAACCCGAAAATCCATAACCTGGTCTGTCTACACTAAGCATATGAAAATCAGCCAACAAAGCACTATCCAAAAAATAATCTATATAGTCGGTCCAAGAGCCTGGCGATCCGTGTACGAAAACAACTGAGGGCTTTTTTTTATCGCCTATTTCTGCACAATGTATGCTCCGACCCTTTACCCATACACTATGATAAGATGGCACCAAGGAAGACCCCTTGAAATAATCCGACACCTCCGAATAAGACATGCGAAAGCTCGTACAACCCAAAAGGAAAACCGAACACAATATCAGACCCCATAATAATCCAGAAGATGTCCAGTGCATGAACACAGACTATCGCAAAAAGAGCATCTCCCTGTACTTAGGTAAGGGCCAAAATTCATCCCCTATCTTAGCTTCCAATTTGTCTGCCCATGTCCGAATACGCTGAAAATAGATGCCTCGTATCTCTTCAGCATATGAAATAGCCTGTTCTTCAATAGATTCTATCTTCCTTATTTCTTTTAATTTCTTCTGCAAGGATTCAACCTCTTGGTAAAGAGATTCAATACAGTTGGCAATGTACTTGATTTCTGCCAAGAGAACAGGATGCTTGATCCCCAAAGACTCTGCTTCTTGAATATTTTTCATGGCCCGAGTTTGATGAGATAGGGCCGCTGGCAATACATGTGTGAGAACCATTTCTACCAACAAATCGGCTTCTATTTTTGCCTTGTTCACATAAATATCCAACTCGGTATCCTTTCGGGCCTCCAATTCTCTGCGAGAACAGACGTTCATTTTTTCAAAAATCTCCACTGTTTGATTTGAAACATAGGATGCAAGAGCTCGGGGGGTGTCCTTGAGATGAGGAAGTTTTCTTTTCTTCGCCTCCACAACCCATTTCTCAGTATAGCCATCCCCATTGAAGATCACGGGTAAAACTTCCTCTGCACGAGCCGCTAAGGCTTTCCGATATGCATCCCCCTCTACATCCAGTCCTTTCACTTCCTGATAAAAATCATCCAGCTGAGCCGCCACAATCGTATTTAAAACGGTGCAGGGACCCGAAGGATTCACGCTCGAACCCGGACTCCGAAACTCAAACTTATTTCCCGTAAAGGCAAAAGGAGAAGTTCTGTTCCTATCCGTATCATGCTTCTCCAATTCCGGAATTTCCTTAATCCCATGACCCATATAAGAACGAGATGAATCCAAATTTAGTTGATGCGTTTTAATAAAGTTCTCCAGAACTCCCGACAAATAAGATCCAATAAAAGATGAAATAATAGCAGGGGGCGCCTCATGCGAACCCAAACGAAAATCATTCCCATAAGTAGCCACACTAGCCCGAAGTAAAGGAGCATGTATATGAACAGCCCGCAAGGTATTTATGAAAACAGTGAAAAACAGGAGATTTTGTTTTGGATCCGTAGAGGGCTTCATAAGATTTAGCCTCCCCCGATTCGACTCAGCCGTCAAAGACCAATTACAATGCTTTCCTGTTCCATTCAGCTTATGAAAAGGTTTCTCATGAAACAAGACACACAAATTATGTTTGCCTGCTATTCGATTCATAAGTTCCCTCAACAGCTGATTGTGATCCACAGCTATATTCATCGACTCAAATACGGGTGCTGCCTCAAATTGAGAAGGAGCTACTTCATTATGACGAGCCTCCAAAGGAATACCCAACAAGTGGGCCCGATACTCAACCTCCTGCATAAAACTCACCACACGCGGCGGAATAGATCCAAAATAATGATCCGATAGCTGCTGACCACGCGGCGCCGCATACCCTAATAAAGTTCGCCCTACCATGACAAGATCCGGACGAGCCTGTACCCAAGCCTTATCTACTATGAAATACTCCTGCTCCCAACCCAACTCAGCGATCACCGAGTGAACCTCCGGATAAAAACGTTGACAAAGCAGAGTTGCCGTACGATTCAATGACCTACAAGAACGCAACAAAGGAGACTTGTAATCTAAAGAATCTCCCGTATAGGAAATAAAAACAGTCGGAATACAAAGTGTTCCCTCCAGAATGAAAAAAGGAGAAGAAGGATCCCACAAGGTATAACCCCTCGCTTCAAAAGTGCTCCGTAACCCACCGCTAGGAAAAGAAGAAGCATCTGGTTCTTGTTGAGAAAGAGTACTCACATCCAAAGACTCTATCTTCTGTGTGGGGTCAAAAAAAGTACTGTGTTTTTCTGCCGTCGCACCCGTCAAGGGTTGGAACCAATGTGTATAATGGGTAGCACCTCTGTGCAACGCCCACTCGCGAACCGATTTCACAACCCCAGCAGCCACTGCCTCATCTATCTTCTTTCCCGTATCCCCATGCAGAACCTCAGACAATTTTTCATAAATCCCCTCGGGAAGCCTCTCGCGCAGCTTGTGGACATCCAAAACGTCCAAGCCAAAATAATCCGGAACCCTAGCCTCAGGGCGCCTCGACCGAGGAAGTTTCCGAGTTGAAAGCTCCCGAAGTATATCCCCACGCACCGTAGAATGATTTGAAACCATGTTATGTCATTTAATTTTTTTAACTATCTAAATTTAGACCCTCCTTCAAACTATACTGCAAAAATCCATACAATAAATTTTCCCAAGCCCTTTCCCAAATACCATGTCCCCCACAGAGACAGATATAAAGCCACTCCCCGTATTCTACACGCATAGCCCAAAACCTCCATCATCTCAATGGGAAGGAAAGGAATGCTTCCACTGTTTGCAAGTTCAACGCCATCGTCAGGGGGAGAAATTTTACCTCAATAACGGAAAAGGACAACAAAATCTCTGCGAGATCACAAAAATCACCGGCAAAGATAAATGCAATATACGAATTATTTCAACACATACAAGTCCACCCCCACCCCATGTAGATCTCTACATCGTTCCCCCCAAATCTCAAGAACGTCTCGGATGGATGGTGGAAAAACTCAGTGAAATAGGTATTCGTTCCATTTCCTTCCTTGAAAGCCATCGTTCTATGCGGAAACAACTCAACCTAGACCGACTCAAAAGAATCAGCATTGCTGCCCTAAAACAATCCCGAGCATCCTACCTTCCCGAACTTTTTCCAATCAGAAATATCAGTTCTTATTTGCAAACACAATCGTCTCCAAATGTTCAATTCCAAAATCCAACACAAGAATTAAAATATATCGCGAATCCTTCCTCCGCTCCCCTTCCCTTCTCTCAGCTCAAAGGAAAAAAAGCTAGCCTACTCATAGGTCCTGAGGGAGGCTTCACAACAAAAGAATTCAAGGAGGCTCAAGATAAGGGTTTTATTGGCTTTTCTCTCGGCTCAGAGATTCTCCGAACAGAAACTGCAAGCATACTATCTGCCTACCTTTTCAAGCAGATTCTGGATTCTTAAACCAGCCTGCATATTGTATGTAGTTTCGTGCGGTACGTTCCAAGATCCCTTTGACCTCCGCATCTATTTTCTTGATCCGCTTAGCCGGAACTCCAGCATATATATAACCACTTTCGGTTTTTGTTCCCTCCAAAAGAACCGCACCCGCAGCCACCAGCGTCTCGGAACGAACCAATGCATTATCCATGACAATAGACCCCATACCCAACAAAACCCTGTCCTCCACCACACATCCATGAACAATGGCATTGTGACCTATAGAGACATCATTTCCTATATGAGTTTGGGTACGTTGATAAGTGCAATGAATGACCGCACCATCCTGCACATTCACCCGATCCCCCATCCGAATAGCATTCACATCTCCCCGAACCACAGCATGAAACCATAAACTGCAATCCCGACCCATTACCACATCTCCCACCAAGGTGGCATTCTCAGCCATCCAGGTCCCTTCCCCCCACTTGGGACTTAAGCCCCTAAGTTTTAGAATATGTGCCACAACCCCAATAATCTTTGCATACCCATCCGAACACAATATAGAACAAAAGAAAACTAAGTGCGAGACATGCCGCATGAGAATTCATCCTAAAATCTCAAGAGCTTCAAGATTTTCCATAGCTATACACAATCATCTCATAATGTATATCATAATCATATAATAATTCATAAATTTAATCCCATTACTTGCTTTTTACTGAGAAGAAATGATAAATATTTTGTCCTTATGCAACATGTTCTTCAAGGATTTCTCGTAATCTTGTTGCGTATGCTTCCTTCATTCGCATGAAAGGCAAGGCGGGAGGAGGTGTTTTTGATGAGTTTTTTTTTGATGCCTGTTGATTTTTAAACATTATGACTAATATATACAATACATGCGTTCGTTTGGGATTTCTTCCTTTCCTTGCTCTTTTGGCTTCGTGCGGAGGGGGCGGTGGAGGAACCGGGGCTCAGGTAGGGGATGAAGGTGCTGCGGCTGAGGCAGATGCTGCTTCTTCTAGGTATGTTCTTTCTCCTGAGGAGAGTACCTTTAAATTTGTAGGTTCCAATCTGGCAGGCCAACATGAGGGGTCTTTTCAGATTGCAGGGGGTGATATTTCGGTTGGGGGTGGAACCCTTCAAGCTGGATCCATTACAGTTGACATCCAAAGTCTGGCTATAACCTCGGATCCGGAGAAAGAGAAGTCCAATAAAAAGTTGGCCGACCATCTGTTATCAGAAGATTTTCTGAGCGTAACAGAATTTCCGGAGGCTGTTTTTGAGCTAACCGCGGCAAGTCCCTTGACATCAGAGGGTGATTCTACCCCTGATGATGGTAGCACATCTTCTTCTGATCAAGATTCAGGACAGAAAGCGGATTCTTCTGAGACCCAGGATTCTTCCACTCATACCTTGAGCGGTAATTTAACGCTCCGAGGTGTGACGAAGAACATCAGTTTTCCTGCCACCGTAGCCCTTCAAGACAATCTCTTGTCAATTCAGGCTAGCTTTAGCATTGATAGAACTCATTTTGATATTGTCTATGGAGATGAAAATGCAGTAGATGCTATTGCTGATAAGATCATTCACAACAATGTGGGGATAGCTTTTTCACTGGTTGCCAATCTTGAATCAGCCACTTCTACTGAGGATTCATCTACTTCTGGGGAGTCTTCGGAAGATTCTGAGTCCGAAAAAACTACCTCATCTACCTCTACCAAAGGGTAGATATTCAGGTATATAGTTTCTTTTTAGGCGCCGAGGTTCATCATCGTGGGGATGAGCCTCGGTGTTTTATTTTTTCTTGAAGTAAAGCCTTTTCTATATCTCGATTCTATGAGAAGGATCCAAACCCCCACAAAAGATCAGCAAAGATAAAAGGTTCCGCTGAATGAGAATTTACCTTAGGTATGCTAGATGAACCTATGTCTGAATTCACCTAATTAATCTTGATCCCTGTTGTGCCTGTATTAGAATGATCTTTCTCCCCCCTGAAAAGATTCCTCGGCACATTGCTATCATCATGGATGGGAATGGGCGCTGGGCATTGAGACAGAATAAGTTTAGATATTTCGGTCATAGTTCAGCCATAGATTCGGTGCGGGAGGTGATTAGAGCATGTACCTCTTTGGGCATTTCTTATCTTACCCTATATACTTTTTCTACCGAGAACTGGCATCGTCCGAAAAGAGAGGTCAAATTTCTGATAAATCTCCTGGAGGAGAACCTCAAAGAAACCCAATCCGACCTGTTGGAGAACAACATTCGCTTTTCTACCATAGGGGATATAAGCAGATTTCCACAAAGAACTCAGGATATTGTACAGAAACAGGTTGAGCTCACAGCCCAGAATACGGGACTTTCTCTGATTCTTGCCTTAAGTTACAGCGGAAGATGGGATCTGTTACAGGCAATATCCAAGCTGGCTCATGAGGTGAAAAAGGGTCGGTGTGCACCCGAAGATATTGGAGAGGATTTGCTATCTGCTCACCTTGCTACCCATCCCGTACCCGATCCCGAACTACTAATACGTACGGGCGGAGATATGCGTATTAGTAATTTTCTTCTTTGGCAAATGGCTTATACAGAGCTCTATGTGACCCCTACCCTTTGGCCGGAATTCAAAGAAAAAGACCTCTTGGAAGCCCTTTCTTCTTATGCCTCAAGAGAAAGGCGTTTTGGAAAAACAAGCGAACAAATCCGAAATCTTCCCTAGGATTAACCTAATTTAGGGTTAAGTACGCGCTTTCCATGCTGCAAAGGTATCATTTTCTTCTTGCTTTCCTGTTCCTCATTTTTTCTGGTACAGAATCAGGTCTGTTGGGACAAATAGGTGTACGGAATCGATATTTTTCCCGACCCTCTTTGGAAAGATTAGACTATCGTCACCCCAAAACTTATATTCTGGATAGTCTCCACGTAGAAGGTGCTGTTTCTTTGGATGAGCAAACTTTGCTTTCCATTTCTGGACTCAGAATAGGGCAATCCATTAGTCTGCCAGGTCCCGAGATGTCTAATGCCCTGAAACGTTTGTGGAAGCAGGGTTTTATGGGAGATATTTCTGCCCATATCAAAAAAATAGAAGGTCAGAATATAGAGCTAGTTATTCGTATCAAAGAGCATCCTCGTCTTCTAGATTTCAAATTTCAAGGACTCCGCAAAACACATGCCGAGGAGATAGAAGATGAATTAGATCTTGTCAAGGGAAAGGTCATTACAGATGTTCTTCTAAAAACAATAGAAAGAGCCGTAGAAAATTATATGAAAAAGAAGGGTTATCTGAGTCCGCATATTTCCTTGGAACAAAAACAAGATAGCCTCCTAGTCAACGGAGCACGACTTCATATTTTGGTCACATCAGGTCCCAAGACAAAAATTGAACGAATCGTCTTTCACAACACAGATCCTTTTTCCAAGATAGGTCTAAAATTTCGCATGAAGGAAACAGGAGAAAGACCTAGATTTTATCTTATCAGAGCCCTCCCCCACGATCTTTGGGAACTCCTTAGGCATCCCATACAATGGAAAAATCTCTTTTCAAGGCATCCACATCATGTGTACAACTGGTCCCCCCTTTTGGCGTACTGGGATCAAAGGATGAATATATTTTTGTTCAAATCTAGCCGATTCAAAAAGGAAGAATACGGTACAGATAAACAGCTTTTAATAGAATATATTCAATCTGAGGGGTATAGGGACGCACGGATTCTATCAGATACCATTCATAAAGAGGGAAATAAACTTTATATAGATATTCAACTGGATGTGGGAGAAAAATATTATTTCCGAAATATCTACTGGGAAGGCAATCACGTATATGAGGATTCCCTTCTTTCCCAGATTTTGAACATCCACAAAGGTGATGTGTACGATCTAGCCCTCCTGCAAAAAAAACTGCATTATGATCCACAAAAAGGAGATGTTAGCTCCCTATATGCAGATGATGGGTATTTGTTTTTTAATATTCAACCCATAGAAATTGCGGTAGAGGGGGATTCTATTGATGTAGAAATGCGGATGTATGAGGGGCCGCAAACCACCATTCGCCGAGTTTTTCTGAGCGGGAATGAACGGGTCTACGACCATGTCTTGCTCCGTGAACTCCATACCTTACCAGGTCAGAAATACAATAGATCCCTTTTAATCCGTTCACAACAATCCCTGGGACAACTTAGTTTTGTGGATGCACAAAATACAGTTCCTGTCAAGCTACCTGACCCTACTGAACAAAAATTCGTAGACATTGAGTGGCGGGTAGCTGAAAAAGTAGGGGATCAAATAGAGTTATCTGCAGGCTGGGGTGGTGGGTTGGGACTGGTCGGGACCGTAGGATTTACGCTGAACAATTTTTCTTTGTCTTCCTTAACCCATGTGGAAAAATGGCGTCCTCTTCCGGTAGGGGATGGACAGCAACTTGCTTTTCATCTTCGTTCAAATGGACTTCCCTTTACAAGTATTTCCACCTCTTTCACAGAACCCTGGTTTGGAGCTAAGAGACCCAATAGTCTTAGTCTTTCTTATAGTCTTTCTCGGGAAAGGAGTCTGGGGCCTAATAACGAAATTACAGGATCTTTTACCCTTCATAGCGCACAAATAGGTTTGAATAGATCACTTCGCTGGCCTGATGATTTTTTCAGTGCCGGCAATTCACTAGGATATAAATTATACGACCTGGATAATATCTCTACTCGGTCTCTGGGTTATAGAGATGGTAGATCCCATAATTTTTCTTCCCGCATGATTTTCTCCCGAAATAATGTGAACCATCCCATTTATCCCACCAGCGGTGCACTTCTATCCTTAAGTGTGGAATTAACCCCACCCTATTCCCTTTGGCGGAAAATTCCGGAAGAGGCTTCTACACAAGAGAGATATTTATGGGTAGAATATCATAAGTGGATGGCTGATCTGAAATTTTATTTAGAAATCGTCAAGAAATTGGTTTTGGAAAGTCGAGCCCATGTAGGCTATATGGCACCCTACTCGTCCCATTCCCCCATCTCACCCTTTGAACGATTTTCCCTGGGTGGAGACGGCCTTACAGGACAAAATTTTATCCTAGGAACTGACATTATCGGTCTCAGAGGCTATCCCAACAATAGTATCCAACCCCAAGAAAGATTGGAAGATCTGGAAGGCGGATCCATCTTTACAAAATATGTAGCAGAACTCCGATATCCTGTGGTTCAAACACAGGCAGCTACATTCTTTGTACTCAGCTTTGTGGAGGCGGGAAATAGTTGGAATGCATTTTCCAACCTCTCCTTATTTGATCTGTATCGTTCCACAGGTGTAGGGGTTCGGGCATTACTTCCTGCGGTCGGATTTTTGGGCATAGACTGGGGATGGCGAGTGGATGGTAGGCCAGGGAGTTTTGATAAAAATAATAGTGAGGTTCATTTTATCTTAGGTAAGCAGGTCCGCTAGGATCGGCTTTCCCGATCTCTACAAAAAAGGTTTTGAGGGCTGATATGAGTCTGTGCAGGTCTTCTTTTTCATGACAAGCACTAATAACCAAACGGGTCCGTAAAGGAGAAGAAGGACTAGGATAGGAAAAGGAAGAAATCAGAATTCCTCTTTCCTGAAGAAAAGAAAATAGTTTGTGATCTGCTGTCCCAAAGATCGGATAAGCTGGCAAGTAGTCAAATTCGGAATCCAAACCCTGTTCCTGCAATCCTTCCAAGAAAAGATCTACATTCCTTTGCAAGCTCTCCCGAAGTGAAGGAAGAATTTTTAGCAAAGCAAGCAATACCTCCATAAAAAGAAGATTAGGCATGGAAGCCCCCCCATAAAAAGGAGATCCCTGTATCCTATCCAACCAAAACATAGGCCCCGCTACCCATCCCGCAGGCAAACCCAACCCCTTCCCAAGTGAACCCATAGAAAGTCCTAAAACCCCATCTGGAATCTGAGAAAGAGAACCCTCCCCATCTTTTCCCCTGATCCCCAAAAGATGAGAATCATCCCATACAACCATAGAACTTGATGGCAATCCCTCCATCCAATCCGTAGACATCTCTTCCAAAAGAAGATGATCTAAGGGACAACCTATAAAAGCCGTATTTTTTTCTTTGCCCGAAGGTAAAGAAGATGCCAAAACATGATTTTGAATCTGACTCAGACTCTCTCCATGTGCTGCATGAAAAGAAGGTAAAAGATGAATGTTTTTTTCCTCCCGCAAAATCTTTAAAGTGATTTGACAAGCTGTAAATCCAGAGGATACCAAAAGGACTTTTTCTACCCCCATCCAATTGGCTAAGGCCTCTTCTGCCTGCTCATACAAGGAAAAGCCTACGGAAGATCTTCGGGTTATAGAAAGATGTACCCCATACTTCTTTACAGCCTGAATAAGCTTCTCACGCAAAAAAGGATGTACATGGGTGCCTAGATAATTGGTTCCCCCAAAATAGAGATATTCTTTTCCACCTATAAGGACCTTTCGTCCCGAGTAATGGCTTATACCCGAGTTTATACTTGCCAAAGACACAAGCTAAGATAAATATGAGGACTTAAGTTCTGCCCCCGTTCCAGGCTTATCCAAGAGATCGCAACCCCCATTATGTACCCGTACGCCCTCTGCAGGATCTTCTGCCAAGAGTAAGGCACCATCCATATCCACATGATCCACCAAGGAAAGAAGATGTGCCAATACAGAAATACCTATGGAAGACTCCACCATACAACCCATCATAATCTTCAACCCCCGTTCTCGTGCCTTTTGAATCAAAGATAAATTGGGGGTAATACCCCCCGCCTTGATCATCTTAATGTTAACACCATCAAAACTTTCGGCACATAAGGATACATGGTCTTCGTGTTGACAACTTTCATCCGCAAAAATGGGAATAATTTGTTTTTTCTTCAGCTCTTGATGTTGGGAAACATGTTCAGGCGAGAGGGGTTGTTCGAGGAGTTCCACTTTGAGTTCTTTGAGTCGGGGAAGATATTTCAAGGCTTGCAAGAGTTCCCATCCACCATTGACATCTATCCGGAAGGGTGATGAGGTTGCTTTTCGGAGCCGCTCTAATATCTCTAGATCACCCTCTTGTCCCATTTTAATTTTATACAAGGGCCAGGGATTCTCATGTATTTTTCTAATCATGTGTTCGGGTCTATCCATTCCAATGGTGAAGGAAGAAATTCGTTGGGCAGGCCTTTGGAGTCCCAGGTATTGCCAAAGCGGACGATGTTGCTTTCTGGCACGTAGATCATAAAAAGCCGTGTCTAATGCGGAACGTAGGGGAAGAGAAATTTCTCTCTCTTCCATCTTACGATAAAAAGACCTGGGTTCAGAATCAGAAAAAACAGTCTCTACCCATTCCTTATGAGTCTCTAATTCCTGTTGAAGACCTTCCAGAGTTGTCCGATAAAAAACAGACTCCACCACTTCACCCCATCCCTGATAGGTCCCATCTTCCAAACAAAGGATCAAGGTTCTTTGTTCCCGCCGCGTGTCATAAGCAATGGTAAAGGGATCCCTCAAAGGCATCTTCAATGGATAGTACCTTAGACGCATTTAAATCAAAACAAAAAACAAATACCAAATCAAAAATAGCACGGGCAAAAGAAAAGGAATAGAAAAACGAAATAAATATCCAAAAAAAGAAGGCATTGATATCCCTTTCGCTCGTGCTATGCTGCTAATCATTAGATTCGGACCATTACCTACATAAGTGAATGCCCCAAAAAAAACAGAAGAAAGAGAAATAGCCTTCAAACATTTTAAAGTGATATCCGTCAATCCATCCCCCAAAGCAAAATTCACCACATGAGAGACCTGATGAACATCTGCCTGATGAGACGCCATGGAAGCTGTCAAAAAGGTCAGATAGGTGGGTGCATTATCCAAAAACCCACTCAAAAAACCCGTAGTCCAGTATAAGACAGAAGGCCCCAGAAAATTACCCACCTCAGGAGACCCTGAAATGTGTCGTATTAATTCCAAAGCAGGCATCATGGTTCCAAAGATTCCCAAAAATAATAAAGCCACCTCGCGGATGGGGAAAAAGTTGAAGCCCCCCCCTGCCATGACCTGTGGAGAAGCTGTCTTATAAGCCCCAGCAGCACAAGCGATCATGATGATCTCCCGAAGATAAGAAACCCGTGCACCTTCATAAATAAAATGGGGAATATGCTCTGAAAGATTGGGGTCCAAAAACACGGAGCCTATGATGATCGCCAACCAAGGAAGACTCCGCTTACCCGAAAGACTAATCCAAGAACCCTCCCGCTGATCCCGAGAAGAACGCACAGGATTTTTTTTCAACTCCCTCCGATCCAAGCAAAAAAATATCCCAGAAAGAGCAATCAAAGCCACCAACCAAGGAAGAAAAAGATGCTGTGTACTCCAGAAAAAAGGAACCCCTCTTAAGAATCCCAAAAACAAAGGGGGGTCTCCAATAGGCGTGAGTGCCCCCCCCACATTGCTGACCATGAAAATAAAAAAGGCAACATGAAAAGGCTTTACACGACCCTTGTTCAGATATAAAAACGGATTTATCAAAAGAATAGAAGCCCCCGTAGTTCCAATAAAATTAGAAATGATCGCCCCACCTAGGAGAAAAGATAAATTAATCCAGGGCAACCCCTGATGATGAACAGATACCTTGATTACATTGGCAGCAAAATAAAGTGCCGCTATCAAGGATACGAACTGTACATATTCAAAAAGGGTGTGAAGAGGCGTATGAGTATTCTGGAGGACAAGTAAATAATATAAAACCATACCCCCACCCATAGCTATGGCTATATGTCCAAAATACTTATGCCAAAATGATCCAAAAAACAGCGGAAAAATGGCTATCATCAATATCATCGCCCCGAACGGAAGGCATAGCCAAGGATTCACAGGGGCAACCGAACCCGCAATCAATAACAACATGCTGCCAGATAGATTAAAGGAAGGGTCCGCACCACACAATCAAAAACACAGGAAGAAGCCCACGCATGAAAACAGGGGCGAGAGCTAAGATCTTCTCAAGATTAGGAAGATTCTAGGACTTATCCAAATCCGTTTCCGAGCCATTGATTCTCTGCAATCCGATTTTAAGTGCAGTCCGTGCTATAAATTTAGCGATTGAATTGACCAAGAAGATCTCTTTCAGATTCTTGTGCAAAACCTCCGAAATATCCTGAAACAAATCTTTTCCCTGGAAGCTATCCTCCCCATTCATTAAAAAAGCAAAGGTCCTTGCCATACCTAGATTAGCCAGAAAATCTGGAATAAGTGCAACACGTTCATCTACATACCGCATGATGGAACCATAAAAAATCTCTTCATCCTGAAAAGGAACATTCGCCCCACAAGAAACAATTTCTACATGACGACATAATTTTTCCACAATAGCCCGATCCAACAAGCCAGAAGCCGCAGCCGGAACAAATATATCAACCGGCTTTTCCCATATATCTTCCCCTACCTCCGACAACAAATCCCGAGCCAAAGAAGGAAGTACATTGCCTTCCCGTTCCACAAATAAAGACTCTACCTCCTCCACAGACAAACCCTCAGATTTGTACAAACTCAGCCGTTTATCCATGACCCCCACCACACGAACACCCCACCTAGATAAATAAAACGCGGTAGCCGCACCTACATTTCCCCACCCCTGTATCAAAGCTCTTTTCCCCTGAAGACCTACACCTTTTCCCCATAATTCGTAAAAAATCCGAATGGACTCTGCTACCCCATAGCCCGTGACCATATCCGAATAGCTATACCCCTGTCTCCCTCCCTTAGGTGCATAGCTCAAATCCTCAACCACACCCCCTACACCCGTCTCTAAGCGCCATAATTTTCTTTTCTTTTGTGCCTCAGTGGGTTTGTAAAAGCCCATAAGAATCCCTGTTTGGGGATGGGGAAGTCCTAATTTCTGCGTAATAGGCCTGACCTCTTGGGCCTCACTCAGATTCAGATCGCCCCCTGTTCCATAATACGTTTGAAGAAGGGGAAAAATAGCCTGATACCAACGAAATAAGACCCCTTCTTTTCGGGGGTCCTGAGGATCAAAATCAATACCCGACTTGGCACCCCCAATGGGAGGGCCCGAAAAAGCAAACTTAATCTCCATAGTCTTCGCCAAAGAAAGAACCTCTTCCTGATTCAACCCCTTACGCATACGAGTACCTCCACCCGCCGCACCACCCCGAAGAGAATGAATCACCAACCAACCCCTCGCCTCTGTCAAACTATCCTGCCAAGCAAAAACTATCTCCGGAAAGCGAGACTCAAAAGCACTGAGAGATTCTCCCAAACGATGTATCTTACCCTGAGAAACAGACAACGAAATAAGATTATAAAGAAGAAGACCCAAAATGCCAAATCCTGACCCCCAAGCCAGAATCCAAACAAATATATGAAACACGATGTTAATCAAATACTTCAGGAAGAACAAATTCATAGCATAGAGTCT
This sequence comes from Cytophagales bacterium, assembly GCA_026710765.1. Taxonomy (GTDB): domain Bacteria; phylum Bacteroidota; class Bacteroidia; order Cytophagales; family JAPOQI01; genus JAPOQI01. Next base: position 4,784 of record JAPOQI010000147.1, on the reverse strand, counting down.
TCAGATTGCTGGACCCTAGATATAGGAAACGCCAGATATAAATGGGGCGTTTTTCGAAAGGGACAATTAATAAATCACGGTTCAGACAATTCTGCTTCCAAAATCGCTTCCCATTTAAAAGCACATGGGGTCAAGAAACTATGGACATCTCAGGTATGCCCCCCTCGAGAAAAAGCACTCAGACCCCTGCTCTCCCCCTTCTGTCACATGCATGTCTTCCGCTACCCCATCCCGAATCTACCCATAAAGATAAACTATCGGACACCTGATACCCTAGGCATGGATAGGATCGCCCAAGCATTGGCTGCATACCGAATGGCAGCAGGTTCTCATCTGCTCATCTTCTCATTGGGAACTTGTATGGTCCATAGTTTTCTGAATCAGAAAGGCATTCTCATCGGAGGAGGAATCAGCCCCGGATTAAACCTCCGAATCAAGAGCCTAAAAAACCTACCCTCCCTGCCCCAACTATCCCCTAAGCCTTTTGAAGAACTCAGCGGACAAGATACCCAAGAAAGCCTACAAGTTGGGATTGTGAATGGATTGTGGCATGAAATAGAAGGAATTTGCCATGCCTATCAATGTAAATATCCTGATTTGAAGGTATTCTGCACAGGTGGTGAAGCAAGTTTTTTTGAAAATAAATGGAAATCTTCTACCTTGCTTTGTCCTCATCTTGTGCTATATGGCTTGTATGAGTTGAGGCTGCTTTGCACCTAGATGAAAATCCTTTCCTGGAAAACAGGCCTATCTGTGATTCTGTGTTCATGTACCTGGGAATGCATACACGGACAAGCTGCACATTCCTCCTATACTGCGGAAGGATTGGGCTTTTTCAGTCCAGACGTTTCAGCAGCTAGTCTGGGTTATGCTGGATTAGGAGTCGGGACCTACACATATAAAGGTGTGCAGTTGTTGAACCCTGCTTGGTTAACCCGAGCGAAGCATACCCATATTCAGATGGGTATGGTGGGTGACTTTAGACAAAATAACACCCAAACCCAGACCCGAAAAAACTCCTATGCCAATTTGGGATATATTCACCTCTCCATCCCCCTCCTCCAAGAACGATATGCCCTATCTCTTGGATCCTCCCCCTATACCCACGTTAGATACAACCTCTCCTCTACCCAGGCAATAGAAGGAACTGATTTGTATTCCCATCACATTTCCAGAGCCAAGGGCGGATTAAACCAGATCTATCTTTCCCAAGGACTTGTTTTAGATCGGGGACTTGCCATAGGTTTGAAAACCATGTTTTTGTTTGGATCCATTTCCCAGGAAGAAGAAACATGGGTCCCTACCCCAAGAACCCAAAACTACTTAAGCCAATACTCGTATCAATATTCCTATAAACGCCTCCTCCCACAATTTGCCATAAGCTATCATAAAGCACAAAAAAAAAGAAAAGGATGGAACCTAGGTCTACAATATACCCCCTCCTTGATCTTGCCAGGCCAACGAAAAGAAGCCTTTAACCGAATAGCCCAAAATGGAGCTCCACTGGCGGAAGAAAAAATAATAGCCCTATTCAAAGAAACACATAAACTCCCACATCGGACAGATTTTGGAATCTCCTATCAGGCAGAAGGACATTGGTTAATAGGTCTGGACCTCCAAACTCTCTTCTGGAATAACGCCCCAGAACAAGGTGGGCTCACGTGTGGAATAGGCACCGAATGGACACCCGATCGAAGAAATATTCAACGCTATCTACTGAGAAGCTCCTACCGACTAGGAATCAGTGCAGAAATCTTTCCCTACCCAGTAAACCAAAGACGAATATACGGGTATGCACTACACACAGGCATATCTTTTCCACTGCGAAAAGGACTAGGAGATTTAGATATTGGACTAAAAAGTGGTATATTGGGCGATCTATCTTTCTCTAATTCTGTGGAAGACAGATATATTGAACTTAGAATGGGTGTGGTATTTCGTGATACTTGGTTTGTTCGTCCCAGATTTAATTGATCTTTCCCTAGTTTCTATTAAATTTGCGTTCAACTTTGTATAGTCCAACGTATTCTAAGTGAAGCAAAGAATGTAAACATACAATCATAATTTAACCCTAAATTCAAGATCCTAAATGCAGAAGTCTATGAAATCTTATCGTTCTCATTGTTATCTACTCGGTTTGAGCTTGTTTTTTTCTTCCCCTTTTCTTGCCCTAGCACAAAAAGGTTGGAACTGGCCCGAGGATAAAGCCACGGCTCAAGAAAGGAAGGTCCTTTACACTGACCTTATGAACCACGGAAATTTTGAAGAAGCCGCTCAGAATATCCAATGGCTCCTGGATAATGCACCTGATTTGCATGTTTCCCTATATATCCATGCCCAAAAGATTTTTACAGCCCTCGCAAAACAAGCCTCAGAGCCACAAAAGAAACGAGAATATCAGGATAAGGTTATGTCCCTTTTTGATGAACGAATCAAGTATTTCCAAGGGGAAGCAAATGTGAGCAATCGCAAAGCCTTGGCTGCTTATAATTTCTTCCGAAAAGAACAATCCATGTATCCTGAGCTTATTCAGATTCTGGAAAAAGCTGTCCACTTAAACCAAGAAAAGGTAATAGATTATAACCTACTCGCCCTGATGGATATCGTTCAACGGGAGAAAAAATTGTCCAAAACATTGACCGAAGACGATGTACTCCGCTACTATGCCCTGGTCAGTGATATCTTGGAAATCAAAAAAGCTAATGTCAAGGATTCGGGCAAAGAAAGACTAGAGAAAATATCCCGAAAGATAGACAAGATTCTGACCACCACAGTCAACATAGATTGTGTCTTCATCCGAAATAAACTCTTCCCCAGGTTTGAAAAAAATCCTACCGATTTGAAACAAGCACGAAATATTTTCAGATTTCTAGTCATCGCAAAATGTGATAACGAAAATGACATATTTCTATCAACAGGTCAGGCCATCTACCAAGGAGAACCTACTTATAGAATGGGCAAAGTGCTAGCCCAAAAGAGCGCAGCCCTGAAACGTCCCAAGGATGCTATCTTCTATTTTGAAGACGCCTTAAAACATGTTTCAGGAGCAGAAGCTAGTCGCCAAAAAGCCGAAGCCAATCTAGCCATTGCCCGCCTATATGCAGGTATGGGAGATAAAATTCAATCCCGAAATTATGCCCGTACAGCCTCAGAATTTGGTGCCAACAAAGCAGATGTGTTCAACCTGATCGGCAATCTCTATCTGAGCAGTTATGAAGATTGTAGAAAAGGGGTTAGTCGGGTTGAAGATAAGGCTGTCTACATCGCTGCCTACAACGCCTTTCAAAAAGCAGGAAATCAAAAGATGATGAGCCTCTGCATGGAACAGTTTCCCACAAAATCAGAAATATTTGAACTAGGTCTCAGCGAAGGTTCCGATCTAAACCTGGACTGCTGGATCAATGAAATCGTGAACCTACAACGGAAAAAAGAATAAGCTCCCAATAGCCCCAAATACCCAGAAAACCCTAAGAAACCTGATTGGGTAATCTATATCTCAGTTAAAATAAGCTTGGGAGAAGAAAAATATGCAAAGATATAGGGTCTGTGCCTTAGGGTTCTTCGGGCTTAGCCTTCTTTCTTGTCTTTCCGAACCGCTCAGGGATCAAGATTCCTTCCTAAAATCCATGGAAAAGGTAGGAAATCCTCTTTCAAAGGGTATCAACACCTTGATTACCCAAAACGGAGAACCCATATTAAGACTCAAAGCATCAGAACAAATAGTCTACCCCGAAGAGATCCTCTTCCCCAAAGGACTGCAAGTAATCTTTTATGCTAAAAATGGTCAAGTTCAGTCCCGTTTGAAGGGAAAACGAGGTAGCTTTGATAAGAAAAAGACCCTGTATACCGTGAGCTGCGGCGTCCGTCTAGAAAATATCAACACAAAAGAATACCTCCTAAGCCAAGAACTCATTTGGAATCCACATCAAAAAAAGGTATATACAGACTCAGCTCTGAGCATTCACACACAAGATGAGGTACATGTTGGGGAAGGATTGATGGCTTCGGAAGATTTTGAATCCTACCATATTCTCCGACCCAAAGGGACGGTCATCTTAGCCGAATGAGACCCTCTACATGATTCCATTAGCCTTACTAGCCCTTTCTTTTTCTTTTCTTTTTTCAGGATTGGAAATGGCATACCTATCCGTAGATAAGCTATGGATCGCACTCCAAAAAGAACAAGGAAGCTGGACAGATCGGTGGTTAAACAAGTTTGTTCGCCATCCTACCCATTTTCTATCCATGCTGTTGATTGGAAATACCCTTGCCCTAACGGTCTATGTCTATGCCATGACATCCCTTACAGAAGAGACTATCAGATCCCAACTAAAAGGGTTCTGGCAAGAAGACCTTTTGGTTTTTTTGAGTCAATCCCTAATTAATACCCTAATTGTCTTGATCCTGGCAGAGTTTATTCCGAAAAATTTATTCAGATTCAAACCCAATTTCTCCCTGAGGATTTTAATTATACCCACAATAGTTTTCCACTATCTCCTACACATTCCCGTTCAGGCTATTGTGAGTATGGCTAGGTTTTTTCTCCGCAAATTTCTACGTCTTTCGTACGAAGAGAAAAAATTGATCTTTGGACGCCCAGACTTGGGAAGTTATTTTGAAGGGTTAAAATCTTCTGGAAAAGAAAATGAAGGATTAGATGGACGTGTACTCAGCAATGCCCTTAATTTTGATAAAGTCAGGGTCAGAGACTGCATGGTGCCGCGTACAGAAATCCAAGCCGTAGGCCGTGAAGGCGGAGAGAATACGCTAAAAGAAGCTGTGAT
>JAPOQI010000146.1 GCA_026710765.1 Cytophagales bacterium | reverse complement strand
TGTTTTGGTGGTGGGGGGTTTTTTTTTCCAAAAGGGTGGGGGTGGATTTGCTTGTGTAGGGACAGATTTTTTTTTCGTATGGGGTCTATGATAGGTATACAGCGTTTCGGATTGGGTATAGGCTTCTCTGGTTTTTTGTTGGATCTGGGATTCCAAGCTATCTATGGATTGATATAATTCGGGAGTTGTTTTCATATATCGGTGATGTGCGAAAATTTTGGTAGCGCTCCGATTTAGTTGGAGGGCTGAGAGGTTCAATTGCATGCGCATGTAATCAAATTGGGTATGCACGAAGTTATTTTTTTCTTCATTCCGATGGAAATACGAGGCTTCTTCGTATGCCTGTCCATCATAGAGTTCTATGACCAGGAAAAACTCATCCAAAATATTGCGTATCCGTGCGGAATCTGCCCTGATTAATCTAGAAGATTCATCAGCACGATGATATATCAATATATTTTTGAAATTCTCATCCGACACACGTTCTTCTACCCGAATGGCATGATTAGGAAGTTGGGTAAAGAATTGTCCTGGGATTAGTTGTAGGGATGCTTTTTTGGTCCGAATATCATGTAGGAGGGTGAAAGATTTTTTATTCACATGCGGGATATAATAGCTATTTAAAGCATACTGAGCCAAACCCAGTGTAGAACTGAAAATCAAGCCGGGTAAAAATAAGCGGGAAGCCGAGATTCCACCAGCTTTAAGGGCAGTGAATTCAGAATGTTCCCCCAAATTGCCATAGCAAATAAGAGAGGTCAATAGCACAGATAGGGGTAGGCTTGTGGGCGCCACGCTGGCAGCGAAATAAAAATAGAGTTCCAAAAAGATTAAGATGGATAGGCCCTTTCCTACAAAATCCTCAAAGTGTCTCAACATGAATTGCATGATCAACACAAATGTGACAGAAGAATAGACCAATAAAAAGGGTCTTAGGAGGGTGATGAGAATGAGTCGGTCTACTCTTTTGATCACGGATTTAAGAAAAAACTAAGAATTGCTTGGGTGAAGGCTTGGGGTTGTTCAGCGTGTAGCCAGTGTCCGGCTGGGGAGAGGCTTTGAATAAGGACCTTATGAAACTTATCCTGAATCCATGCTATATCCGGTTCCTTTATGTATTCCGATTTGTTTCCCCGAAGAAAAAGGCTAGGGGTTTCTATTGTTTTATTCCCAAAAGGGATGGCTTTCAAGAGATTTTCACGACTAGACCATAACACATCTAGGTTGGGACGCATTTTAAATCCTTCATCTGTACGGTTCAGATTTTTTAATAAGAATTGTCTCATGGGTATAGATTGAATTGTTTTGGCAAGGAATTGTTCGGCTTCCCCCCTACTCTGGATAGGTTGTTTTTTAAGTTCCTTCAAGGCTTCCAATCCATGATTTACCTCTCCGGCATGGGATTTATGGCTTAGGGGGGTCATGTCTGCTATGCAGAGTTTTTTCACGCGATGAGGATAATTTAGTGCTACGTGCATAGCTGTTTTTCCACCCATAGAATGCCCTAGGAGATATACCTCCTCCCAACCTTCTTGATCCATTAAGTAAATGACATCTTCTGCCATACTCTCATAATCGTGAATGGGATGGTGAAAAGACCGACCATGGTTTCGGGCATCTAATAAGTACACGGGTAAAAGGGAAGACCAACCCTTAGCCAATCCATACCAATTATCCCCAGAACCCAAAAAGCCGTGGAGTACGCAAAGGGGTATTCCTTTGAGATTTCCTATTTTGCGATAAAAGACTTTCATGGTCACATATGTTTCTATTTTCCGTATTATTCTAGTTTATTTGAGAATATGCTGAGTGCATGTTGGGAAATTCTTTCTTTAAAATATGAATAAAAAGACATCTGCAAAGGACTCTCAAGTAGTAAATTGGGAAAATCGTACGCTCTTCCATGGCGACAATTTAAACTTCATGCGGGGTATGAACTCCGAATCGGTAGATCTCATTGCCACGGATCCACCTTTTAATAAGAATAAAGATTTTCATGCGACCCCAGATAGTTTGGCTGCGGGGGCATCTTTTCAAGATAGGTGGTCCTGGCAAGATGATGTTCATCAGGAATGGGTAGATCAGATTGAGGATGATCATCCTGCATTGATGCACGCCATAGAGTCTGCGAGGCATGCTCATTCTGAGGGTATGGGTGCATATCTGTGTTTTATGGGTGTGCGTTTATTGGAGATGCATCGGCTCTTGAAGCCTACGGGTTCTATTTATTTGCATTGCGACCCCACAGCTAGTCATTATCTAAAAGCTATCATGGATGCTATTTTTGGGGAGAAGAATTTTAGAAATGAGATTGTGTGGTGTTATACAGGCCCAGGATCCCCAGGTATGCGACAATTTAATAGAAAATCAGACACCATCTTTTGGTACAGCAAGGGTAAGGAATGGGTTTTCAATAAAGATGAGATAAGGATTCCATATAAGGACCCCAATCAAAGTTTAAGGAGAGCCATGTCATCAACCGGATCTTTTACAAAGGAAGAAATAGAAGTGAATAGAAAAAAAGGAAAGATTCCTGAGAATTGGTGGTCTTCCTTTGCCCTGGCAGTACGGAGTAAAAAAGAAAATACAGGCTATCCTACCCAGAAACCCATCAAATTATTGGAGCGCATTATCAAAGCTTCGTCTAATGAAGGGGATATCGTCTTGGATCCCTTTTGTGGCTGTGCGACCACCTGTGTCGCCGCAGAGCGTCTGAACAGACAATGGGTGGGCATAGATATTTGGAAGAAATCTCATGCCCTTATTGTGAAGAGAGCCGAATCTGAAGCGGGATTATTGGGGAAGGTATATTATTCCAAAAAGGCTCCGAAACGTACGGATAAGGGGGATACGGCAGCGGTCTATTTGCAAGTTAAGAAGTCGGTTCCCAAGGAGCCCCCGGGTCCTAAGAAAAGTCGGGCTGAGATGCTTGAGATTCTGTTGACGGAAAAGGGAACAAAATGTCTGGGTTGTGATCGGAAATTTGATGATCCCCGTTATTTGCAGCTGGATCATAACACCCCAAGAGCAGATGGGGGCTTGAATCATATATCCAATCGGATTCTCTTATGTGGTCCCTGCAATCGTCTGAAGTCTAACATGCTCACGCTTTCAGGATTGCGGAAGGAGAACAAAAAACGGGGATATATGGCTAATAATTGATGGGAATAAAAAAATTCTTCTGTTAAGATTATGTATATTCCCTGAAAATGATAAGAATTAATGAAAATTAAGGTTAAACTTATACACATGAATGGGGATCCATTTCGTACCATTGTAAGGGCCTGTCTTCATACAAGTTCTTTGGATTCGTTCTTCACATAAAAATTTGTACTAAATAATGTCTGCTGCTAATTCACAAGATACTCTTTCCAATAAGAAGCTCCATAGTTTTCTTTCCTGGGTAGAGGAAAAAAATCCGGGAGAGATCGAGTTTATACAAGCTGTACGAGAGTTATCTGAGGTGGTTATTCCTTATATACAGGAGAACCCACGATATGAGAAAATGAAGATTTTAGATCGGATGGTAGAACCCGAACGGATTATCATTTTCCGTGTTCCGTGGATGGATGACAAAGGGAATTATCATGTAAATAGGGGTTATCGGGTTCAAATGAATTCGGCACTGGGTCCTTATAAGGGTGGGCTTCGTTTTCATCCTTCGGTCAATCTGAGTATTTTGAAGTTTTTAGCATTTGAACAAACCTTCAAGAATTCTTTAACCACGCTTCCTTTGGGAAGTGGAAAAGGGGGTTCCGATTTTGATCCCAAAGCTAAGTCGGATGCGGAGGTCATGCGTTTTTGTCAGAGCTTCATGACCGAATTGTCTAGACATATTGGGAGTTCTTCAGATGTACCCGCAGGAGATATTGGGGTGGGTACCCGAGAGATTGGGTATATGTTTGGTCATTATAGAAGACTTATAAACCGATTTGAGGGTGTTTTTACGGGTAAGAGTTTGAAGTGGGGCGGCTCTTATATCCGTCCCGAAGCGACAGGATACGGATGCGTATATTTTAGTGATGAGGTGTTGTCCCATCACCAAAATGGTTTGGCAGGCAAAGAAGCTATTATATCTGGTTCTGGAAATGTGGCACAGTACACAGCTGAAAAATTGATAGAACTTAAAGCCAAGGTATTAACTCTTTCGGATTCCCAAGGTTATATTTATGATCCGGATGGAATTGATACTGAAAAATTATCCTTCGTTAAGGATCTTAAAAACCTGAGGCGGGGAAGAATTAGGGAGGATGCCGAGAAATATCCCCGATCTCAGTTCGTAGCCGGTCGGCGTCCTTGGGAAGTTCCCTGTGATTTAGCCTATCCTTCTGCCACACAGAATGAGCTTAACTTGGAAGATGCTAAGGAGTTGTTGAAGAACAAGTGTTTGGGGGTTTTTGAAGGAGCTAATATGCCTGTGACACTGGAGGCTACCAGTTATTTACAAGAGCATGGTGTTATTTTTGCACCGGGTAAGGCTTCCAATGCTGGGGGGGTTGCTACTTCGGGTTTAGAAATGTCACAAAATTCGCAACGTCTCTCTTGGAAGCGAGAAGAAGTAGACAAATACTTAAGAAGTATTATGATCAACATTCATAAGGAATGTGTTCTGTATGGTCCGCGTACGCACAAGGGTGTGGTTAATTATCTGAGAGGTGCTAATATTGCGGGCTTTGTCAAAGTGGCAGAGGCTATGTTAGAGCAAGGTTTGACCTAAACCCAATGTCTTTGGACAAGTCCAAATATTTTATCCCATGGCTATTTTAATCTTTATTATCTCAATGTTTGTATTGGCTATCCTTTGTCCTTTGATTCTTCCGAATAGAAAACTTAGTAGCCATTCCAAGGATGAGGAAAAAAATTGGCATTAGGTCCAAGGTACGTCTTTGTCTGCTAGCTTCGGGTACGGGAAGCAATGCCCAAAACATATCTGAATCTTTTAAAGACCATCCCCGAATAGAGGTAGGGGCTCTTTTGAGTAATTCTAAGACAGCTCCTGTCTTGGAGAAAATCAGGAAAATGGGAATAGAGGTTCGTTACTTCCCCAACACGTCTTTTGAAGAAAATTCCGAACCCATATTGAAATTTTTTAGATCCCGCCAAATAGATTTAATTGTTTTGGCAGGTTTTCTTCGGTGTCTTTCTCGGGATATAGTTCGGGCTTTTGATAAAAAGATTCTCAATCTTCATCCTTCTCTTCTCCCTAAATATGGGGGTAAAGGCATGTATGGAAATCGGGTACATCAGGCGGTTCTGGATGCGGGAGAGCCCGAAACAGGGATCACCATCCATCATGTAAACGAAGATTATGATCAGGGAGATGTTATGTTCACACATTCCTGTCCGGTGGATAAAAAAGATACTGTAGAAACCTTAGCCCAAAAGATTCGTCACCTGGAGCATGAGAAATATCCTCAAGCCATCAAGGTTATTGCACCCAAATTTTCCCACTACCTTAGCCCCCGCTTTTCCTGGATAGAAGCCCGAAAAAGGTAGCCATTATAGGTCCCGAGTCTACGGGAAAAACAAGTCTGGCAAGCCAACTCGCCCGTGAGTATCAGACACTTTGGGTACCCGAATATGCTCGTACCTATCTTTATCTACGAGGAGGTATCTATGAGGAAAGGGATTTGGTTTGTATTGCCCATGGACAAATAGCTTGGGAAAAGGGTAGATCAAATCGTCTCACCCCTCAGGATTGGCTTTTCTGTGATACCAGCATGGAGACCTTGGAAATATGGTCTCGGTATGCATATGGTAGGATTTCTCCTGAGTTGGCAGCGGTCTGTTCCTGTTCGGACTATGATATTTATTTTCTGAGCTATATAGATGTCCCATGGGTTTATGATCCGCTCAGGGAACATCCTAGTTCGGGGGACAGAAAAAAGATATTCCATTCCCATCTAAGTCTGCTGGAAGAAAAAAAACGGGGCTATATCATCCTGAAAGGCGATCTCAGACAGAGAATCCAAGAAGCTAAGAACTATCTTCTAAATCATAGCTGATCAGACCGAAAATACAAGATTTGTTCAGATAATTAGCTACGGTTCAGCTGCCTGATCCGAGTTTCTAAGGCCCGCACCATAGAAGAAACATGGGGTCTGGGCGACTCTACACTCAATATACATCCCCGCTCTTCCAAAGCCCGACCCGTAGTAGGACCCAAGACAGCCCAAGAAAGACTCTTGGGATCAACATTCGGAAAAGAAGACCAAAAAGCAGAAACCCCTGAAGGACTGAAAAAACAAATAAGATCATATTCCTCAATTCTGAGTGTAGAAAGGTCTTCATATAATGTTTCGTATAATTTTAATTCCCGATACTTAGAACCCATAGATTTAAGAAAGGAAGGGATATCTTCTCTTCGCGTGTGGGAACAAGGGAATAAAAATTGTTCATTACGATGTTTTTCAAGAATAGGGAGAAGGTCTGTTGCCTTTCCGTTGGCAGAAAAAATCTTTTCTTTCGGAGGAGAAACATGTTTTTTTAATTGCAAATAGGTCTGTTCCGAGGCACAAAAGTATTTCATGTTCTCGGGAAGACGCGATCCTATACGTTTTAAGAGATGGAAAAAATGGATGACCGCGTTTTTACTCGTAAAGATAAGACCCGTTCCCATGTTGTGATTTTGTAGATGGCTTTTGAAATCTTCTTCAGAGATGGCTTTTGTACGAATAAAAGGACAAAAATGAACCCGTACCCCACACCGCTCTCCCATTTCCTGATAGGGGGAAATTCCTTGTGTAGGTGGGGATTGAGAAATTAATATAGCGGATATCTTATCCGACATGTCTGTCTTCGCTTGGGTACAATATTCAAACTTGGAACTACATCCTATTTGTACTATTTCTGTACTGTTGGGAATTTTTCTATGATGTAGTTCATAATTTTCTCTGAACTTCCCTTTTGTTCTGTCTTCACATAGGTTTTGTTTTTCTGACCGAGGTTTTTTCTCTCTTGGGGATCTTGAGCCCATTTGATCAGATTTTTTTTAAATTCCTCTGCTGTTTTAATACTTAGTAGTCCTTTTCTTTCCTGAAGTGCTGATACCTCAATGAATTTTTTTCTGTTCACCTGATGATATCCTATCATCAACGGAATACCATAAACAGCGGGTTCCAATACATTATGAACCTGTCCTTCAAAGCCCCCACCTATAAAAGCAGCATCTCCATACCGATAAATTCGGGACAAAATTCCCACGCAATCTATTAACAAAAAATGCTTATCCCATACATTCTCCTTGTTCAAAACACGAGAATGACGAATCACAGAATCTCCCAAGCTATGTTCTATCTGTGTCATAAAGTTTTCATCTATATCGTGCGGCACGATCACATATTTATACAAGGGTATTTCTTTCAAGATCTGTGCACAATGGATCCAATCTTTTTGTCCGAGGCTTCCCAAAATGAGTATGGGGCGCTCAGGCGCTGAGGTGGAAAAATATTCCATTGCCTGATCCTGATAGGGTTCTTCTGCGGTTCTCCAAACCTTCTCAACCCGGGTATCCCCCACCACTTCAACATGCTCTATACCAATACCTCCCAATCTCTCCCGACTTTTCTCATCCTGAACGAAGATCTGATCTAATCCTTGGAGCATTTTTCTAAAAGTCCCTCCCAAGGCATGAAAAAAGATTTGTCCTTCCCTAAATACGGCTGCTGCACATATGCACAAGACTTTTCGTTTCTTGGCTTCACAAATGAGTCCATACCAAAGTTCGTGTCTAATAAACAAAAGTACCTCAGGTTTCAAGAGATCAAAAAGGAGCCGATCGTATTTAGGAATATCGGGTGGGAGATAGAAGACAAAATCCAATAAGGGATCATTTTTCCCCTTCTCATAACCCGAAGGAGAGGTAAAACTCAGTATGATACAGACATCATGTTCCTTTTTCAAAAGAACTATTAAGGGTCTTACCTGCTCCAACTCACCCAAAGAAGGAACATGTATCCAAATACGTAGAGAGCCTAAGGGTAAAGATGAAGCCTCCCGTTCAAAATCAGAACGAGACCACCTAGCCCGACCCTCTAAAAAAGAATGAAAGCGTTTCGGAAAAAGAAAGGGAAATCGCAGGAAAAAGGGGAGTATCAGGAAAAATACCCTATACAGTAGCACCTTTTCTGGATATCTCCCTATTTTTTGGACCCAGACTTAGAAGCCAGATATTTAGAAACCCCTTCTCGGGTCGGGGAGAGTGCCGACTCGCCCTTGGCCCAATCCGCAGGACAAACCTCACCATATTCATCCACATGATGCATGGCATCTATCAAACGTAGGTACTCATGTATGTTTCGTCCAAGGGGTAAATCATTGACACTCTCATGTCGAATCACACCTTCTTTATCTATTAAAAACGTACCCCTAAATGCAATGGGTATGCCCTTGAAGCTATGAGATGTCCCTGTCTCAGAAGGAATATACGTTCCACCCAAGACACCATAATCTGCGGAAATAGTTTTGGCAGTATCTGCTACCAAGGGATAGGTCACGCCCTCTATACCCCCTTCTTTTCGGGGTGTCTTCAACCAAGCTAGGTGTGTTTCTTCGGTATCCGTGGATACGCCTACAACTGATGTAGATCGTTCTTCAAATTCGGATAAGGATTCCTGAAAAGCAATGATTTCGGTGGGACAGACAAAGGTGAAATCCTTGGGATAGAAGAACAATAAAACATCCTTCCTACCCAAATACTGGGACAATCCAAAATCAGGAACCAAGGTCCCATCTCCTCCTCCAACAACAGCGGGTGCTGAAAAATTCGGTGCTTTTTTTCCTACTCGAGTCATAATTTGAAATATGTTATAAAACCAAAACCACCCTAAACTTAGACATTTTTTCTACTTATCCAAATTCTATCTCCTACCTTTCTGTGAAATCATTCTAGTACACAAAGATGGAAAATTAAAAAGCAGAGATAAGATCAAAACAGAACTCATGAACCACAAAACCAATACATTAAAGTGAAGGGTGGGGAGGAAAAATCTGAAGATATGTTTTTCGGGATAAAATAATCGTGTGCGAAAATCAAAAATATGCTGTGGGATAGGTTTTCTATAAATCGGATATAGATTGGGATACAAATACCCATCCACCTCTATGATGCGGAGCGTAGAAGAGATTCCCTTAAGCATACCTTCTAAATATCGGTTATCGTGGCTCTTCCGGAGACGTTCGTAGTTCAGTTTTCTTTGGGGTGTGGACCCTGTGGTACTAAGAAAATCCTTCTTTTCTTTCCGTGCCTTCTTATATCTTGCAGTTGAGAGAGATCGCATAACTCTGATGAAGCCTGCCGTCTCATGATAGATTTTTCTATTAAAAGAATCTGGCTCCAACTTCTCCCAAACGTCTAAATTTTCATAACCATGTTGAGAAAGATCCTTGGCTAATTCATTCTTAACAACCTGCAAGTTGTGGGCATAAGTATCGTAACCATCCTCAGAACCATCCAATTTGGAAACAGATACCCGCCATTTCCAAGCCTCTTCCAAATATCTTTCAATCGTAGGCAAGCGATAAGAGATTTCATATTCTGCCAAATGGATCCTCCTATCATGAGGATAGAGATCCTTCATAAAGGGATTGTCTAAATATTTGTCCACCACCAAGGCCTCATATGCCCAACGAGATGCCATAAGCTCTCCGATCCACGGGACCCTACGTTTATCTGAAAGGGATGGGTGTAGGTGATCAAAATTGACAATGGTCCCACTCAAAATGATCTGGGGAATCAACAACAAAGGAACCGTAATATATATTGTGGCTATAGAATTGAAAGCAGAAGATACATTCAATCCTAAAACATTCGCAAAGCAAGAAACCGAAAATAAAACCATCCAATAGGAAAATGTCATCTCTTCCACATGAAGAATGTAATCGCCAATCAAAACATATATCATCGTTTGGACAGCCGATATAAAAAACAAGACGAAAAGTTTGGAATGTATGTAGGTCCTCCGTGAGAGGTTCAAAAACATCTCACGTTTTAAAATCTTTTTATCCTTAAACACCTCCTCCGCACTAACCATTAAACCCAGAAAAAGAGCTACCAAAATACTCATGAAAAAATAAGCAGGTATATTCACATTTAGCGAAAATGAATAAGACTCTCCCTCCGGACTATGACGAACAACTGAAGCCAAAAGAAAAGAAAGTACAGCAGGTGCTGCGAGGGTCATGATGAGATACTGCAAATTGGCCCGCTTAGCCTGAACATCCCGAGACACATATACAAAAAATTGTCTAAAAGCTGAGGGTACGTGTGAGAGGCTGGATACAACGGGGATGTGCTTTGCCTCTACCCGTATACCTTGATTTTTCTTAAACCACCTAGCCCAGGTTTCGGGTCCCACCCGACGCTTGCTCGTCTCATACCCAAACTCGTCTACCACCTTGCTTTCAACTATGTCAAATATTTGTTCAGGATTTACATTTCCACAATCCAAACACTGACCATGGGCTTTATCCACCCGATCCATCATTTCCTTGAAATAGGTAACGCCCCGAATCGGATTTCCATAGTAGACCTGATAACCCCCATGGTCTAAAAACAGGAGCTTATCAAACATTTTGAAAATATCTGAAGAGGGTTGATGTATCACGGTCAAAACAAGCTTACCCTTCAAAGAAAGTTCTTTCAGGAGGTCTATTACACGTTCTGAATCCCGAGAAGACAAGCCACTTGTGGGTTCATCTACGAAAAGTACAGCAGGTTCTCTAATCAGCTCCAGGGCAATATTAACCCTTTTTCGCTGCCCACCACTGATGGTCTTTTGAAGGGGTGAGCCTACCTTCAGGTCCTGTATTTCTTCCAGACCCAGGTCTTTCAAAACATGCTCCACCCGACTTTTAATATCTCGTCGGGTAGCCTGACCAAAACAAAGACGTGCGGAATAATATAAATTTTCAAAGACGGTCAGGTCTTCCACTAGGAGATCATCTTGGGGTATGTACCCGACAACGCCTTCTATTCGGTTCGCATCTCGGTGTATATCAATTCCGTTGATGAGGACCCGTCCTTCGGTTGGGCTTTCCATCCCATTCAGCACATTCAAAAGGGTGGTCTTACCCGAACCACTCATCCCCATGATGGCGATCAGCTTCCCAGAACTTTCTTCAAAATGAACGTCTCTCAAGGCCTTATCCCCATTTGGAAATTCATAACTAATGTGATCGGTTGATAGAACGTAGTTATCCCTAAGCTGACGGGATAGAAAATTACCCACCACATCACTATAAAAGAGGGTAATTCCGGTTTGAGTTTTTAAAATACTACCGGGTGCAAAGTTCAGCGCAGTATAGGGACGTATAGCCACCCCATTCAAATACAATTCCTTATCTCCCATGTACTTCATAAAGTACACGCCATAGGAAGGAAGACATAGTAGGGCAATATGTCCTATCAAGCCTTCATAGGAAATATGCTTTGCCCAGTGGAAATTAGGATTCTTCTCCGAGGATATAAACAACATCTGGCGCATGTCCAAATGACTAACTCGGCGTTCTATCACAAAATTCTTGACCGTCCTGAGTAGACTCTCATCCATGTTGAAATGTAGGCCTACATAGTAGAGGAGTTCATCTTCTTGTTGAGTAACAATGCCGTCCGCTGCGATGAGCTGGACCAGATTGATAACAATAACGGACTTTTGAACATTGGTCATCTCCATATTCAGGGGTAAGATGACCCGTTCTATACTCAGCTTGGCCTCTTCCAGGGATATCTCATCTGGCAATTTTTTAGCCTCTTCATCAAAGAAGCCTAGGTATTTATTTACATCACCGTGATGGACGTTTTGAAGAAGAAAACTCCTAACGACCTCCCGTTCATCCTTGGTTACATCCTCCTCCTTGGCAACAACAACCAAGATTTGAAGAATAGCCTTGAGGAGTTTCTCTCCCATAGAAACAAATCATTTTTCCGAAAACTGCTCTCAATCTAATCCCTCAGAGAGCCATGAATAATCAAACCCCCTGCTTTCCTATAGAGACAGTTTCACGTCGTATTCGAGAAATTTCTTCAACAACCTGTCCTATAGGACTCTCACCCGATAAACTGATCCTCCCCCCGTCTACATCATCCAAGTACATAGAGAGTTCATCATATTTCAAACGTAGGATGCCCAAATCATCAATCAGACGGGTGACCTTCTCATTTCTCTCTATAGACTTGAGCATGGCCAAGAGGTCCAGAAGAGCTACCCTTTCCTCTAAGAAGATGTTGATAAGTGGGAGAAAAAGTATTCTGTCACTCTCGGTAACGATTTCTTTTTGAGGATAATTTTCAATGCTCTTCGCGGTAATATAGAGTCCCTCTATAAAACTGCCTGCCAAGGCTAAAGAGGCTGCATTCAGCTCATCTAGGTCTTCCAAGAATCGTTCTGCCCGAGCTAAAAATTCGTTAGTGACCACAGTGATCGTATCTACATCTGTGATGTTTTCACGAAAACGTTCTGCCAGATCTTTGAAAAGAGCCGTATTCAAACCTACCTTATCTGCTAATTCATAGGTTGCTTCAAAATAATCTAAGGCATTTTGTGCCTTTCCGTGGAAGGATAGATAACTCATATCGCATGCCAAAACACCTAGGTTCAAGGCAGCGTCCGTATCAGAAGAATAGGCATTCACATTTGACAGAGGATTCACAATACCATGGATGTATTCTACCCCTGTGGCTTTCAAAATAAAAGGAATCTCCGAAGGAGGAGGTAAGTCATGGATTACCTTATCTACCCTGTTTATCATATCCCTCTTCGCTTCATCAAACTCCGCACCCTCTCCCGAAGACGAAGTCTTCTTATCACCACAAGCATAAAAAATCAGTAAAGACAACAAACATACTCCGTAAAAACAGCTGAGAAAATATTTTTTCATGGCTTAAAAATTTTTAAATAAACATCCTGTCCACAGAACCCAACCCTTAGATATGTACCCACGTTAAAAATCATACATTGGAATCTCCAAACAAATCACTCCCAAAACAGGGTCTTCACAAGTTAATGAAAAATTAAAAGCATTCCCCATATACCTACATATTTTTTATGGAAGAAACGAATTTTAATCTTAATGATAGTCTTTTCTTCCCAGAGTTTCTGATTTCTCCGAGTGGCGATAGACCCATTTGGATATATTCTGATCCCAAGACCCAAGTTTTTAACCCAAAGAATATCAGTTCCTACTAAGGTTATGTATAAAAAATTAGAATTCCAATATCATACCTGCGGTGGGTAGGAGGGTACCTATTCTATTGGGTAGGTATCTGGGCTGATAATATCCCGCCCGATTGGGATCTTCTATGGGCACTTTATTTTCATCCCTCTTGACCGTAAAACTATCTTGACCACTCACCCTATATGCATAGACATTTTGTACATCCCAATAGGTAGTCAAGGTCCATCGTTGGAAATACAATTTATATTCTACCCGTAGATCCAACTGATGGAAGGGGCCCGAACGTAAAGAGTTGACCTGTGTATAATCTAAAACGGGTGTAGGATCTACATCCCATCGGGGCTTCAGCAAAGATTGATCAACATCATAAGGAGTATAAGGTGTTGGACCTGTATAAAGCCAACGACCTCCTATTTCCCAGTTCTGCTTAACCCCCGTCCCATAGGTTTCAAAGCGTTTTCCAAACACAATACTTGAAGCATGGCGATAGTCCCACGAAGAAGGTGTATAGGCTTCGGGGGAAGAAGATTTAAATTCTGCGGTAAAGAAGGTATAAGTCATGAGTCCGTAGTAGCCCCTATAAAATTTTTGCTGGAACAGCATCTCCAAACCCCGACTCCGACCATATGCAGAAGATCTAATCTCTTCGTTTCCAAAAACACCAAAATCAGCACCAAAATTCCCGAGCGAAACCCCATTCGCGACAGATAAGGGATAATCAGTATAACCTTTATAAAAGGATTCTAGGGTCCAACGACTTGCTTCCCATCCCGTGACCCCTATACCTGCCACCAAATGATGGGAGCGAAAATAGTCTACATTTTCGTTTTGATTCACATATACGCCTCTTTCCCGATAGCCCAAAGAGGTATAAGGAGGGAGTTGATGATAAAATGCTGCATTGGCATTCAAAGAAACTCTATTATTGAACTGATAGGAGGCCGATATTCGGGGAGATAAAGCAGGGATAGATCTTCGCGAAAATCGGGGATTTGTGAAATTATTATCGTCTGCCCTCAATCCTGCTGAGAAGGTAAGTTTGCGAAAAAAGTTCCGACTCACTTGTCCAAATAAGGCTACCTTATGAAGATCTATTTTCGCTTCCTCTTCCAAATCAATAACCTGTCTTTGCAAAAAGACCCTGGCAAAAATATCTGTTGAAAAGACAGCATATTCATAATTCCATCCATAGGTCAAATTCCAGGGTCCCACGACATGATAGCCCTCCATACGGAGATGATTTTCATGCTCTTGCGACCCGTAATTTAATCTCAAATTTTCTTCCCGACTCTCATCGTTGTCCTGATATTTATATGCTTGATTCCATAGCTGAGATCGACTCAGTATAGTTCTAATTTTACCCTTCCCGTGAAAGTATTCATATTTAATCCCCGTAGTATAATGTTCCTGCTGATTGATGGGTACATTTTCTAAAATCAAGAGACTAGCCTCTATCTCATCAGGATCCGTAATCCCATCCACTACCTCCTCATTCAAGGCAAAATCGTCCAATCCCCCCACACCTACGAGACTCAACTTATGCTTCTCATTAGCCGATGTATGCTCATATTTAAATTGAAGATCATTATAGGTGGGGATAAAAGGAAGCTTTAAAATAGGGAGTAAGAATTGTAAATAAGAACGTCTGAAGGAAAACAAAAGCCCAGATCTATCACCCGTAGGTCCCTCTATCAATAAACCAAAATCACTAGCTCCTTGGGTCAGAGAGGCGCCCCAGCGATCTCCATGCTCCTTGTAATAAAAATCAAAAACAGAACTCGCAGCCCCACCCCTATGGACAGGAAAAGCACCCGAATAAAATTGAACCTCAGAAAGAAGATCTACATTCAAAATCCCCTGGGGTCCGCCCGAAGATCCTTGGGTTTGAAAATGATTCAAAACGGGTAAAGGGATGTCTTCTATGTAGAAACTATTCTCAGAAGGAGATCCCCCCCGAATGATAATATCATTTCGAAAGGAAGGCGTAGAAGAGGCCCCGGGTAAAGAACGAATAACCTTTGAGACATCCCTATTCCCCCCTGGCATTCTCCTTATCTCATTAACCCCTATGTTATATGCTGAGGTGGGGGATTCATCTGTTTTGAAAAAAGATTCCCTATCAAATGTGATGGATATTTCTTCCAGATCCGTAGAAGAGGGTTTTAATAAGATGTCCAACTTCCGTACCCTTCCCCTACTCAGATCTATATCATATTTCGTCTGCTTCTCATATCCTACACAAGTTATTTCCACGCTATATACCCCAGGTTCAACATTTTCCAAGATAAAATATCCATTCTCATCCGTGATCGTACCCATAGAGGTTCCCTTCAAAAGCAAACTCACAAAAGGAACAGGTTTTTTGGATAAAGTTTCTAATACCCTCCCATTCAGGGTCCCCCCTTGAGCTTGCAGATCATAGAATCCCACAGAGCAACATAAAATTCCCAAGACATAGCTGAATACATGGGTCAATTTTCGCCTCCTCATACTATTTTCCCTGCACCAATAGAGATACGTGGTTCATATGTGCATGCATTATCACTTCCGTTCTTTGAAAGAAAACGGGAAACTACCGAAAATAATCTACTTTCATGAACGTGTTAAGAACGTAAATATCTGATTTATAAAGATATAATTGCCTGGTCTATTTCATCAAAAGGCAATCCCAGACTTTGCATACACATAATACCCAGGTGTGGAATAGGGTTTTAGATAAGGTTTTGACAGATTTTAGGGAAGAGATTAATAAAAAATGTAATTTGATTTGCATGCCCACATGAAAAACCCTAAGTTGCTGGCAGAAGCCCAGACATGTTTAGACATTGAGAAAGGAGCTGGGAATATAAGTTAGCGTATTTAAAGATAGACAATAAGAGAAGTGGAAAACAAAGATAGAGGAAACTCGGAAGTGTATTCAGAACGGGTCAGGGCTGGAAAGCGCACATATTTTTTTGATATTAAGGAAACGAAGTCAAAGGACTATTACCTAACCATCACGGAAAGCAGACGGCGTCCGGATGGAGGCTCATCTCCATCCTACGAAAAGCACAAGATTTTTTTGTATAAAGAGGATTTTTCAAAATTTTCGGAGGCTTTGACCCGTGCAGTTCTTCATGTGAAGGATGAAATTTATGGTGGTGAGATTCCTCCTTCAGATCGGGAGAGAAGAGAGGGGGGCCGAGAATATTAAAATGATGAATTTCCCGGTATAGGGATAAAACTATATACGCTAGGACTTTTAGCTTGGGTTATGACGCTGTCTTGTGGCATTGTAGGCCTTCCCAATGTAGGTAAGTCTACCTTGTTTTCTGCTGCTTCGGGTCAGAAGGTGGTGGCAGATAATTTTCCTTTTTGCACGATAGAGCCCAATCGGGGTTTGGCACCTGTTTCGGATCCTCGCATGTCTGTTCTAGAGCGGCTTGTACAGCCTGAAAAGGTAGTTCCTTCTGTTGTGAAGCTCGTAGATATTGCAGGTTTGGTGCGGGGTTCTCATCAAGGAGAAGGATTGGGAAATCAATTCCTTTCGCACATTATGGAGGTATCGCTTGTTGTACATGTGGTCAGATGCTTTGACAGCGAGAATATTATCCACATAGAAGGAAAGGTAGATCCCGTTAGAGACAGAAATGTGGTGGAAACAGAACTTCAATTGAAAGATCTAGAGATGCTAAGCAAGCGACATAGCAAACTGGAAAAACTACTCAAGGCCGGGAAGAATGGTAAGGCCAAAGAGGAAATGAGCTTGATAAAAAGCCTCCAAAAAGAATTGGAAGAAGGACGGTCTCTCCGCCTTTTAGACCTTTCTGCCCATGATCAAAAACTTATCAGTGCCTTATCTTTACTCAGTCTGAAACCCCTAGTCTACGTAGCCAATGTGCATGAAAAAGATGTTGTTTCAGGGAATGCACATGTAGAGGCATTGAAGAAAGATATAAAAGAAGAATCTTCTCCTGTGGTTCTGTTGAGTAGTTCCCTGGAAGCACAGCTTTTAGAATTGCTTCCCGAAGAGCGTAGGGAATTTCTAAGGGCCTATCATTTAGAGGCACCTTGTTTAGATGTACTTGTTCGGACGGCTTATAAATATTTGAATCTAATTACCTTCTTCACAGCAGGTCCTCAAGAACTTAGAGCCTGGCCTCTCCGTAGGTCTGCCACCGCTTGGGATGCCGCAGGTGTGATACATAGCGATTTTCAAAAGAATTTCATCAAAGCAGATGTCGCTT
>JAPOQI010000143.1 GCA_026710765.1 Cytophagales bacterium | reverse complement strand
TGGGTCCCTTGTTTGTATTCTGTTCGTGTTTTTGCAGAATTGGTTTGGTTTCCTTTTGGGCCCTACAGTATGGATTCAAAGGTAGGAGAAAGGCTGGAATCTTTTGATTGGAGGCATTGGCCTATTCTTCGTTTTACGAGGGCCAGGAGAACCTTTAAGAAGTCGGTAACCGACTCTATTTGCGAGCATGTTTTGTCGCAGACCTCTCAGGAGAATTTAATTGCCCAGATAGAGTTAACTGTTCATAAGGAGAAGATTCGTATTAGACGTTTTTCGTGGTCGGTAGATCCACGGGGGGACATTGCTTTTTGGCAAGGGATAGAGCGTCATTTAATTAATATGAGTGGCTTGCCTGAGGATCAAAAGGGGAAACGTGCTCGGGTCTTATTGCGGAAGATTGTTTCTCGGTATGTTCGGGAGATTTTGGGACATTTTCGCCCTAGGTATTATTTCGGGGTTGTTAAGTTTTACGCGTTTTTAGATCGCATGCTTCATATTCTGAACTGGCGGAATTCCCGAAAGGGGGTTTGGGATGGGCATAAGAAGCATAGACATTTTTCCATCTTTGGCAAATCGAATCAGGTTCGTAATTTGTCTCGTCGGGGAACGGTTATCTTTTTACCCACCCATATTAGCAATCTGGATTCGGTTTTAGTGGGTCTTGCGGCACATGCGGTAGGAGTTCCTCCTTTGGCATATGGGGCAGGTCTAAATCTTTTCAATTCAAAATTTCTTGGACATTTCATGAATCGTCTGGGTGCCTACAAGATAGATAGAAGACGGAAGAATCCACTTTATTTGAACACCATTCAAGTTTATACAAAGGAGGTCATCAAATATGGTTGCCACACGGTCTTTTTTCCAGGGGGTACCCGTTCTCGTTCAGGTGATATTGAAGCAAGACTCAAATTGGGTTTATTGGGTACGGTTATAACGGCACAGCGGGAGTTATTGCAAGCAGGTAGTTCTCAGAAGATATTTATTGTTCCCATGGTTCTAAACTATCCTTTTGTCTTAGAAGCCTCTTCATCTATTCGGGATTATCTAAGACAAAAGGGTAAGGAGCATTATTATACGGGTAAAAGGGTCAAGTTAAATTTTTTTGGGGCGATCAAATGTATTCTGAGGGGATTGACTGGTCAATTGGGTATGATCATTAGGTTGGGCGATCCTATGGATGTTTTAGGGAATAAGGTAAATGAGAAAGGGGATAGTTTGGATGAGCGAGGGAATTTGGTAGATATCAATAACTATTTTCTTTCTTCGCAAGCTAAGATTACGGCAGATGGTCAACGTGAGTCTCAGTACACACGTCTGTTGGAACGGAAATTAGTTTCTGTTCTTCATGCACACAATCATGTTCTTCCAAGTCATGTGGTTGCTTTTGTTGCTTTTGAGCTATTACAAAAGAAGTACAAACGTGCGAACATGTATGATATTTTTCGTCTGGATGAGGGAGAGTTATTTATTGAATTCAAGGTTTTTCAAGAGTCTGTTGATAAGGTTCGGAAAAGCTTAGAGGCTTTACAGAAAGAGAACAAGATTTTTTGTGATGGACGTTTTTCAGCATCTCTGGATGAGTTTCTTCTGGATGGGATCAAGAACTGTGGGAGTTTTCATGCTCGTCTTCCGCTGAAGAGGAATAAAAAAGGAGATATCGTTACAGAAGATATGAGCTGTTTGTTTTACTATCACAATCGTCTACAAGGTTATGAATTAGAGTCTTATGTCTAGGTGTGTTGGGGTTTTGGGTGGGGGGAAGTTTGGCTTGGCTGTGGCGAATTTGTTGGCTCGGAGGGTTCAGGTTCGTCTATATGTTCGTTCTTCTTCTCGATTTTTACGGGAGGGTATTCTTCAGGAACCTGGGATAGATCAGGCTGAGTGGTCTCATAATATCTCGGTTACTTCTTCCCCGGAAGAGGTGGCTTCCACGTGTTCTGTCATTTTTCCGATTGTTCCTTCTTATGCTTTTCGGGAGGTGATTCGTAAATTTTCTCCCTTTCTGGGTCCTTCTCATATTCTAATCCATGGGACAAAGGGTTTAGATATTGGTTCGGAAGATCCTTCCGCGGCGACCCCTTTGCCCAAAGAACTTCTAAGGACCATGTCTCAGGTGATTCGGGAGGAGACCTCTGTACTTAGGGTCGGTTGTATGTCGGGTCCTAATCTTTCTTCGGAGATAGCTTCGCATCAACCTGCTGCCACAGTTGTAGCTTCTGAGTTTGATGAGGTCATTCGGGAAGGGAAGGATTTATTAAAGAATGATCGTTTCTTGGTTTATGGGGCCCATGATTTGGTAGGCACAGAGCTCTGTGGGGCACTTAAAAACATTGTCGCAATTGGGACGGGTATTTTAGAAGGGCTGAGTTTGGGTTATAATGCGAAGGCTTTATTAATCAGTCGCAGCTTGGTTGATCTTATTTCCATAGGTCGTCTCTTAGGTGCCTATACTCGGGTTTTTGTAGGGTTGGCTGGGATTGGAGATATGATCGCAACCTCTTTTAGTCCCAATAGTCGAAATTTTTCGGTAGGCAAGTCTTTGGCTCGTGGGGAGAAATTAAAGAACATCATCGCTTCTATGAAAGAGGTCGCAGAGGGTGTCAGGACGACAGAATTGGTGGTTCGCTTGGCGAAATATTATAATATTCGGTGCGTAATTCCCGAGTTTTTATATCGTATTTTCAAAGGAACGCTTTCTGTAGAGGAGGCTTCTACCCTTTTGATGAAGATGCCTTTTCAATATGAGGAGGATGTTTAAAAAGGGGTCTTTGCTTTCAGATTCGGGTGCTATGTCTGATCAAGGGAGGGATATATTAAGAGCTGCTGCTCTATTGAGGGAGGGTAATTTGGTAGCCATTCCTACTGAAACCGTGTATGGCTTGGCAGCTGATATTCGTCAAGAAAAAGCCATTCACAATATTTTTAGGGTTAAGGGTCGGTCTTTTCAAAATCCTTTGATCGTTCATGTTGGGAGTCCAAGTTCTTTGGAGGATGGGACTTGGATTTCATCTTTTCCATCTCCCCTTCGTAAGTTATCTGATATTTTTTGGCCGGGGCCTTTGACCCTTTTACTTCCCAAAACAGCTCAGGTGCCGAGGGTGGTATGTGCGGGTCTTCCTCGGGTAGCCGTACGGGTTCCTTCTCATCCTAGGACACAAGCTTTACTTTCCGAGTTATCTTCTCCCTTAGTAGCGCCTAGTGCAAATTTATCGGGTCATTTGAGTCCTACCCTGGCAGAACATATTCATCCTAGTCTTAGAGAGAAGATCTCATATGTCCTGGAAGGAGGCAAGGCGGAGAAGGGCTTGGAATCCACGGTTGTGGGTATGCTGGGAGATAAGGTTTGCATATATAGATTGGGGTCCTTGACCTCGGAAGAATTGGAGGAGGTCTTAGGATATTCTGTGGAGCTTGCGGATTCAGTACATTTGGCAAGTCCGGGTGGGATGGCACATCATTATGCACCTCTTGGGAAGTCTTTGGTTTTAGGTTCTATTCCTTCTTTACTTTCGCGTTATCCTATTGAACGCTCGGTGGTTATTTCTTTTCAAGAGTTGTACACAGATATTCCGGCAGATCGGTGTTTTGTTCTTTCGCCCAGGGGCGATTTAGAAGAGGCTTCTCAAAAATGGTTTGAGGTACTTCACAGGATAGAACAGATGTCGGCAGATTGGATTTTGGTGGATCTTTTTCCTGAGGTGGCTTTGGGCAGAACCTTGAATGATCGGATCCGTCGGGCCCTTAGGCGGGAGACGAGGTTTCCGCAAAGATTATCCCAAGACCTATGCTAATTCCAAGCATACGGGACTACGATTTTTCCCAGAAAAGGGTATTGGTCCGGGTAGATTTCAATCTTCCTCTAGATTCCAAGGGGGAAATATTGGATAGTACAAGGTTGATTCGGAGTCTTCCTACACTTGATCGTATTCTGGAAGATGAAGGTTCTCGGATTCTTTTAATAAGTCATTTAGGGCGACCCAAGGGGATAGATCCCAAATACAGTTTGGAAGGGGTAGCTCGCCGTTTGGAAGAAATTTGGAAGCGTCGGGTATCTTTTTGTTCTTCTTGTATAGGTACGGAGGCTCATCAAAGGTCTTTAGATTTACCTGCCAAAGGGGTTCTGTTGATGGAGAATCTTCGTTTTCACGAGGATGAGACGAAGAATGAGTCGGGCTTTGCGAAGGAACTGGCACGACTTGGAGATGTTTTCGTAGATGATGCATTTGGGAATGCCCATCGTAAGCATGCATCCAATGTGGGGATTACAAAATTCTTTCAGGATAACCTAGCGGGCTATTTATTAGAAGAGGAGATGAAGGCGATTGGACATGCTTTAAAGAATTCCCATGCTAAGAAATTAGCACTTGTAGGGGGTGCCAAGGTATCGGATAAGATCCTTTTACTTCAACGTCTCCTGGATCGGGTAGATACCCTAGTGTTGGGAGGTGGAATGGTATATACTTTTTCTTATGCTACGGGGGGTCGTGTAGGCTCTTCTCTGTTGGAACGAGAATCTGTAGGCTTGGTTCGTGATTTGCTATCACATGCTCAAAAAACGGGTAAGGAGATTATTTTGCCTGTGGATATCGTGACAGCACGGGAGATTCGGGAAAATACAGATACTTTTCTCAGACCGCTTTATGATATTCCAGATGGAGAATATGGTTTGGATATAGGTGAGAAAAGTTTATCTCGGTTTGCCGATCATATTCGGCAGGCTAGGGCGGTGATTTGGAATGGTCCTATGGGTATGTTTGAGATTTCTCCTTTTTCGCGAGGCACCCGCTATATGGCAGAGCTAATCAAAGAAATCACAAGACGTGGAAGATATTCTTTGGTGGGGGGTGGAGATTTAATAGCTGCTATTGGATCTATTTTGGGAAAGGCAGGGGCGACGCATATCTCTACAGGTGGGGGTGCCATGTTAGCTTTTATAGAAGGAAAACCTATGTATGGGGTAGAGGCTCTTAGGTCTTAGGCTTCTGGATATTATTTATCCACCTGGCAAGATTTTCTGCTTGATATTGTCTGTTATAGGATTTTAGATTTTCTATGGCTTGGGTTGAGATATTCGTATGGCGTTTTTGGAAGAGTTCTAGAAGAGCATGCTGGATATCCTGCACCTGATGGAGTTGGGTTATATGGATGTATGGGTTGGGATATTTGTTTAGGACTTGGCTAGCATCTCCTTGTGGGTCTCCGAGGAAGAGTAGGGGTCGGGGTATGGCGAGGCATTCAAGTAGTTTACCCGGGATATGTCCTTGGGCATCTTTTCCCGTATGGGAGAAGACGAGATTTACATGTCCTTGGGCATAGTTTTTAAAGACTTCCTGATGCTTCACATAACCTATGTATTTTACCTTTTCATAGAGATCTGACTCTTGGTATAGGAAGTCTTTTAGATCTTCTGCTATCTCTCCACCTAGGGTGATTTCCAATTCTGTTTTTATTTCCGGATAGGAGTTCATAAGGGAATTCAGGGCTTTCCAAAAGGAGTGGCTTCTTTTCAGGTTGAGCATGCCCATGTGGACTAGTCGGAATTTTTGTTTGGGGGCCTTGGGAAAGGGATTTGGAATATCTTCGGGGTCAAATCCATTGGGCATGTTGAACACATTTTGGGCTCCTTTTTCTCGAAATTTTTGGCTCCAGTTTGGACTTATCGTGATGAGTCCATCACATGTTTGTACGACTCTTTTTTCTAGTTTATGGTGTCTTCGTCGAATCAGGGGCAGGAGGGGAAGTTCCTGTATAACTTCCCAGTCGGTCCAGTTATCTCTAAAATCTGCGATCCAAGGGATCTTGGTCTTTTTTTTAATCTCTTCAGCTAGGAGGTGCATACTATGTGGGGGTCCGGTACTGATTAGGAGGTCTATATGTGTTTTTTTCAACTGCCCTAGGAGGAAGTTAAGGCTATCTTTTTTCCACAAGATTTTACTATCGGGAATAAAAAGATTAGCGCCTAGGAATCTGATCAGTGGGTGACCTTGCTGAACGCCCTGATATGCTTTGATTTTTTTTTTGAAGAGGCATCTGTGGGGTTGTTTAATGGGTTTTTTCCAGACCTCCATGTGGGGACGGATATCCCTGAGCAGACTTGTATCTTTTATCACAAAAGGAGGATTAGAGGGGGTATAGATGACAGGTATTATGGATTTGGGTAGGTATTTACTGAGTTTCAACCATCGTTGTACGCCCCCCCCACCACTTGGTGGCCAGTAATAGCTAATGATGAGAATTCGTTTGAACATAGGTTGATTTTTTAAGGGTTCATTTCGTGTTTGAGGCAGTTGATCATGTTTTCTATTTCATGGGGGAAGAACCATCGGATATTTTTATCTCGTTTGAACCATGAAATTTGTCGTTTGGCATATTGTCTAGTTTTTTGTTTGATGAGGTCTATGGTTTTTTCTCGGGATTGTTTGCCTTCAAAATATTGTGTCCATTCTTGGTATCCGATGGTGGGTGGGATATGGATTTTCTGTTGGAGCAATTTTTTGACCTCTTTTTCTAGTCCTTTATTTATCATGTGATCCACCCGTTTATTTAGGCGATCGTATAGTTCTTTTCTATTCATTTTGAGTCCTATTTTGAAGGTTCTGAAGTTTTGCTGAGGGGTTCTTAGGCGCCCCTTCTCTTCTAGGAAGGAAGAGAAGGGGCGCCCGGATACCTCTATGACTTCGGCAGCTCGGACCCATCTTCTTAGGTTCTTTTCATCTGTTCTCTGGCAGAAGATGGGATCGTGCTGGTGTAGGAATTTTTTGAGTTCTTCTATTCCCTTTTGGGTTTTCAATTTTTCTTCCCATTTTTTTCGTATTTCAGATGGGGCTTGAGGGATTTTGGGGAGTCCTTCACAAAGAGCTTGGATATAGAATCCACTTCCTCCAACGATCAGAATTCTTTTTTGACGCCGGATCAGGGATTTGAGTTTTTCGTGTGCCTTTTCGGAAAACTGTCCCGCAGAAAGGGTCTGGCTCAGGGGTTGGGATCCGATTAGGTGGTGCTTGATTCCATCTTGTTCTTCGGGGGGAGGTTGTGCGGTTCCGAGGGACATTTCTTGATAGACCTGTCTGGAGTCCACGGAGAGGATCTCCATATTCATTCTTTTAGCGATCTGGAGGGCCACCTGGGTTTTTCCTGTTCCTGTGGCACCGAGGAGTACGATCAGCTTGGGAATAGACGGGGGTCTACTCTGGAGATTCAAGCTTTTCTATGACAAAATGGTGGTTCGTATAGATGCAAATATCCGCAGCAACTTGGAGACTTGTCTTAACAATTTCTTCGGCAGAGAGGTCTGGGACATGCTTTTTTAGTGCTATTCCCGCGGCTCGGGCATATTGTCCGCCGGAACCGATACAAACAATATTATTCTCTAATGACATCACATCTCCATTTCCGGATATTAAGAGGAGATCTTGGGTATCTGCGACCACTAACATGGCTTCCAATCTGCGCAAGTATCGGTCTGTTCTCCAGTCTTTGACCAATTCTACAGCAGATCTTTTAAGGTTTTCTTGATGATTATGGAGTTTTTCTTCAAATCGGTCCAGGAGGCTAAGGGCATCTGCGGTGGATCCTGCAAAGCCTGCTAAGATTTTACCTTTATTGATCTTGCGCACCTTCTGTACCTGTTCTTTGAGTACGCAGTCTCCTAGGGTAGCTTGGCCGTCTGCCCCCAGCACGGTTTCTCCTTTATGGATTATACCCATGACGGTGGTGGCTTTCAGAAGTTGCTTCTTTTTCATATATCTGATCGCCAGGGGTTTTTCACATACTTCGTCTATACCGTCCGCCCAATCTATAGAGGGCATGTGTAATTTGTCCTAGGGAGCAATATTTCACAGATTCCATGAGTTCTTCATAGATATTTCCACCTTGATATGTTGTCGTTTGTAGTTTTTCCAAATAAATACTTGCCTTCTCTTTGTGAAAGGATTGAAAATCATGCAATTCTTGGATCTGATCCTTTTTTTCGTCTTCAGTAGCACGGATGACCTCTTCAGGGATAAGGGTAGGTGAACCCTCTGAGGAGAGAAAGGTGTTGACTCCAATGATGGGGTACTCTCCACTATTCTTTAACTTTTCATAGTACAGGCTTTCTTCCTGTATCTTGTTTCGCTGATACATGGTTTCCATAGCACCTAAGACCCCCCCTCTATCACTTATTCTTTCCAATTCACTCAGAACCGCTTCTTCCACCAAATTGGTCAATTCTTCTATCAGAAAGGATCCTTGTAGGGGGTTTTCATTCTTAGCGGTACCTAATTCTTTATTAATCACAAGTTGTATAGCCATGGCTCTACGAACAGACTCTTCTGTAGGTGTGGTAATGGCTTCATCATAGGCATTGGTATGGAGTGAGTTGCAATTATCATACACAGCCATAAGGGCTTGAAGGGTAGTTCTTATATCATTAAAGGAGATTTCTTGTGCGTGAAGAGATCGTCCGGAGGTTTGAATATGGTATTTCAACTTTTGGGCTCGGTCATTGCCCCCATATCTTTCCCGTAAAGCCTTTGCCCAAATACGTCGAGCGACACGGCCTATGACAGCATATTCGGGATCTATTCCATTGGAAAAGAAAAAGGAAAGATGAGGAACAAAATCGTTCACATCCATGCCCCGAGATCTATAATATTCCACA
Organism: Cytophagales bacterium; assembly: GCA_026710765.1. Lineage (GTDB taxonomy): Bacteria > Bacteroidota > Bacteroidia > Cytophagales > JAPOQI01 > JAPOQI01. The sequence continues at coordinate 25,835 of JAPOQI010000143.1, read as the reverse complement.
TAGGTAAAGCCATTGGCCAGGGTGAAGGCTAGTTGTGTGATCGGATTAGCTCCTGCTTCAGCAATATGATATCCGGAAATAGATACAGAATAGAAATTCTTGATCCCCTGGTTGATAAAATATTGCTGTACATCTCCCATCAATCTCAAGGAAAATTCGGTACTGAATATGCAGGTATTCTGTGCTTGATCTTCCTTGAGAATATCGGCTTGGACGGTTCCTCTGACAGTTTGGAGGGTTTGGGATTTGATTCTTTGATAGATCTCCTGGGGTAGGACCTGATCTCCACTTATCCCTAGAAGCATCAACCCTAGTTGATTATGTGTTTTGGGGAGTTCACCCTTGTATTCAGGGATTTGTTGTCCTTGATAGATTTTCTTTATTTTTTTTCGGACATCTTCTTCAAGTCCCTCTTCGCGGATATATTTTTCACATGCTTGATCTATGGCTGCATTCATAAAAAAGGCACAGAGGGTGGCAGCGGGTCCATTGATCGTCATGGAGACAGAGGTTTGGGGATGACAGAGGTCAAAGCCCGAGTAGAGCTTTTTAGTTGCCTGCAATGTAGAGACACTCACACCCGCATTACCTATTTTCCCATAGATATCGGGTCGGGTATGAGGATCCTCACCGTATAGGGTAACCGAATCAAAGGCCGTAGACAGTCTGGCAAAGGAAACCTCTTGAGATAAATAATGAAAGCGTTTATTTGTTCGTTCGGGTCCCCCCTCTCCGGCAAACATTCGCGTGGGGTCTTCCTGGGTACGTTTGAAAGGAAAGACCCCTGCGGTATAGGGGTATTCACCCGGGAAATTTTCCTGAAGTTGCCAAGCCAAGATATCTCCCCATCCTTCATAATTGGGGACACAGATCTTAGGAATCTGAATTTGGGATAATGAGGTACTATGCGTGGGTACCTGAATCTTTTTATTCCGGACCAAATAACTAAAAAAGGGTTCTTGATAAGCTTTTTTTTGTTTTTCCCAGGTATTTATTTTTTCCCAATTTTCTGGACTTAGACGTGCTTTCTTTTCTTTTAGGATCTTTTCTAGGGGTGCTTTTTCTTCGGGTTTGGAGAGGAGGGAAAGACTTTTGTTTAGAACATAACAGTCTTGTGCAAGTTCGGATTGACTTCGGGCATGGGTATTGTATTCTCTTACGGTCTCTGCTATTTCGGAGAGATATCGGATCTTATTGGGGGAGAGGATTCTATGTATGCTTTGGGTAGCACTGGGAGGCAGGTCTTTTTTCTTAACGGGGCCCTTCTTTTTGTTCCCTTCTTCCCCTGGGAGGAGCAGCAGAAGGTGTTGGTAGAGGTTATTGAGTCCTGAGTCGTTGAATTGGGATGCGATGGTGGCGTAGACGGGGATTTTCACGTCTTCCTCAACGGGATGGTGATTTCGTATATACTGTTTTTTCACATCTCGCAATGCATCCTGTGCGCCTCGTCGTTCGGCTTTATTAATAATGACCAGATCGGCATAATCCAACATATTAATTTTTTCCAATTGGGTTGCGGCACCATATTCTGGGGTCATGGCATACATGAGGATATCGGCATGGTTCACGATTTCTGTATCTGATTGTCCGATCCCTGAGGATTCTAGAACTATGAGATCAAACCGAGCTAGTTTGAAGAGATTTAAGATATCATCTATTTGACTAGGCAAGGCTGCGTGGGCTCTGCGTGTGGCTAAGGATCGCATATAGACTTGTTCAACATAGATAGAATTCATGCGAATTCTATCTCCTAGGAGGGCACCTCCTGTTTTTTGTCGAGAGGGGTCCACGCATAAGATGGCTATTCTTTTTTTAGGAAAATCCCGAACATATCGTTGGATCAATTCGTCTACTATGGAGGACTTCCCTGCGCCCCCTGTTCCGGTCAGACCCAGGACGAGGGCATCTTTATTTTCATTTCCCGTTTTCAGACTTTTTCTATATGTCTGAAAGTCTTTCAGGTCATTTTCTATGCAAGAAATATATCGGGATAGCTCAACATCTTTCGCTTGAGACAGCTTTTTTATAGAAGGCAGAGCGGGTACGGGAAGTGGCTTGTCTACCCGACGCAACATATCATCAATCATCCCTTGTAAGCCCAGTTTTCTTCCATCATCAGGGGAATAAATTCGGGTAATGCCGTAGGCGTGGAGTTCTTCTATTTCTTTGGGAAGGATGGTTCCGCCGCCCCCGCCGAAGATCTGAATATGTCCTGCATTTTTTTCTTGAAAGGAATCATACATGTATTTAAAGAACTCCATATGTCCTCCTTGATAAGATGTGATGGCTACCGCTTGCACATCTTCCTGAATAGCAGCGTCCACGATGTCTTGTACCGAGTGATTATGTCCCAGGTGAATCACCTCAGCACCCGAAGCTTGGATGATTCTTCTCATAATATTGATGGCCACATCATGTCCATCAAAAAGAGAAGCCGCCGTAACTATTCGGACCGGATTTTTTAGACGAAGCGGTGACGGGGGAGTTTCCTTATTTTTGTTCAGGAACTCAGCCTTGGTTGGGGGGGGCGCCTTGACAGACTTAGCCGCTGCAGGAGATACAATGTTCATCGTCTATACTACAAGCGGAAGAGCCGTTACTTGCAACGTGGTTACCATTACCATTACTATTTGAGATCATTTCTTTATCCACCGTGAATTTAATAGGGTCTACGGAGGGTTGGCTTCTCAGGTAGTACATGCCCGTTTTCAATCCTTTTTTCCAGGCATAGAAATGCATAGAGGTGAGTTGATTTTGGGTAGGGTTGGCTAGGTATATATTCATACTCTGGGACTGGCATATATAGACCCCTCTATCTGCGGCCATATCTATGATGGCTTTTTGTGGTATTTCCCAAACGGTTCGGTAGAGGAGTTTGACATCCTCGGGGATATTTGGAATTTGCTGAATGGATCCGTTAGCCTGCATAATTCTATGTCGCATGGATTCTTTCCACAAGCCTAATTTATTTAGATCTTGGAGCAAATATCTGTTTACTACGATAAATTCTCCCGATAAGACCCTACGGACATAGACATTGGATGTGAAGGGTTCAAAGGATTCATTATTCCCTAGGATCTGTGAGGTAGAGGCTGTGGGCATCAAGGCCATCAAGAGGGAGTTGCTGGCACCATATTTTACGACCCTTTCCCTTAGACCCTCCCAATCCCATCGTCCCGAGTGCTTGACTTCTCCTTCCCAGAGGTCAAATTGGAAAAGTCCTTTGGCAAGGGGGGAGCTTTCAAATCCTTTGTAGGGTTCTCCGTTCATAGCTATGTCCACAGAGGCGGTCATGGCTGCAAAGTAGAGGGTTTCAAAGATTTCTTTATTGAGTTGGCGGGCCTGTGGGGAGTCGAAGGGGTATCTCAGTTTTAGGAAGACATCAGCCAATCCCTGAACCCCTACGCCAAGTGGGCGATGGACCTGATTGGAATTTCTGGCTTCAGGTACGGGGTACTGGTTAATATCGATGCTTCGGTCGAGATTTCGGACCACCACTTGTGTGACTTCAAACAATTTTTGATGATCAAAATCTTGTTTCTCTTCCCGAACAAATTTCGGGAGCGATAGGGAAGCCAAATTACAAACTGCCACTTCATTTGGCGAACTATATTCTATAATCTCGGCACACAGATTACTGGATCGTATGGTTCCTATATTTTTTTGATTAGACTTTCCATTGGCAGCATCTTTATATAAGATATAAGGTACCCCTGTTTCTATTTGGGCAGTCATGATTTCTCGCCAGAGGGCTCGGGCAGAGACGGTTTTGCGTGCCACTCCTTGTTCTTCGTATTTGAGATACTGCCTTGTGAAGCTATCTCCGTGCAGATCACAAAGCTTTGGGGCCTCATCGGGACAAAACAGCGACCACATTTCCCCCCTTTCTTCTCTTCTCATAAAGAGGTCTGGGATCCACAAGCCATAGAAGAGGTCTCTTGCTCGGAGTTCTTCTTTTCCGTGATTCTTTCTGAGGCTTAAGAAGTCAAAGATATCGGGATGCCAGGGTTCCAGATAGATGGCAAAGCTTCCCTTTCGTTTGCCCCCTCCTTGATCCACATATCGGGCTGTCATGTCGAAATTTCGGAGCATGGGAACAATGCCGTTGGATATACCGTTGGTTCCTCTGATTTGTGAACCTTTTGCTCGGATGGTATGGATACTGAGTCCGATTCCTCCGGCAGATTGGGAAATCTTGGCACATTGTTTGAGGGTATCATAGATTCCGGATATGCTATCTTTTTTCACGGTCAGCAAGAAGCAGGATGCCAATTGTTGACGGGGTGTACCTGCATTGAAGAGGGTAGGGGTGGCATGGATAAACCATTTTTCGGAGATGAGGTTATAGGTTTCGAGTACCCGTTCTATATTGTGTCCATGGATACCTATGGCTACACGCATTAACATATGTTGGGGTCGTTCTACGACCTGTCCATTGATTCGGAGTAAGTAGGCTTTTTCTAGGGTTTTGAATCCGAAGTAGTCGTAATAAAAGTCGCGGTTATAATTTATTTTTTCGTTCAAAATCTTGGCATGTTCTCTGACCACTTCATAGGTCTTTTGGGAGACCAGTGGGCATGCTTTATGTGTTTTGGGATCTGTGTAGGTATAGAGTCTTCGGGTGGTATTATAGATGGAGTTACTGGTCAGTTTATGCAAATTAGAGATTGCGATACGGGCGGCGAGTCGGGCATAATCGGGATGTCGGGTTGCCATGATGGCGGCCGTCCAGGAGGCCATTTCATCCAATTCTTGAACCGAGACACCATCATAGAGTCCTCGGATGACCTTCTGAGCTATTCCGGCAACGTCCACTTGGGGAGAGAGTCCATCAGCGAGTCCTTCGACTCTGCGGGTAATCTTATCAAATTGAACAGATTGTACTCGACCGCTCCGCTTTATAACAAACATGATATCATCAGAAAGATTCGTCCATTCTAAAGCCATCTGGATTTCCAGAGTTTTTAATTTTCAGGCCTTCCTTTTTATATTCGGAGACTCTTTTCTCGAAAAAATTAGTCTTCCCCGGTAAGGAGATCATATCCATGAAATCAAAGGGGTTCTTGGCATTATAGATCTTAGGACAACGGAGTTCGGTCAATAACCTGTCTGCCACAAATTCAATATATTGACACATGTCCTTGGCATTCATGCCAATCAAGGATACGGGGAGCGAATCGCTAACAAACTCTTGCTCCACATTGACGGCATCTTGAATAATTCCTATTACCTGTTTCTCAGGGAGACGTTCTTCTAGATGCTCATTGTACAGGAGACAAGCAAAATCACAGTGCAAGCCTTCATCACGAGATATCAATTCGTTGGAAAGACCCAATCCTTGCATGAGCCCTCTGCTTTTGAGCCAAAAAATTGCACAAAAGGATCCCGAGAAGAAGATTCCTTCTACGGCTGCAAATGCGATCAATCGTTCTGCAAAATTTCCTTTATCTATCCATCTGAGTGCCCAGGTTGCTTTTTTGCGTACGCAATCCATGGTTTCTATGGCATGGAAGAGTTTATTTTTCTCGGCGGGATCTTTGACATAGGTATCTATGAGGAGCGAGTACATCTCCGAATGGATATTCTCGACGGCAATTTGAAATCCATAAAAGAACTTTGCCTCAGTATATTGGACCTCTGAAACGAAATGCTCTGCCAAATTTTCGTTCACGATCCCATCAGATGCAGCAAAGAAGGCTAGGACGTGGAGGATAAAATGTCGTTCTCCTTCATTTAATTTTTCCCAGTCGTGTAGGTCTTGGCTGAGATCTATTTCTGCGGCTGTCCAGAAGGCAGCTTCTGCCTTCTTATAATATTCCCATATATCCGAGTGTTCTATCGGGTACAGTACAAATCTATCCTTGTTCTCTTTTAAAATAGGTTCCATCTTCCGCTAGATTATATTTCTACACCTAAGGAAAGGCTTCGATGAGCTTCTAATACTAAGCAAACAAGGAGTCATATCTAGGAAGGGATTAAGATTGATTACTCAAAACAAATTTATGAATTGAAATTAATTATTGAAATCAAATTTATGAAATAGAATCAAACTTCTGTAAAAAATTATGATCTAATTTTGGGAGGAGATTTATAAATGCTAAAATTTCCCCCGCTGAGAAAGGAGGAACTTCCCCATGTTGTGGGATTGGCAATACGAAGGCTCGGAGAGAAAATCAATTTCCCGTTCTCAGGATAATTTTCCTCAGAAGAACAGGTTTTTGATCCCTAGAAATAGAAAGATAATATGTCCCACTGGGCAAATCATCTCCTATGAGAAGACGACTATTTTGCACATCTTTTTCAACAAGGATTTCCTGTACGATTTTTCCCGTCATATCATAGATTCGAATATGGTGGGAACGGAGATTTATTTTTTGGGGTGCCCTGATGTTGATATAATCTGCTGCGGGGTTGGGATAGATTAGATATTCTTCTTCTTCTATAAATTCATGGGATATACTCCTGGATAGGGGTCTTTTTCCTTTAACCTCTATGGTTTCAACCTGATAGACTTCTTTGGTAGACACAGATTGAATGAGGGCAATTCCACTGAGTTGATTAAAATCGGAGATCACACCTGAGCTAATTTCCCAACCCATGATATGTGAGTATCGTGCTTTGATGCCATCAAAGTCGAAGGGGATGCCGGCGCCGTTGGGCATTATTTTTCTGACCACATTTTTATATCCTTTCAATCCATTTTTTCCTTCTATGTCCACAGAGGCCTCCACTAAGAGGACATATACCCTGTGTTCTCCGAGTAGAATATCTCCTATGGCAGGATTAGGAATGGCATCTACCTTAAAAGATATTTCTGATGAGTGACTATCTAGGAGTTCTATTTCCAGACTTATCTTAGCCTCGTAGAGGGCTTGCAGGTTCAGATCATTTTCTGTCCAGGGGATGTTATTTTCTTCAATGACTGCATCTATTTCTCTTCCTTGACTCAGGGATACACCCCCATTGAGTAGGGCATAGGGAACGGTACCCACACCATAAAATAAGGATCGGGCCGTAAAATCACCTGGGGATGCTTGAAAGAGTCTATCTATACCCGACAGTTCTCGAGGTTGAACATAATAAGAGACATGGATGATATCTTCTGTATTAATAAGTAGGTTTTTCTCTCCACTTAGGCTTCTAGAATCTATATAGTTTGCAATATCGCTGTGAAATTTTCCAGATTCTTCACTCAGTTCGGAGGCAAATTCTTCTAGAAAGACCCTTCTTTTTCTGTTTGTAATGGAGAAATTATCAACCCCTATTCCTTCAGATTCTCCTTCGGCATCGGTGGCAATGGCAAATCTAAACCTAATATTTTCTCTTTTTTCGGGGGGGATGACATCTAGCTTGTGTCTAAGATGCTGCCATTCTCCCTGATCTACTACTTCAGACCACCCTACATTGGCTGTTTTATATTCTACTGCTGTGAGTTCAGCTTGCTGTCCGGGATCAGAGGATATCAATTCGTGTCGGTACCAGTTAAGTCCTGTAGACTGGCCCTCTCTATAATTTCCCAATACGATCCATTGACTTCCCCCATCCAAGCTATATTGTAAGACGGCGCCATCTCTTCGGCTATCAAATTCATAGATTAGATCAAAAGAAATCATGGGTCGGCTCAGCCTGCTGATATCAAATTCGGGGGTATATACCCAGGAGGATTCGTTTTTTTTGTACTCGCCTGCAAGATTCGTAACCCAGGCTTTTTCACCGTCGGAGGCTCTGTCTATGGCATCTCCGCCTGGTATTCCCCATGTCCAGGAGTTGGGTCTTTCTTCGGCAGAGAATCTATCATCTTCTTCGGGTTCCAGATCATAGGTTCTATGGGCTAGCCAATTTGTTTCTCGTTCAAAGGAGGTGCTATATCCTGCTTCGGTGACGACTATATGTGGGAGTATAGAAAATTCTCGGAGGGTTTTTCTAAGACACCCATAGACGCTCGTTATTTCGAGTTCCACTTGATAATTTCCTGGCTCTTGGAAGGTGAAAGGGACATCTGCGAATGGATCTTCTATGGGATCATCCAAATCATTAATTCGTTGGTCTCCATTGGTATCCACTCGGGTACGTTCTACCCGAAATCCTTCCAATGCTTTTCCTTCTTTTCTGATTTCCAGGACAATACTTTTGGTCCGTAGGACAGCTTGTTCGTCTGTGGCATTTCCGTCACGGATATGAAAATAAGTAGGTTTTCCCTCCACAATTCCTGACCAATAGAGTTGGGGATTTGGAATTTGCCCTAGGGTAAGATTCCGCTCAGATGCGCCGCGACATCCTTCGTTTGTTTCGGCACTTACGGCAATCTTATAGACTCCAGACTCCTGATAGAAATGTTGTACGGATGCGGTTTCGCCTTGCCCGAGGAGGACTGTCTTTTGCATATTATCTCCAAAATCCCATTCATATTTGGATACGTATCCGCTTTGCCCCAATTCTTGTCTATTTCTCAGTAAGGGTGTTATGAGGACATCATCTTCCTGACAGGCAAATTCGGTTCCTATGGAGACCAGGGGAAGTGAGTTCACCTTTATGGTTTTGGTGATAAAATTGGTACATCCTTGTGGGTCTTCATAGAGGTAGGTAATTTTATGTTCGCTTTCTGGGGCAAAGACATAATATTGAGATTCGGCTCGGGAGGTGTAGGCTCTTGTCTGTGCTTTCAGCACATTTTTCTCTTCGGTTGAAAGATTTACTCCCGCATCCGAGGCTCGGAGGACATCGGGTCTAAATAGGGCTGTATTGGTGGTAGTTTGCAAACCCGAGGCACCTGAGGCATCCACAATCATTTGTCTATTTCCATCTCCCAGGCTGGGAGCACCTGTGACGGTGAACTCAGCTCGATCTGCACAGACTTCAAGCTCTTCACCCGTGCCTGTCGTGAATACATCCGCGGGGCCGCTTATACTCAGTACAGGAAGTTGATAGATAGATAGGGTTTGTCTATCCTCGGAAGAACAAGAGACATTATAAGGCCCCACGGAATATCGGTTTGTATAGGTAAATTCTATGTTTCGGCTTTGGGTAGGGAATAGTCCATTTACTTGCAGGCTGGAATTTCTTTGGGATTCCCGCACACTCAGGAGGGGGCTAAATCTCAATGTGGCAATTTTTTCTCGGCTACTATGTCCGGAGACATTCCCCGAAAGCCCTGTTTCTTGGCTTCGGGCAAGACCTATTCCGGTAGCTTGATAGCTTCCATCTAGGGTTCTGATCGCGTAGAGTTCCACATTATTTTGGACATTTTCTTCTCGGGTTCTATCGTTTCCATTTCCTCCGATGGTGCCGACACATATTCCAGCGGGTGCTGCTATTTCTATTTCGGGTCTTCCCACGACTTCTATCTTAATCTGTGTGGATTCACTTTCACATCCTGCGAATCCATTATTATCTGCATCTCTGGTAAAGATAACGTGGAAATAATGTTCTGCCACATTATTTCCGGCTACGGCTGTAGCCAGGGCAATGGGGGGTTGGAAGAGGTCTTCTGTGGAGAGGGATGCAGATTTATCTGCTTTTGTGGGATCCCCGGCCAGGGCTGCATACCAGGTGTATCTACCTCTTCTATTTGCATCTTCTGTTCCATCATCGTTCAGGTCTTTATCCACATTGAGCCTGTGCACCCGACTTGCTCCTTGGCAATACAGGGTTCCATTGGGGTTATTATGAACGACCTCAGGGGAGGGTGGAGGGCCCAGGATGGAGAAATCCTGACTTATCTCATTCAGACAATCTGTTCGGGCCTGACCCGCATCATTTTCATAAACGATCCGATAATGGGCAGTTGAAAAATCTTGGGCCAAGGGTGGCGTAGTTAAGGCACGGGTTTGCACAATGACCGCATCTATATCCAGAGTGGTTCTAAATACTGTGGAGAAAGGTATTTCTATTTCATGTTCTGAGGCAGGGAGATGGATTAGGGTAAAGCTTCCCCACCCTTGCGCATTTGTCCATGGACTTCTTCTTTCAATCGTTCCCAATCGCGAGTCAATGGAGACGCTCAGGGCGACGGGTGGAGAATCGGAGCAATAACGGGTTTCAAAACTTTCTATTTGCAATCTGGGTAAGGGGTTAATTTGAATAGCCCTGGAGACTTGCAATTCATTGGAACAAAGGGTTCCATCATCTAGTTCGTCTTCTACCTCTATCAATAAATTCAGATTATACCTTCTATTCAAATCATTTGGGGTACGGGGAATGGCACTAGTATCCCCAAAATCTTCTTTGTCCAGTTGGGTAATGAGGGAGTATGCACTTTTCTCAGCTTCTCCGAAGAGTTGGAGGAGGCTGAGTATGTTGAGGTTTCTCTTAGGGATCTCGGCAGCGGGATTTTGTCCTTTATCCACTTCTTCTTCCTGACCGTGGGGGCCAAAGGCTTCTTCGTAGGCATCTTCGTAATTTCGACTCAGTCCGAGGCCGGCTCGCCGATCTTCATCATCAAAATTATCGTCATCACTCCCTGCGGGTCGGGTTGAGCCGATATAATTTTCTATTTCGGGGAACTTATATCTAAGTATTAGTTTTCCCGAATTATATCTAAGTTTGTCCTCAGCTTCACTGAGGATATTAGACCCCAATTCTACACCGTCTAAGTCAATACAAATTGGGGTCCCCAATTCTTCTCCATCTAATTCAAATAGAGATTCTGTCAATTTGGGTTTTGCTGCGATTTTAGTATCTATGAAGCTATATTCCCCCACACATCCATTAAAGAATTCGCTACGGTGTCGGGTGATTGTGGCATAGTGTCGCTGAACCTTCAAGTATCCGTCTTCAGTGCTCATAACAGGTGAGGTACTGGGTGGATCAAAAGTATTATCCGTACCATTGTACAATACAGACCCCTGGCTCAGCCCCCTATCCGTATACCAGGAGAGTATATCTCCTGTTTGGGAATTATTCACGGTGATAACTCGGGATACTTGCGTATTGTCTTGACAATAAATACCATCAGCTGTTCGGTCGGCAAAGCTAGGGGCTGCGGGATTTGCATAAATAATGAAGGTCGCCTTTCCGGAAGCGTGGCATTTGTTGGTATCTTCTGAGGTATGGCTATCGTATTCTATGGTCACGTGGACCTCAGTGGCAGCGGGGTTGTTGCTCAGGTAGTCGTCAAAAATATCTTTGGGTACAAAGCTAAAATCTTCGGCTGCCTGATCTTCTAGGTAGGTGCTAGGGGTTCCATCTGCGGTGGGCGAAGTATATACTTGCACCTTACCCTGAGGACGATTGGCACTGTTTGTGTCGGAGGAAGACCTGAGTGCAGTTCCGCCCACGGTAAGGGAAATAAATCGAGGTTGCTGATCTTGGGAGCAATATTTCACACCTGCCAAGCTTTCCACCACAACCCGAGGGGGTAGATAGGCTCGGATGGTGGCTAGGCCCGAGGGATACCATACACCCTGTCCCACTCGGGAGAAACGGGAGAAATCATAAGACCCTGCATTCAGTCCATCAAGATCTGAATCCAAATACCATTTACCTTCTCGGGTGGCAAGCAAGCCACCAATACTACTTCTAATATCTGTGCCATGAGCCAGTGCATCCAGATGGTTCCTTAGGGGTAGCTCTCCCGAGCCCAGACAAAAATACTCCGCCTCATCGGTTCCATCTGCCTGTGCATCATCTCTGATCTGGAGTTGCATGGGAAAGGATTCGTTACTTGAGACATTCAAGACTCGTTCTACTTCAAAGGAATCTCCTGTGCTCGTATTTTCTACCTCCAGAGTTACTTTCACCTGTTTTGATCTGGTGTTTTCGTCCAATCCAATCTCGGCGGGATCGGAGATGATGTAGGTACGTTGTGTAGAATACGGACGGTTTTCTTGTGTACTAGTAACGCCTACGCCTGACCAACTAATTTCGTATTCATAACTTCTAAAGGTATAGTGTGGACTTGGGAGGTCTGTTTCCGTAGGAGGAGGGACTTGGAGATCGGGGGCACTGATCATGTCAAAAGACAGGGTATGGGCTGCGGAGGTGGGTATATATTCTTCGGCGCCCAAGACATTTTCTGGTTTGTTCAGGGGCCACAATTTTATCCCATCTCCACCCAAGATGACAAGCACCACCCTGATGGGAGGTCCTTTTATCTGATTCCCGTATTGACGAAGCCAGAAGGGGTAGATTCCCATATATTTTTCCGAAATGGGAATAGGTGCGGAAGGGAAGCCAAGATTTTCAATGGTCGGAAATGTGGCACCTCGGTGGAGGAAGCCATCTGTGTCGGAGGGACTATAAGATGCGGCTTTACCTGGATCATCAAACCAGACCAGATAGAGGCTCTGTCCATAACTGTGGCTGAGCCCTGAAAAAACCCTCTCGGTAGTGGGATTAATATCATTTTCCAGGTTCACAACGTGAACCTGATGATTTTCATCATCTGTGGTGAAGGTGCCAATATTATTTGGATCGTGTTCGGGAAGCGTAGGTGGAGCACCTTCTGTGGTAAAAGTACGGGCAGCCTGATCCTGATTAGATAAAGCAATTTCATTCTGTGATAGATCTTCAATAGGAAACCCACCACTCGCCCATTTAATCCGATAGGTGGTGGATGGGAGCAGGGTGCTAGGCGTAATTAGGAACTCCAGCTCATACCCGCTATCAGAAAGGTTTATTTGGGCTAAGGGGATCTCCAAATCTTTCCCACTCACAACAGGATCAGGGACTACATCCAGATGTCCTGTCGTACCCGATTTTACTAGTCTTTCAGAGAATTTCAGTGTAAAGCTGAGGGCACCTCCTTGGGTTCTGACGTATGTATTCCCACCTTCGTAGCCGCCCGAAGATTTCAGCTCCACAGCATAGGGTGCGCTTGTATCCGCTTGAGTTGTGAATCGCCAACTTGCATCACCGCTCAGGGCAGCGACCTTGTTATTTGAGAAGTCGCTTATAAAATCTTCGGTATAGTTGACATAATATTCATTGAGTCCATGTAGGGGTGTTTGCAGGGAGCTGAGATTTATAAGGATATACCTAATATTTTCAGGATCCCTTGTGATACTAATCTGAGCATCGTCTCCTGCCAACAATTTGCTATCATCGCCGACCTCCACCTTATACAGTGAAAAGACACTCTGATCATCCAGTGAAATGGGTTCATCAAATTCTATTTTCAGCGTAGGCGTGAGGCCCACACCTGTACCCGAGTGTTCGGGGCTGTAACTAATCACCTGGGGTGGGCTTGTATCCCCCGCGGAGATACAACCTTCCGCAACAAACGGGGCAGTTCCATCACCATTTTGTTCAAGGCCAGCCCCTTCCAGGAGTTCTATTTTATAATATCCTAGGCCAAATTTTATGTTAGCCATTGTCTCATAACCTTGGGCAGCCGCGGATTGCATATCCTCTCGTTTCAAATCGTAAACTGTTTTTAGATCGTTTAGATTGGTCTCTTCTGGCGCCTGTCCGCAATTATGATTGGGTATGGCTTTGATAAGAACAACAGAAACTTCCTCGTCTCCAGGTCCGCTGGGAAAGGTCACCTCAGAAACAAATTGAAATTTCAATTTCCCTGAGCTGGGCACGGCAGAGATATATGTACTTTGATCGCTATGATCGTAGGCGCTTGTAAACTCCGTCGGGCTCAGCAACGTAGGGACGGGTCTTGTTCCCGTTGTAAAAGACAGACTGCTGCCACTTAGGTAATCGGTCTCCCCCTTTCCTCTGATGAGATTCCCTTCTATCACCACCTCCACGAGAGTATTGTCGGGATAGTACTCCGAACCGTTCAAGGGAAATGGATCCAGGGTCAACACATTACCTTCTTGGGACTTTTTATAGTCCGAATCTTTGAATACAGCCAGGTATACATGGTCGGCCTTGGCCTTAAAGGTCTGTGTATGAACTGTTTGGCCTCCTCTTTTCAGGGTGACGGTGAAGGCGGTTGCATTGTCGTCCAAATTCAGTTCCATATCTTCGTCATAGACAAAGACCATGGGTTCGCCTACTGCCGTCCCGGTGTCATCATCTTCGGGCTCTTGATGTATGAGATTGGGAGAACTCGTATTGGCTTGCGTGCTGAAATCCCAGTTTGCGTTTGCCGAACTGCTCCCACTTCCGCCAATCGGGACCCTCAGAACATTGTTTGCCGCTGCCTGATCTTGGACCAAGGAGGCGGGCAAATAAATCCGATATGATGTTCCCTTGACGAGAGACCCACGTACTGTGGCGAGATTCAGTTTCAAGCGATTGGGCTGATCCGAATCCACTTCCAATGCCATTTCATTCCATGGGATACTGTAAATATGATCATCTCCCACCGTTTGGCTGACGGGATCAAATTCATATATCTTCACGGTCTCTGTGGGCAAGGGATCCACCAACTCTATATATTCATCAAAAGAGTAATACAAAAAATTAGCGTCTTGACTACTCACAGAAACCCCTGTTGCTGCGGTATTCAGACTGCTAGGTGCCGTGGGGGGTAGATCATCTACAACCTCCATATATATCTCAAAAGGATCAGATCGGAGAGACCCCGACCCATACTTCGAATCTTCTACATCCACGGCACTTAGACTTATTTTAAATGTCCCTTCCACCGTGGGGTGGTAATGATATCTGAAAGTTTTTCCCGCCTCTTGTTGAAAGCCTTGTACCAAGGTTTGATAGCTACCTGCCGGGAAGGATGCGATCTCTAAGAGCTTAAGAGCTTCCGATTGGCTTAGGGGATTAGATCCGCCCGTTTCTGTTTTTCCGTCTTTGTCATAGGTCAGGGCTTCCCAGCTTATTTCCAGGTTCACACCTTGATCATCTTCTCCTACACCTCCGCTCAGCACAAAGGGCGAAAACTCAAGTACATTCCTACTGAGTGTAGTAGGGTAAGGATTTGCTTGTCCTCTCCAGGTGAAGGCGAGGGGCTGGTTTGTTATTTGGGACTGGGTCCTCCTAAATCTCAATTCATTGCCTGAATGACTTATCAAATTCAGATGATCCTTCAGGGATTGTCTACCCAGACCACCTGCCCGATAAAACTCATTCAGGATAAGAGAGGGCGGGTCATTGACGGGCGAAACACTAGTTCTTAGCGTTATACTTTCCACAGAGGATTCATCTCCATCCCATGCCCGAAGAAAAATCACAGGCACTTCTGGGGAGGTATCCGTAGTGAACCTATTAGGATCGGGTTGGAAGCGAAGATATCCCTCAAGGTCTATGTATCTACGGGCTGCAACCCGACTACTAGGCTCTGTCCATTCGTCTGCTGCATCATTCCGATACTGCCATGTCCCAAAACCTGCATCGGTCACCACATCCACCCGAAGCCTCTTTTCATCATCATCTCCTGGGTTGTGATTAGCTGCATCTACATCTGTGATCCCCAAGAGGGTACTCAATTGGGTTCCTGCATTGTCATCGCTAGCTACATCCTCTGTCACGGGAGCCAAATCAATCTCGGATGCCTCGGGATCCAATGTGGCTTGGAGGACAGGTCTGTCTTCCACGGGAATCACCCGCACATACTCGGTGCGAGTCGTGCCTGGGGCAGACAAAGAGGACGTAGGCCCCACTGCCAATTCCACCTTAGCTTCCGCAGCAGATACTTCGCCATTTTTCAAAACTATACCCGTTACTTGATCTCGGGGGCGTGCAAAACTTCCGGATCTATCCCAGAGCACATAGCTTATCCGAGGAAGATCCGTCACAGCACTGAGAGTCCCTGTATTCTCGTTTAAGAATCTTTTAAATCTGATGAGCGTTGTGGGAAGCATCAAGAATGCCTTGGGGTCTGTGGCATGGTCTATGTCTATTTCTGGGAGAGTTGTCCATACATCCTTCACAGTTCCCTCTCCTTCGAGGGCATTATATTCCCACTGCCCAATCTTTTGGGCGCCCACAGACCCACCAAAATCAGCTTCCGAGGTGGCAAAGGTGATAAGAATCCCAATTTCTGTGCTGCTTTGGTCGTCTTGAGCCGTCGCCACGATGCCATTATCTGCAAAATATTGTTTGATAATAAGTCCGTTTTCGGTCATGATATCAGGTGAGCTTGAGTCTGTCGGGACATCTTCCTCCAGGCTATGTGAGGCAGACGGATTAATAGATCCCCCAAAGACAGGTCGGAGATTGGTCCTGTGGTGGGTTATTGTAACCAAAGACAGACTACCCGAACTGGTTCGGATGGTGTAAGTTTCACTCGTATCTATACTAAAATTGCCTTCAATGGCCACTCTTCTGGAGGCGGGTGCTGCGCCAAATTCATCTCGTGCCTCATAGGTGAAAGCCTTGACAATATTCTTGATCGCTGTCAGTCTCTGGGTATCAAAATTAGAATTATCTATTGCACCCGCAAAGCTGGGGTCAAATTTCACAGAAAATTTCAATTGGTCTTCTCCGACTCTTTTCTTACCAACAAAACTAAGATAGAGGGCAGTATAGCCTCCCCCTGCTGTAATATCTCCCGTCTCTACAGCAATATCCCCTTCTCCAGTACCTGGAATTGGTACATCAACTTCCGCTATGATGGTGGAAGCCGCCGTATCACCATCTCTGAGGGTATATGTCCTACCCTCCGATGTGGTCTCTTTAAAGCGGAAGGTATAAGTTGTCCCCGAAAAGTCCAGCCCGAGTCGTCCCCCATCCTGGGGGATTATCGACGGGGTTGCAGGATCATTATCATGATCAGTGAGGCCCGGCAAAACGGTTAGGAAGGAAACGCCGGGGAAATTTTCAGTCAGCCAGCTTATGGCAGACCCGTCGGGGTGGGGGGTCAAAGTACTTAGATCTCCGAAGGGCTTTATCTTGAAGGCTCCAGAATGAGAATTTTCAGTTATGGTCAAGGATGTATCGTCTAAATTCATCCTTAGGCTTGTGGTTTTGGGTGGTGGGTCGGGTGGGTTTTGTGCTTTCAAGTCTGTGGGGTCGGTCTTTCCCAAGACGAGGAGGAGAACTAGGAGGATAATAGATGCCCTACCCTGAGGGGCTGAAGAAGGGATTCCCGAACGTGCTTTGATTAAGACCTTCATTTTCTTGAATAGCTCATTTCAGCTTGACAGACATACATATTTCTACCCTGCCCCCATTCTCTTTGGGGAGAGACTGGAGGGATTTTAGGAAATTTCTTTGGGAAATCAAAGTTTTACTTGTCAATTTTCCCTTTTTCTATGAAAAATTAGCAGGATTTCATAAGGATTTACTTGTTTGATTTTCTTCTGTGGGGTTTAGGTGGTTGTTCTTGGCTTTTGTTTCGGAGGATTTGCTGGACCTTTTTGAGATCATCTCTTAGGGTTACAGCTTTTTCATAGTCTTTTTCTTGTGCGGCTTTTCTCATTCGTTGTTCTATTCGTTTTTCCAATTCTTGGAGTTCGGTTTTATGTAGGGGTTTGAGGGAGGTGTTTTTTTCTCCGGCTTTGACTGAGAGGGAGTTTAGGAAGTCGGTGTCACCTTCCTTTCCGTTATATTTTCGGAGTTGTTTTTCATCAAAGTTAAAGACTTCTTCTGTTTGTTTTTTAATTGTTCGGGGTATGATGTGATGTTTTTGATTATAGGCTTTTTGGAGTTTTCTTCGTCTTTGTGTTTTGGAGATGGCTTTTTCCATGGATTGGGTAGATTTATCTGCATACAGGATGACCCTTCCATTTTCATTTCGGGAGGCTCTTCCGATGGTTTGGATGAGTGATCGTTCATTTCTCAGGAATCCTTCTTTATCTGCATCCAGGATTGCCACTAGGGAGACTTCAGGTAGGTCTAGTCCTTCTCGGAGTAGGTTCACCCCGACGAGCACGTCAAAATCTCCTTTTCGGAGTTCCATTAAGATATCTACCCGATCTAGGGCCTTGATATCTGCATGGAGATATCTGGCTCTAATTTCGTGTTGGCAAAGGTATTCGGCTAGTTCTTCTGCGAGCCTTTTCGTGATGGTTGTGAGTAGGCTTCGTTCATTTCGTGGAACCTGTTTTCGGAGTTCTTCAAGTAGGTCTTCCACTTGATGTTTGCTTTCTCGGACCTCTATTTTGGGATCTAGAAGACCTGTGGGTCGGATAATTTGTTCCACAATTAGACCTGCAGATTTTTGGATTTCATATTCTGCGGGCGTGGCACTTACGAAGAGGGTTGGGGGCATCATGTTTTCAAATTCATCAAAGGTTAGGGGTCTGTTATCTAGGGCAGAGGGTAGCCTAAAGCCATATCTCACTAGGTTTTCCTTTCGGGTTCTATCTCCACCCCACATAGCACGGACCTGAGGAATTGTAACGTGACTTTCATCTACAATAAGCATAAAATTCTTGGGAAAATAATCAAATAGGCAATAGGGGCGTTCTCCTGGTTTTCGTCTATCAAAGTATCGGGAATAGTTTTCTATACCCGAGCAGTATCCGAGTTCTCGGATCATACTCAGGTCATTTCCCACTCGTTCACCGAGTCTATCCGCTTCATCTTTCCATCCTTCTTGTTCTAGGAAGGAGATTTGTTTTTCCAGATCATTTTCTATTTCGGCTATGATGTCATGTACGTCGGACTTTTTCCCTAGGAAGAGATGGGCAGGAAAAATTAGGACGTTATTGAGATCTTGTTTTTTTCCTTTTTTGCAGAGGCTAATGCGATCTATTTTGTCTTCTCCGAAGCAAATAATATATCTATGTTCTTCATAGGCTGCGACAATTTCCAAACTATCACCTCGGATCGAAAATTGACCTGGTCCTGGGTTTTTTTCTTCTCGTTTGTACATCAAATCCACAAGGCGATATAATACTTGGGTCATGGAAATTTGCTGGTTCAGCTCCATGGAAATGGCATTGGCTCTGAAATGGGCGGGGTTTCCTAGTCCATAAATGCAAGAAACAGAAGCCACCACAATTACATCTTCTCGTCCCGAGAGGAGGGAAGAAGAAGCTCGCAATCGGAGTAGGTCTATATGCTCGTTGATAGACATTTCCTTTTCTATATAGGTATTACTCAGAGGGATATAGGCTTCGGGTTGATAATAATCATAATAGGAGATAAAGTATTCTACCAAGTTATGGGGAAAATACTGTTTGAATTCTGCGTAGAGCTGGGCGGCTAGGGTTTTATTGTGACTCAGCACTAGGGTAGATTTTTTAACCTGTTGAATGACATGTGCCATGGTGAAGGTTTTTCCGGAGCCGGTAACACCTAGGAGGGTTTGGGCAGGGATTCCTTTTTGAATACCCTGGCTTAACTCCTGGATCGCCTTGGGTTGGTCTCCGGCAGGTTCATGGGGTGCTGATAATTGAAAGATACTCATGATGAGGGAATGTCTCGCAAGTCGGTCCGTACGGGAAGTACATCCGCTTTATTGGTCTTATCATTCCAAATAACGATCTTATAATCCAAACTCCCCCGATCATGGAGGCGAGAAAGCACCATCTCTCCTGCCACAGGAGAGAGGTCTATGCCAATCCACTTCCTATGTAGTCCATGTGCCACCACACAGGTGGTCGCACAACCACAGAACGGATCTAAGACAACATCTCCTTCCTGGGAAGAAGCCTTGATAATCCGATCCAATAATTTCTCAGGTTTCTGGGTTGGGTAGCCGATGTACTCTTTGGAATTGCCTTTCACTGCGGGGATCCGCCAAACGTCTTCAGGAATTTTACCTTCTGTGGATGATTTTCCTCCTATATATTCGCGTCCGCCTATTTTTCGTGGTGTTTTATATCTCATCTTGGACTCAGGCAGGATATCTATAAGTACATTTTTAGCTTCAAAGGTATAATTCCTGCTTTTAGAATAACACAAAAGCAGATCATGTTTCTTGGGGAAATATCTCCTAGCTCTGCCTGGGGTATCGGGATAGAACCAGACAATCTCATTCCTAAAATTCTCCACCCCGAAGATACAATCCATCAAAAGTTTAAGATAGTGGGACATGGTGGGATCGCAATGCAAATAGATAGATCCTGTAGGCTTCAATACTCTATGACATTCCAACAACCGAAGTGCGATATAATAGAGATAATATTCAGATCCCCTGATTCCAAGGCCCCTCAGGACTTTTAACAAAGCAAATAACTCTTCATGCGCCTTCTCCAAGTAATCCATATCCGCGTCCTTCACATCATCCCGTTCCCAATAATCTTTGAACTCAGCACCTTTGGCTTTAGAATCCATGAGTGCCGTGAAAGTCTTATTCTTATTGAAGGGGGGGTCTAAATATATCAGGTCTATGCAATCTGAGTTCATACATCTCATAATGGATAGATTATCCTTGATAAAAATCGTCCCGGGTTCTACATTCAATCCCTCTTTTTTTGCTATTCTCCTCAGCATCATATAGAGGTACAAGTTAAGACAAATGTTATGAAGCCTTTAAGGTTCCTGAGACAGCTATGCATTGTTCCTGTTCTTTTGCACATCATAGCGAGTTCCGGATTTTTTGTTCTTCGGCAAGAAAGGCTTTCCAAGATTCTTGCAGGCTATCTAGAGATGGGGGATTTTCTTGAAGGATTTGTTGTTCTATTTCCAAACAAGACCGCTGGACGCAGATGATTCCCACACTACCGGCAGCGCCTTTTATTTTATGAACATGCTCGGATAGTTCTTTGAACTGAGC
Organism: Cytophagales bacterium; assembly: GCA_026710765.1. Taxonomy (GTDB): domain Bacteria; phylum Bacteroidota; class Bacteroidia; order Cytophagales; family JAPOQI01; genus JAPOQI01. The sequence goes on along the minus strand of JAPOQI010000143.1, from coordinate 5,317 downwards.
CCGTTTCATATCTTCTTGACATGCTAAAAGCAAGGGTGGGATTTCTTTCTTGAAATCTTGAAAGGCTTCTAGATAGGCTTTTTTTCCCCCGTGAAGAACAACTTTTTGTACATAATTTTGATCCCATATGTCTTGGTCGTTTTGGGCATTTTTCTTCGGGCTCGCTTGGGTTGGGTAGGGTTTGGGTTTAGATATTTGGTGGGAGGGGGTCTTAGATTTTTGGGTCCAGTAGATGACCTTTTGGATCAATCCTGAGTAGGAGATAGGTTTGGGGATATAATCATCCATGCCTAGGTCCAAGAATTTCTCTTTATCCTCGGGCATAGCATAGGCTGTCATGGCTATGATAGGGGGTACGTGGATTCGTTTCTTTCGGATTTCTTTGGCTGTATCAATTCCGTCCATGATGGGCATTTGTATATCCATGAGGATGAGATCAAAAATATGCTGCCCGACTTGTTCCAAGGCGGATCGTCCGTCCTGAACCGAAATAACTTGAGCCTCTGCTTTTTCTAAAAAACTTTGGGCTACACGTAAATTACTGAGGTTATCATCTACGAGTAGAATCTTGACTTGCTGAACCAATTTGGGTTGGGTTAAGATCTCTCCCTTTTCAGATTTCAGACTCTCTATTTCTTCCACTTTTGCTTCTTGAACCCAAAGGTCTATCCAAAAGCAGCTGCCCTGAGACGGGGTTGAGAAAACACCCATGTCCCCCTTCATAAGGAGGGCTAAGTTCTTGGTAATGGCCAATCCCAACCCGGTTCCACCAAATCGCTTCCGGGTACTTCTTTCCAATTGATGGAAGCTCTTGAAAAGATCTTTTTGTTCCTCCGGAGAAATGCCTATGCCATAATCTTTAACCTTTATTCGGAGCTTGATCTGTCCTTTTTTCTGAGAGGCCAAATACACGCCCACATGGACCTCCTTTCTATATTCTGAAAACTTGATGGCATTGGAGATCATATTGGATAGAATTTGACCTATCCGTGTTTCGTCCAAACAGAGGTGATTTGGCACCTCAGGGTCTACGTGAAGAAAAACTTGAGATCCTTGTTTTTCATACAAGGATAATGACTTGATTAGCATCTCCCGAAAGCGAAGGGGTTTGGGATAGAGTTCTAATTTTCCGGCTTCTATTTTGGATAGATTTAGAATATCATTGAGTATACTCATTAGGGTAGCAGAGGATGTTTTGATGATATCCAAGTATTCCTTTTGAGCAGGGTTTAGGTTTGTAGAGTTGAGGAGTTCTAGCATGCCCATCATGCCATTAATTGGGGTTCGTATTTCGTGACTCATGTTGGCCAGAAAATTTTGTTTGGCTTGGAGTAGTTGTTCGGCTTTTTCCTTGGACTGAACCAGTTCGTCTGTGATTTTTTTGAGGTGGGTAATATCGTTGGCGATACAGGAGACCTCGTTTACCTTTTTCTTCGATGAGTAGATGGGATTTAAGAAAACATCTAGCCACACATTCTTTCCGTCTTCTTGAGCGAGGTAGGTTCTGAATTTGGTAGAATGTCCCTCAAAGGCACGATTCAAATACTTAATCCAATCCGGGGATAGGGACTTAGAAGATTGTTTTAGGATCTCCATAAAATCATTTCCTAAGCGAATAGGTTTCTGTATGCTTTGGGAAAATACTTCTTCAAATAAGGGGTTAAAATCGGTTAATTTATAAGAACTATCCACTGTCCATATCTGATGAGAATTACTTTCATAGATGGAAAACAAACGAGCCTCCTTGCTCTTCAGCTGAGATTGTCTAATTTTCCGTTCCAAGGCCACAGAGACCTGTTTACCCAGAAATTCTATGATCCCTAATTCTCGGGGCGAGTATCTAGTTTTTTGATCAAAGGAGTAAAAGGAAAGGACCGTTTCTATTTTTTTGCTCTGAAAGGGTACATTTACACCCATCCACATGTGGGGGGTTTGAACCTTGGGGTATCGTGCTTCTACCACCCGACGGATGCTGGTATTTAAGACAATGAGCGAATGTCGCCGGGATAGCACTTCCTGAGAAAAATGCTGACAGATATATTCGTGTACCTCCCGTTCGGGATCTTTAAGGTTTTCTTTGCCAAAAACAGAAAAAGAAGCCTCCCGTGAAATCTTTTTTTCCCGATGCACAACCCCCAAATACTCTATGTTAAAGACATCATGGACCTCTTCAAAAATTCGTTGATAAAGTATTTCTAAGGGCAAATTGCTCGCATTAAAATCCATAACACGGGTATGAATTTCTTGGGTTCTAAGAATTCGGGTCTCTGTGGTGACATCCTTGAAAAATCCCCTGAGTCCGTGGGATTCATGGATTATATGCCCTCTTAGAAAAATCTTCCTTCCATGCTTAGTTAAGAGCGTTAGGTTTCTATTTTGAAATTGCTCCTTAGATCCATGTTGAGAAGAGAGGTATTCTTCTTCTTGTGGCAGCAGTTTCTTTATAGACAAGCCTTCCCACTCCGATTTAGAATAGCCTAATCGTTGGGATAAAATCTTGTTCATGTACTGGAAGCACCCTTCGGAATCCAGTACAAAAATAGCCTCTGTGGTTAGGTCTTCATAAGGAAGACCCTCCCAGAGATTAGGTAGTTTTTTCTTTTCCATATCTCCTTTCAAGATCCTTTTTTATAGAAATATTCATCAGAAAGGCCTATCTTGGGTTCCCCGTGCTGATGAGTTCAAGGGACGCCGTGTCAAAGATAGACCCAACAACTATGAGGATAGCCGAATCAAGATATTACTCAGAAAATTCAAATTTTCCTAAATTGTAGGCTTTGGTTTTGTGAGTCGTTTGATTACATCCCGTTCTAAGGACCCTAATGCTTGGTATTCTGATTTGGTCAAGCATGCGGGGTTGGTTTCCAAGTCTTCGGTTCGGGGCTGCATGGTGATAAATCCGTATGGGTTTTCCATATGGGAGCGTATTCAACAGATTTTAGACCTCCGTCTCAAGGAGACGGGTCATCAAAATGCCTATTTCCCACTCATGATTCCCTTGAGTCATTTTGAAAAAGAGCTCTCCCATGTAGAGGGCTTTGCGAAAGAATGTGCGGTAGTCACACATCACAGGCTTTGTGAACGAGATAAGCAGATCAAAATAGATCCTGCTTCGGAGTTGGAAGAGGCCTTGGTATTGCGGCCGACCTCTGAGACGACCATATGGAACACATATAGGGATTGGATACAGTCTTACAGGGATTTACCTCTTTTGATTAATCAGTGGGCAAATGTGATTCGTTGGGAGATGCGTACCCGTCCCTTCCTGCGTAGCACGGAATTTCTGTGGCAAGAGGGTCATACGGCCCATGCCACCCAGGAAGAAGCCCAAACGGAAACCCTTGATCTGCTGGATATATATGTTGACCTGGTGGAGAACACCTTAGCTATTCCTGTGGTTAAGGGTATAAAGACGGAAAGCGAACGATTTGCGGGTGCCGTAGAGACCTATTGTTTAGAGGCCCTCATGCATGATGGGAAGGCATTACAATTAGGTACTTCCCACTTCTTGGGACAAAATTTTGCCAAGGCTTTTGATGTGAAGTTTGCCAAGCAGGATGGCAGATTGGAATATGTTTGGGGGAGTTCTTGGGGTGTGAGTACCCGACTCATGGGTGCTTTGATTATGGTTCATGGGGATGATAAGGGGTTGGTCTTGCCCCCAAAGCTGGCACCTCAGCAGGTGGTAATTGTTCCGATTTACTATGATGAGGAACAACGGAAAGAGGTTTGTACGCAGGCACAACGTTTTCAGTCGGCATGGGAAAAACAAGGTCTCCGTGTGCATCTAGATGATAGAGATCTGCATAAGCCCGGATGGAAATTTGCGGAATGGGAACTTAAGGGGGTTCCCCTTCGGGTGGCTATAGGTCCTGCGGATATCAAAAATCAAAGCATAGAGCTTTTTCGTAGAGATCGTTTGGAGAAGATATCCGTGTCTTGGGAAGGGGTTAATGTATTGGGTCTCTTGGATGAAATTCAACACAATATGTTCCAAACAGCCAAAGAACGTCAGCAGAAGCATACACATATTACGGATGACTATGATGAGTTTAAAGAAATACTCAGTCAAAAGGGTGGCTTTCTCTCTGCCCACTGGGACGGAACAACGGAAACAGAAGCTCAGATTCAACAAGAAACCCAAGCCACCATACGATGTATTCCCTTATCACAGAATCCAAAGGAGGGAAAATGTATTCGGACCCAGAAAAAAAGTTCGCAACGGGTCCTTTTTGCCAAGGCTTATTAGCTAATCTACCGTACATGAAGAAAGCCCTTTCCAGGATTTCCCTATTTTCATGGAAGCGATGACTGAGACAGGATTCCAAAAGAGACTTCAGGGGCTCCAACACAACATGGAAGGATGGACTCAGCGTGCTCAAAGCCTAATTCAGGATCTAAAAAAATATGATCAGAAGATTCAAGAATTAGAAGACAATTTAAGAGAATACGGAAAAAAGGTCCAAGAGCTGAATCGGCACGCGGATCTCTATTACAAGGGTGGCGATCATGCGCCTCTGCTTGAGGATGAAGAGTATGATAAAAGGCTGATCGCGATTAAAGGCTTTGAAAAAGATTTTTTTGAACTCGTGCAGGGCTTTCTAAAAGACTTAGCGGGGTCTTTTCGGGATGCCCAAGAGGGCTTTTCCCAAAGCCAGAAGGCTCTTCAAGAGGTAGACAAAGATCTTCGGGTTTTGAAGGAATCGGGGGACTTTCAAGTTGTACGGGAGGATTTTTTAAAAAATCTGGAGCAGCTTCCCCAGAAGCAAGAGGCTTTTCGGAACATACGGGAGGGGGTTTTAAAGAAGAAGGAGTCCCTTTTGGGGATGCAGAAAGATTTTGAAAGGCTATATAAAGACTCTCCCACCCAGGTGGTGGGGGATGATCTGACGGGTCAATTTCATAGTTATCCACATAAATTTCCCATGCTCTCCTTGAAGAATACTTATACGAGAGAAGACCTGGATGAATTTGAGATACAGCTTCGAAAGAAGCTGGGGGAGGAGCGGATAGAATATTATTGTGAGCCCAAATTTGATGGCGTGGCAATAAATATGATCTACGTACGGGGTGAATTTCATCGGGCACTTGCCCGAGGAGATGGACGCGAGGGAGAGGATCTCAGTGCGAATATTCGGACCCTTCGGGATATTCCTATGAAGATAGCCGGGGCTTGTCCGGCATATATGGAGATTCGTGGGGAGGTCTTTATCGCCCGAGAGCGTTTTCTGGATCTTAATCGGCAGCGAATTCGGGAGGATGAGAAGCCTTGGGCGAATCCTCGAAATATGGCAGCGGGGACCTTGAAACTTAAGAG
>JAPOQI010000130.1 GCA_026710765.1 Cytophagales bacterium | reverse complement strand
TTTGACAGAAATTGAAATCCGTTTTTTAAAGGCGTCATCGTAGGTATATTTTATCTTTGTTGGCTCCTGGTTCCAGAAACATGGGAAGGCATAAATTCCCCATCCAATCCCAAATACAGCGAAAAAAGAAAGTTGAAAGCCTACGGTAATAAGATCATAGGGTCTGAATAGCAAAATGATAAGTCCTGCCAAGAAAAGGCTGTAAAGGATGGAATAGTAAGATCTTTCCCTCCAAAGTGAAATGAGAAGGATAAAAAGCATGAGCGACGCCCGAACCGCGGAAGGACTTAAATTTACCAAGCAGATAAAATAAAAAATTGGAACTAGTAAAAACCCTATTATAAACTTCTTGCTCCAGGGAGGAAGTTTTTGGAAACTCCAAAAGGAACCACCGTGGGGACAAAAAAGCTTCCAGAAAAATCCAAAGATAAAACCAGAAAAATTGTAAAAAAGACAGAAAAGGGGATAGAACATACAGAAATGAAGAACCCAACATAACAGAACCACATGAAGACCCGAGACAGCCAAGAGATGACCCAGACCTGTTGCCTTGAATGATCCTTTAAGGGCAGGGGACAGATCATCTTTGAGTCCCAAGAAAAAACCCCGGGCAAGTTGGGCATTCTCCTCTGATAAATACTTTTCCAAGACACGCTTCACAACTTTTTGATGTTCAGAGGCGTGGGTCCTAATCCATTCTATGATCCTGAGCGGATTCCAATTCTCAAGCTCCTCCCACCTGTTTTTTCCTGTCTGCGTGATATCACGAATGGAAACAGAATCTTTCTTATTAAAATATCCTTTCGGCTCCTCATAAGACCTATCAAAAGCATAATGGGCTTTGTTGGGTTGAATGTCTTTTACCTTGGTCCGAACCCAGATAATATCTCCATAATCCAGGGGTGGGGGTTCTTGGAAGAGGTAAACCTTCATCACCGTATGCGCAGGATATACCTTATCGTCCATACGGATTTTATCTAGGGTCAGGATCAAGCTGTATCTTTTCCGATTTTCTCCCCTTCTCCGCCAACGAATGGGTCTACTGAGATATGCCCGATAGTAAATTTCTTTATCCTCGTCTATCTCATTTACTACCTCATCGGGTAAATTTTGAACAGGACAATGAACTAATCCTACCACAGGTCCCAGGCATAATCCAAATAGCCAAATCGCTTGTTTTCTCCCAGAAATGGATGAGGAAAGACATATAAAACATAGTCCTAACAACAAGAAAAAACCTACTAATAAATAGGTACTCCTATGTGGAAGCAGAAGGTCCTCTACCCCACAATAGTAATAAAGAAGCAATCCCAGAAGAAAGGCTAATCCAAAGCCATACAGCGGATAATCACGGAAAAGAGAATCCCGACATTTTCCGTTTACTTGGGAGGATGAAAGAATAGAATTCTATCTTTTTAGAGAATTGTACATAGTGCCCGTATCTAAATAGTTCAGGAGATACAGACAACTGAATATATAAAAAACATGTATATGATTCCTCTTTCTACCTAAGGATCACCCCCCTGGCTACTCTATGATTACTCTATGACGAATGCCCTTGTGTTCCAGAATATAAAGACCTGCATCCAAAGCCGACAGGTCCACACCTGCCCCCGGTAGGTCCAAAAGATAATCCCCTAAAAATTTACCTGAAGCCGTATAGACCCTAAGTACCTCCCCAAGAGAGGAACCCGAAATGTACACCACCCCAGAACTCGGATTGGGATAAAGAATGAGAGAAGACAAAGCCTTCTCCTGCCCAAGCGTAGAAGTATTTGAACCCAAAGCATCCGTAGTATAACGGGAAGGATCAAAAACCTGAACACTCGCTCCACCAGAACCTACAGCCACCGCATAGACATAATAATTCGTACCCGGCGTCAAACCCCTCAACTCTGTCGTACGAAGCTCTCCCGCTGAAATCACCACAAACTTCGCATTCTCATCATCCCCAACACCCACCACACGTCTATTGCCAATTCGAAACAAAATATCTGATAGGGTAGTTTTGGAGGCGATCACATAATAGGTCTCCCCGACAGGAATATTCCCTTCTTGCGTAAAACGCAAGGCACCTAGCCGTGGAGATACTTCATAGGATGGCGCCGCAGGGAGTGCTTTCCCACCCGCATTAAGTTTGAGCGTCTGCACCACCGTCCCAGACACATTCGCCGCAATCACATAAACATAATATAAGCCACCCGAACGCAAACCCCGAAAAACAACCCTACGTGGGGCGCCCGAAGCTAATTCTACCGAATACTGATCCGCCTCTAAATGACCCAAAATAACATCCTCTACCTTATCCTCAGCAACCTTTATCTCTGTCCCTGACAAGAGTACATAGTAGGTCTCTCGGAAAGGAACATTACCCGTCTGACTTAGGCTCAAAGAACCACTAATTATGTCCTTCCTATCCTTCTCCAAATTTGGTTTCTCAGGTAAAGGCAAAGCATCTGAAAGGACCCCAAAATGCTGAACCACCAGAGCCCCTGATGAATTTGCTGCCACCACATAAACACGATAAACTGCACCCGCAATCAAATCCGTGAAGATTAATTTCTGATTCTCACGAAGATGCCTTTGTGCATCTATCGTCTGGAATTTGGCTTCTGAGCCACCCTTCAAAACCCTTAATATGCTATCCGTTACACCCTCCTCTTTATCTAATATCTCTGCCTGAGACACAATCACATGATAAGTCTCGTTCGCAGGAATATCTCCAAATACCTTAATTACCCCATTCGCAGTATATCTGTCATTGTGCTTGAAATTAGGCAAAGCAGCTAAGCTGATGGAACCCGCAGTATATTTCTCGGGATCAAAATCCTGCCAAACCTGATGAACGCTCTTCACTGCCACCGCATAAACATAATAAGCTGCACCCGGTGTCAAACCCGTAAAAGAAACCGAAGGAGACTTCCCAACCCCTATACTTTGAGTCTGCCTTGCGGTCTGATTACCATCCCGCACCGCATCACGTACCGATGCCAAATTCGTACTGAGATTCGCAATCTTCGTCTTGGACACAAAGACATGATAGGTCTGATCAGGCAAAACAAGCCCCAGCTGTGTGAATTGAAGTCCACCCCGAATGGGATAAACTCGATAAGAAGGTGCCTCAGGCTTTGTCGGAAGCAACCCCCCCGACTTGACCGAAATGTACTGATAAACAAGATCCGATGAATTCTCCACAAGAACATAAACATGATGTGCCAAACCAGGTACCAAATCCGTAAAGGTGGCTGAAGCCGTGCCACCACCAGATAAGGTCTCCGAATACTGATCCCCATCCAAACCCGTCACGATCCCATCCACAACCTTATCTGCCGTACCCGTGATCAACCGATGGGATACCAAAACATGATAGGTCTCCCCCGCAGGAACAGAACCACGTACCCTAAATGCTCCACTCACAGTATAAGTGCCATCCTGCGTGAAAGAAGGTATATTCGGGGAATCTGCCGAACCCACAGCATATCTCCTAGGATTAAAAGCCTGTGGAATCCGATGAGCCTGCTTCAATGCTATGGCATAGACATAATATTCCGTATCCGGCGCCAAACCCGTAAAAGAGACCGAACGCGATTCCCCCGCCTCTATGGTCCGAGCCTGACGTTCCGTAGCCTCACTATGGTTCACAATATCAAGTACCGAGGTCAAATTCTCCGCAACATTCCCTAAATCCGTCTTGGAGACAATCAACTGATAGGTCCCCCCAGACGGAACAAGACCCGCCTGTGTGAATTGAAGACCCCCACGAATAGAAGAAACCTGATAAGTGGGTACCCCAGGTGGAACCCCCGTCACAAGCTTTAATT
>JAPOQI010000142.1 GCA_026710765.1 Cytophagales bacterium | reverse complement strand
TTCTATGGCTTCGTTTTCGCTGATGGATGGGTTCAGATTTGCACGTAATGAATTGAAGAAGGTTTTGAAATACTTTGAGATTTTGCCTCCTTCTTGAATGAGTCTTTGTACCCTGTCTTTTTGCTTCACGGAGATATCTGACATTTCTTTTGCCCATTCTTCGTAGTACAATCGCTCACCCACTTCCGCCGCGCGGCCATAAATGGGCCGTTGTTTTGCCTCAAATCCGAGAGGCATTTGTCGGACTTTCTCTTCTATGAGGTCAACGTTCTCTTCTCTTCCCCCCACCAAATCGTGGGAGGGTACTGTCGCCACAATAATGTTTTCGGGTGTTTTGTTGTTGTAACGCATTTTATTGATGGTGATATCAAAGCGTTCATCGTGGGCTCTGAGGGCGTTCAGCACCTGCCACACCACTTTGAATTTGGGATTTTTGTCCAATGTGACGGAGGCTTCCTGGGTCATGGTCGTGACCACAGGAATGATGATATAGCCATATTTTTTGCCTCTCTCATCGGCTCTGCGCATCACTCTGCCTACTGTCTGTACCACATCCACCTGTGAGTTGCGCGGTGACATAAAGATAACTGCGTCCAGGGCAGGTACGTCTATGCCCTCGCTCAGGCAGCGCACATTGCTGAGCATACGGCAGGTTTTTTGTTCTTCTCCATCGGATCCATCTTTTAGCCAATCCAGAAGCTCGTTGCGTTCTTGTGCGTTCATCTTACCGTCAATGTGCTTGGAGCAAAGGTGTTGTGTCTGCTCTCTTCTGCTTTCCTCTATACTATCCAAATAGAGTGGCGACAGCCTGTTGACTTCCTTGGTGATGGCTTTGGAGTTTTTGATTTGATGACAGAAGGCCAGGGCTGTACGCATAGGGGATGGATCTGTTTCTTTGAGGTTGGTGTGATCCCCCACGAGTTGCTTTGATAAGGCTTGTATGCATCCGATGAGCATGGTTTGGTCGTCTAAGGAGATGCTACCGTCCTCCTGAGAGAGGCTCTCTTGCAAGGACCGAGGCACAATGGTGTAGTCCAACGCAAGCACAATAACTTTGAAATCGCAGAGCAGCCCCTCTTCTACGGCATCGCCGAAGCCGATGCTATAGATTTCCGTGCCATAGATTTTCTCATCATCCATGGACCATAGTAAAGCTTCGTGGTAAGCGGCAGTACTTTTGGCTGCATCGCCATAGAGCCGGGGCGTAGCTGTCATAAATAGGCGACGCCTTCCGCGCAGGGCATCTGTATCGTGGACTTTTACAAAATGGCTTTTCTCCTCTCCCTTGTGGACAACGCCTGTGGTGCGATGTGCTTCGTCACAGATGATGAGGTCGAAAGTCCCATAGCTCCTATCGGTTTCCTTCAAAAGAGCCTGTTGCGCATCGATCACCGCCTGTAACGACTGGTAGGTAGAGAACACAACAACAAGTCCTTCCTTGTCGCGATAAAATTGAAGCTGCCGGGCGATTTCATCCTGATCTGTGGTTGTGGGAAAGGCGATGTCATGTATGCTTAGGTCTTCTTTCTCCTGTACTGATCGCTTCACTTTTTCATCGGAACAGACACAAATGGCATTCATTTTTCCCTGCACGTCAGAAGACCACCCTCTGAGGCTTTGTGATATCAATGCAATAGACGGCACCAAGAATAGCACCAGACCTTTTCCGCCTGTTTCTTTCTCTGCGATGCGGAGGCTAGTGAAGGTTTTGCCTGTGCCACAGGCCATGATGAGCTTTCCTTTGTCCTCTTTCTTAAAATGGGTGTGGGTCTTCTTGATGGCTTCCAACTGGTGGTCTCGTACTTCCTTACGTTTCTTAAACTCCTCGCCAGATTTTCCATAGTAGAGCGCTTTCCAGTCCACATCATCTGATTTCTCTAGGTCGTGATAGCCCAACGTACCAGTATCTATGGTCTGTTTGCCGACTATTGCCTTAGCGTTCTTCCCAAGGCCTTTCTTGCTGCTCGTGATTAGAAGGCGGAAAGAAAATGCTGTCTCTCCTGAATCGGATTTGAACTGACGAGAGGAGGCAGACAGAAAAGAATCGATCTGCTTCTTATCTATGACGGTGTCCTCCTGAAAAAACTTGCACTGAATCGCCCAATACTTACCATCTTTCGTCTTCCCGACCAGGTCAATACCCAAGTCCTTCCCCCCTAGCTGCTTGCGACAGGGAAAGTCATTCCATAGCCACACCTCACTGAGCTGGTGTGCATAGACTCCTGTTGTCTTCAAATAACGTTGCATCAAAAGCTCGAAGCGGCGTCCTTTTTCACTCTCAGAAGGGTCCCCTTCACGCAGCTTTGCCAAAACGCGATCAAAGGTCCAGATGGAAGGGGACGCTGTCTTTGTGGGCTCGTTTTGCTTGGACTTAAAATTCATTTTAGTTTAGCCTCTGTCCTGAAAAATAGCTGCACCACAAAGAACACATCGTAAAATCCACATTGTGTGTATGTGGGAGGGGGGGGTAGTAGTACGGAGACGAGCGGTCTTCATGTTTTGAGGATTGGCTTTTCCCTGGGAGCTGCCTATTCTATAATTACCCGATGTCGTATGCCATTCAGTTCTATGATATAGATCCCTGCATTGAGTGCAGACAGATCTAGGCTTCCACGAGCGGACAAAGGATAGGCATCCAAATATAGACCCGAGGCGGTATAGACTCGGAGCAGATCTCCAGCTTTGGCATTTGAAATATACACCCAATCCCGACTTGGATTCGGATAGATCACCGAACGGGTATCCAGTTGCTGTGCAAAGCTGATCTTCTCTTCAGAACCCGTAACATAGCTTGCGGGACGGAAGCCTTGTGAGACCACCTGCTTTCCTTTGACGGCGACCGCGTAGACATAATAACTTGTTTTGGGGGTCAGGTCTGTGAAGTCCACAGTACGTGCCTTGCTGGCTTCTATGATGACAAACTTTCCCTTCGCATCATTCCCAATTCCATCCACCTTATCAGTCTTAAGTTTAGATTTCAGACCGATTATGGCTTTCTGAGATACGATGAGATAATAGGTCTCCCCTGCTGGCACATTCCCTGTTTGTGTGAAGCGGAGTCCTCCGATGAGGGCAGATATCTTATAACCTGGAGCTTTGGGAACCGAGCTTCCGCCTGCAATGGCTTTGAGAGTCTGCACGACGGCCCCGGATCTATTGACCGCAATCACATAGACATGATATTCGGTAGCAGGTGTCAGACCTGTGAATACGGCTCTACGACTCGTATTTTGGGCGATCTTCCTATATTGCTGCCCCGCACTCAGCCCGCTCACCGAAGCACTCACCACCTTGGATTTAACATTAGTTATCTCCGTCTCCGAAACAATCACAAAATAGCTTTCGTCCTCGGGCACGAGTCCATCTTGTAATAGGCTTAGAGATCCTGATGCAGTATCGGATGCATCTCTTTTCAGCTTGGGTACCTCAGGTAGAGGCAAGGCACCTGAGCCTGCTTTCAAATATTGAAAAACCGTCCCCGCCGAATTTACGGCCACCACATAAATATGATAGGCTGTACTCGGAATCAAACCTGTAAAGGCTACCTTGCGATTAGAATTACCCAATAGTGCCTTGGACTGCTGAAGGGATCTATCTGTCCCCAAACCCCTTACTGAGGCATCTACCACAGAGCTCTCTACACTGGCTATCTCCGTCTTGGAGAGGATTAGGTAATAGGTGTCTCCATCGGGAACAACGCCTTTTCCCTTCAGGGTCAGGCCACCTGGCGTGGTATCTGTGGCGTCCTTTTCAAAATCTGGGAACTCTGGCAGGCCCGACAAGCCTGCGGTATATTTTTCAGGGTGGAACGTTTGGGCTTCCTTTTCATCTCCCTTCACAGAGAGTGCATAGACATAATATTCCGTACCGCCCAGCAAGCCTTCGAAAGCCAGAGACCGAGCCGTACCCGCAGCAATCTTCTTAGACTGCTGCAAGCTCCTATCCGTACCCAAGCCCTCGAACGCACCATCTACTACAGAATCTGCCGTATTAGATATAGCCGAATTGGAGACAATCACATAATAGGTCTCCCCAGCAGGGACATTTCCGACCTGTACAAATTGGAGCCCTTCCCGAATGGAGCTAACTCTATAAGCAGGTAGTTCGGGCGAAGCAGCTACCCCTGTCCTTGCCTGAAAAACCTGAACCGTAGGATCTGCCTCTGCCTTTAGGGCAGCAACATAGACATGATAATCCGTACCTGCTGTCAAACCTGTGAACGTAGCCGTAGCCACAGCACCCCCTGCAACCGTCACGGACTTGGCATTCTCATCATCAGATAGGTCCCTTGCTAGATCCCGTATCACATCTAAACCACTTAGCTGAGAAGCTATGTCGGTCTTGGACACGAATACATGATAGGTCTCATCTGAGGGCACCTTATGATTCAACTGAGACAGGGTGAAGCCCCCATTCGTGATCGCACTCCGAACAAAGCCAGGTCTCACAGGGGGATCCGCACCCGCCTTTGCCCTGAAATCTTGAATCGTCCTTTCTTCTCCTTTCCCAGCCACCACATAGACATAATAATTAAACTCGGGTGTCAATCCCGTGAAGACTCCGGAAGCCGAAGCATCCCCCGCCAGCGTCAAGGACTTGGCGTTCGCATCATCTGTCACATCCCTTGCCACATCCCGCACCGCTTCCAAACCACTCAGTTGAGAAGCTATGTCGGTCTTGGACACGAATACATAATAGGTCTCATCCGAGGGAATATTGTCTGTACTCCCATCTGCATCCTTATCCTGAGACAGCGTAAAGCCACCTGCCGTGATGGCGGTTCGTTCGAAATCGGGTGCCTCGGGAAGTGTGGTACCTGTCCTTGCCGCAAAGGTCTGTATGGTGGGAATGGATCCTCTATTTATCGCGACCACATAGACATTATAGGACGTAATGGCAGTCAAACCCGTGAAGGTAGCCGTCGCTGAAGCATCCCCTGCAAGTGTCACGGATTTGGCATCTGAATCATCAGATATATCCCTCGCTGCATCCTGCACGGCTTCTGGAGAGATTAACTGGGTGGATATGTCCGTCTTGGACACAATCACATAGTAGGTCTCATCCGAGGGCACCGTATGCCCGACCTGTGATAAAGTGAAGCCTCCATCCGTGCGGGCTGTCCGAAGAAACTTGGGTGTCCCAGGCAGGGGCACATCACCCGTCCTGGGCTTAGGATCTAGGGTCTGAACCACAATATCTGCAACATTGGACCTCAGTGCCACTACATAAGCATAATATGGCGTACTCGGCGTCAACCCCGTGAAGGTTGCCCTGGCAGGACTGCCCCCCGATAGGGTCAGCGATTTCTCAGACTCGTCCTCCGCCAAATCTATCACGGCATCCCGAGCCTCATTTAATTTAGATGTCGGATCTGAAATCTCCGTCTTGGACACGATCACAAAATATGTCTCATCGGAAGCAATATCATCTACCCTGGAGTCCCCATTCCTATCCTGATGCAAGGTGATCGCATCCTCCGAAACCGCATCCTGAACAAAGCTAGGTAGATCAATAACACCTGTCCTCGCCGTGAAATCTTGGATTTCAAGTGCGAAGCCCGCCTTGACTGCCACCACATAAACATAATATTCCGTATCCGAGTTCAATCCCCTGATGGTCACCCTAGCGGGGGATCCAGTCGAAAGCGTCCGCGATACCTGATCCGCACCCAAGCCCGACACCACAGCCGTATCGGACACCTTGGAAGCCACCGTAACTATAGACGTCTCCGAAACAATTACCACATAGGTCTCATCATCAGGGACATTACCCGTTTGAGATAGCGTGAAGCCCCCACGTAGAGAAGCGGTCTTTTCAAAATCAGGCGGATCGGGCGCAGGAATAGGATCTGTCTGCACTTGCAGATACTGAAAAGCAATGGCTCTGCCTGTGTGGTCTGCTTTACCTTCCCTGGCGATTAGATAAATATGATAATCTGTTTCAGGGTCCAGATTATCAAACTCTACTGAAAAATCTGAACCTTCCCTAGACGAAAACAATTCGGACCTGTACCCTGTTCCACCCAAGGTGTTATGGTCCGAAGCGCCATCTACCACAAATTCAGCATCAAAGGAAGACAGTGCCGTTTCGGTCAAATAAAAATAATGTGCCTCCCCCGCGGGGATCTGCAATTCCCGACCCACGGTGATGCTATTGTGTGTCTTCTCCGCTTCATATGCCTCCTCCCCCGCTAGTTGCGTCGGTACGATCGTAGCCGATTTATTCAGGCGGACATCCAACTGATAGGGACCCCCAATGAGGGCACCCGTGCGGGTATCCCGAACACGAATAAACACATGGTAGAGGGAACGGGAAAGATCGGTATCTTGAACCGTAATTGCAATAAGCAGGTCATCAGGGGCAGATTCCCAATACTTATAGAAGCCCGAAGTGCCAGGGCTTGCCAGATCCCATACAGCGGACAGGTCCTGACCCAAGGAAGTCTGATCATGTTCCGAGCTGATAACCAAAATCTCATATTTCTCAGCTTCCTTGATGGTAGGTCCATGGATTTCGAAAGAATTTTGGGTCAGATTAGATACATATATATCTTTGTCCACCTTAACAAGCGGGAGTTGCCTGGTAGTGACCTCCAATGCTTGGACTACGCCGATACCCTCTCCCGCCAATGCAATCACATAAATATAATATTTCGTATTGGCACTCAGACCCGTGATTCCCACAGGGGACTTCCCCGTCTCTTCGGGTGTGCTGGCTTTGAGGATATCTATGTGCTGGAAGCCTGTGGGTGGGCTGGGTGGATTGGCCTGATCTGCCAATTCGTGTTCCAAGGTATTCCCATCTGAGAAGCCACTCAGGGAGGTCGTACCGTAGAGGATGCGATAACCCTGGAAAGTAACTTTTGTCGCATCCGCGATGCTCTCTGTAAAGACGGGTCCTTTGCGAAGCAGTCCGAGCGTGGTGGAGCCGGTTTCGGAGATGGCAAATTGGGGTTTGAGCTTTTGCAATTCGGCAGATGCCAAGCCTGAACTGGGGACCTCAAGGGTGATTGTTTGTGTATTATAACCATTTCCATTCCGATGGGTGGCATAGAAATAATGCGTACCCGCAGAAAGTTCAGCATAGATCTTAGCACCTCCCGTCTCATCATAGACCACATCGGGTTCTGAATATAAATCTGAGTTAGGATCCAGGGCATCTGCCACTACCGTGGCATCAGGACCCTCTAAAGCGTGGCCTGAAAAGAAAAATCGGGTATGCTCATCTATCCCGCTATGTGCGATCAGTTCCACATTCTGGACACCCGACTCAGCCCCAGCGATACGACTTATGTAAAACTTAGGTGCCTCGGGGGCAGTACCTGTATTGGCAGAAGGGATGGTGATCTGAATCTCTCGGGTCGTGCCTGTCCCCGTGCCATCCGCAGAATTATAGAGGGTAAGATAGATATAAACAACATCGCCACCCGTGATCAACAAATTTCCAGGACCCTCCTCAGCAGCTTCAAAACCAGAACCCACAGGCACTATGCCTTCCGCACCGAAACCGACATCCTCTATCAAAGCAAAAATTGAAGAAGAGCTCCCTGTGTACAATCCCCCCGCAATATTAGTATGCCCTAAGCCATCTGTGACTTGATCATTTCCACTCAATGGTGCATTCTTGGAAAAGACCACCCGAAGGGATTTCCCACTCGGAATGGGATCACCTTTAAGCACAAAGTTAGGTGGGTTCGCAGATGCCTTGAATGTGTTTAGGTATTCTTGGGCAGTTTGTTGTCCGTTCAGCTGTGAGCTGAATAGGATACTGATGAGGGATAGGGTATATATCTTTTTCATGGTATGTATATGTTTAGGTCTATCTCAATAATTTGGCAACTGTACTCAGTTATCTATCATGCAATCATACAAAATATTCGCAACTATACACGCATAATATTTCAAAAACCCCCAAAAGGGAGAAGGGGCTACGCAGCTCCCCCCGACTCGCTCGGGTGATCTTTTCCCATTAGGTTTTTCCACCTCCTTAGACTTTTCTAACTTCTTAAGTTCTTCCTCAGATTTTTCTGACTCCTTAAGTTCTTCCTCAGAGAAAATGCTCTCGGGTTTCGCTTCTCCTTTTCCCTGTTTTTTCTCCTTCAGAAGATTCCTATCCCTAAATCTCCAAAAATTTACGGAGTCCTCCTTTATGGGTGGGGAGGTTTCCATCCCACTCTTAGTGTTTTTCAATCTTTTTATACCAAGACCATCCTCCTCACTCCGAAACCATTTATGCATCCACTCTACAAAGGTAAGTTGTGCCTTCTGAAAATCTGTTAACTCCTCACTCCAATGTGAGGGTGAAAAATATCCAGAAAATTTTTCCCAATGAAATCTTGCAGCACCCGATATGATGTCAGCAACTTGAATGATCTTATGCTTCTTGGAATCCTCGCTTGGAGGTTTTAATCTTTCTATGAAATATTCCTTCTTCTTCATATCTTCCTCGCTTAATTTCTTTTTCTTGCGAAAAGCTTCCGCTACTTTATCCAGGGGACCTTTTTTCTTTTTCCAACGTTTCTTTAATTGATCCTGCCTATCACCATAAAGGAACATATCCTCTTCCTTTTTGACAGCTCTTTCTATCAGGAGGAAGGTGTACATGTCTGCAAAGAAGTCTATATCTTCTGCTTCTTTTGATCTGTCTCCTGGTGGAGATTGTTCGTGCCACTTTTCTAACTCTGGCCTGCTCCAGATTATCGTCTCTATTATCACGTTCCTATCTGAATCTTCCTTGGTCGGGACAAAGGTCTTTTTAAGGATCCTCTTAACCATCTCAATATATTCAGGAGATCCTATATCCGTAAATTTTAACTCCCTTTTTTCTAGCGTGTTTATGTTCTTTTCTGTACTCTTTATGTCCTTCTTCGTTTCTCGTTTCAGATCTTCACTTAATCCTCCTTCGCCTAATTTCTTTTTTAATCGGGTCAATCTTTCGTTGAGCCCAGACTCTATGTTTTTAAAATTCTCTTCTTCCTCATTCCATATCTTGTCCATATGAGATTTAAATTTTTCCTCATAATATGACCTCTTGACGTATATGGCTGTGATGGTGCCAAATGGCTTCTTATCTCTGTTCTTCTCATCGACCTCCCATTGTGACTCATCGGAGAAGACCCACCATTCTGTCTCAACCTGTTTGGCTTCTTTTTTAGATTTTCTTGGATTCATAGCTCTTGAACTAATTTAGCAAGGCATTTATAGGAAAGGCATTTTATATTGGGTACATTTTACCTTGGGGCTTGTCCTTTTGGGGCTTCTGGCTGCATCTGTGACTTGATCATTTCCACTCAATGGCACATTCTTGGAAAAGACCACCCGAAGAGTTTTGCCACTGGCTATCCCAGCGTCTCTAAGCTCAACAAGGATAGGTGTCACGCCTACTGAAGTTATTTAGGAATTTGCAGGGGAAGGGTCTATGCACTCCCTGCTTGAATCTCTGCGTATATCTCGTTATCCGGGAATACTTGATTCTTGGTTGAAACGAAAAGGATCATGCCAATAGCAGCCCTCACAAGTACCTTCATAGTCTGAGCTCCCTTTAAAAAATGATCTCTTGTATCCAAGTTTCTTGGCGTCAAACCTTGTCTTGGTTTTTTTGCATCTCTTACAATGCTCTCTCTTCGCAGCATTAACAGATTTGTGCATGGGCTGGAACAACTTGGTCGTCTGATTTTCAGGTTTGACGTCAAAGATTTTAAATCCATCCTTGTGATCACACTCTAGGTTATGTGTTGTATTCAAAACAACGCAAGGTTTTGATAACACATCCTTCCTTATAGAAGATTTTATACTCTGGCTGTAGCTGTAGGCTTTGAATCCCCTGAGCTGTACATATTCTGTTTTACCCTTTTCTTTATGGATATATACATCGTACTCTTTGAGACTTCTAGCCCAAGGGTTCCCATTGATATAGGCTAATGGAGAATATTTCCCCACAAACTCTTTCAGATAGACGCGTCTTGATAAACCCGTTTTATCTGTCTCTGCCAGCTCCAGAAAAAGTTCCCTCTTTGTCGCCATCTTCTATTCGCTTTCTTGTGTTAGCACCTTTTACCCTTTCTTGCGTCGCTATCTTCTATTCGCTTTCTTGCCTTTTCAACATAGACGGGATTTATGTCTCCACCAATAAATCGTCTCTTTAATTCTTTTGCTGCGAGGGCAGTAGTCCCTGAGCCCAGGAAGGGGTCCAGGATTAGGTTATCGGGATTGGAATGTTTTTCTATCAATCGCTCCATGAGCTTGAGTGGCTTTTGTGTGGGATGTATTCTTTTTTCTCTGTGAATAGGAAAATCATATATCCCGTTATCATATCGGCTATTAAAGGTGGGCTTGGCGCCCTTAACTCCCAGTACGGCAATTTCTCTTGAATTACTTAAGTAGATCCTATGTGAATTGAGGGGAACAGGATTTTTCTTTTCCCAGATAATGAGCCGTATCATCCCAAAACCCGCAGAAAGAAAAGCCTCTTGAACCTTTGTAATCTTCCACAGATCATAGAAACAAATAATAGTCCCACCTACTCGCAAAGCCCTATAACTTGCTTTTGCAAAAGAATTCATATCTATCTCTTGATGATCCCATTTTCCGAAATCCATGGAGACCGCAAACCTTTCTATAGAGTTTTTTCCTAGCTGTTTGAACCCTGTTTTCCTTGAAATAGAATATGGTGGATCAGTTAAAATTAGGTCTGCGGTATCTGCCTCCACAGATCCTAATAGTAATTTAAAGTCTTCCACCTCTAAGGTGATCCGATTGGGTTGTGTAGAGGCATCCCGATCCTCGTTCGGACCTGGCGCCCAACCTGAATCGACCGATTGTATGTCTGTTACAGGGATCCTGTCTTTTTCCTTCCGAAACATAATCCTATGGGCTAATAGTTCTTACACACCGCTTGCTCCACCCTATTAGGGCAACCTGCTTTATATTTTATATAACTTTACGAAATTTCATGAAAAAATATATTACGAATTTTATGTAAAGCGTATTATTTTTTTACAATTACTTCTCTCCTCCCTTTCCCCAATCCTTCTTATAGCCCCCTACGTGAGCAGGGTTCTTATGTGCCTGAGCTTTTTTCTGTGTCCTGCCCCGTACGGGGCAGGAAGCCCGCACCTTTTAGGTGCGGGCTTAATAACTTAAATATTATTCTATGATTACCCGATAGCGGATACCATTAAGTTCCAGGATATAGAGACCTGCATTCAAAGCAGAGAGATCAATACCTCCTTGTGAGGACAAAGCGATCAGCACCCAAGTACACGCCGGAACCCGAATACACAAATACCATGACTTGGATTGGGATAGACAACCGAGGATAAGGATTGGGAATGGAAAATTACTACAACAACCCAAGCCAAACGGTATGAAAGGTGCAGATATTAGATACTAATACGGAGGGGCTATCGGGATTAGTGCTGTACTAGCCTTCTCCTTCGGATCCACGCAAAGAAGATAGCCTATCTTTGAATTCTTCCAGAAGGTCTTTCACGAGAGGGTTAAGCCTGTCGGACCCGGCGGCACGAAGTTTTTTCCATAAAATCTTGATGCCTCCGTTGGCATACCCCTCCACAATTTTTTTGACCTTGTCCGTATCACCTAATAATTCAACTATGTTCTTCGGATTGCCTTCTTTCTCCACCAAGTGCTTATGTGCTATTGCCAGTAGGGCCAACCTATCCTCATCTTTAAGGATATCTGCTACTTTTGGTAGTGGGTGGCTCTTCTCATTCTCCAAGGGGTCAAACTCATTGTGGAACGAACCCACGCATGCAGCGACAACAAACAACTTTAACTTTGTCTTAAACGGAGATTTCTGTGATCCCTTTTCCTCATTCCTGTCACTATCCTTCTCTCCGTCCTTAGTAGCCGCCCACTTGTCGTAGTATTCGACATTTGCATCTTGACTAATGCGTAAAGCTACTTTGTTAAAGTCGGAATAGAAATCTTTCATATCTTACATTCGTCTATCACAGTGGAATGACCTTCAGATCGTAATTCGTATTTCGTTTTTATGCGCCCGTCAAATGCGGGTAAAGTACCTTCTAATTCTGCGTCCAGAACGAATAGAATCAGCTGACTCCGATTTCCCAGTATTCCCAGAAGTTGACCCACAAGCTCTTTCTTAACATCCGTGTCTAATTTTGCAAAGGGCATATCTACGATCAAGGGCAGTTCCTTTCCCGATACTTCAAGAACAGAACTTATGAAAGCATAACTCAAGCATAGCTTCTGACCTTCGGAAAGAATTTCTTCCACGGTCTTCCTCATATGCTCACCCTCAACCGTAATTTTATAACCCTCCTCTATTCTTACTCCCTTGACTCCCTTGTATTTTGGAAAGAATTCCCCGAACCGAGTCCTCACGCGGTCATTAACTTCGCTTATACAGTCGCCTGAGTAATCTTCCAAAATTTTATCCACCTCTTCCTTTGCCTTTGACGTTGCATCTTCGAGATATCGATACATACGCTGATCCTCGCCACTGTCATACTGTCTTCCTTCTTTTTCCTTCTTCTTTATTTTTTCCGAGACTGCTTTCTCTTTTGCTTTCCACCCTCCAAGGTCATGACTCTTGTCTTTGATACTCTTCTCTATTTCTTCAATTTCGTCGAGTTGCTCACTAATAGATTTACTACTTTCACCTTGTTTCTCTTTGTTCTCCTCAATAGCAGTTTCGTTTTCATTTATTTTGTGCTTGAGATATTTAATATCCGTGTCTAATCTATCCAATTTCTTAAGTTTTTCATCAAATTTTCCGTCATATTCATCCTCTAATAGCCTTTGACACTCACTGAGTGTTTTGATCATGGCATCATCCGTCTCACCCTCTTTTAGTGTATTCTCAACTCGTTCGCGACACTCATCGTTAATTTCATCCTTACATACGGGACACACGCCCTCTTCTAATAAGCGCTTTAGGTATGCATTGAAACTGTCTGGGATCACTCCATCGTCTCTCTTCTGATTTAGTACGGAAAGGAACTCTGTGTAGGCATCTTGTATGCTGTATATATACACATCAGTGGTTGTTATACGCAATTCTTCATTTGCTTTCTCAAGCTCCTCTTCGTAATCTTTTATTTCTTGCCTTAGATTATCCTTTTCTTTTTCCAATTGCTCGTACTTCTCCTGATTCTCTTCCTCGTTTCGAATTTCCTCTCTACGAGCCTCCCTCCGTTTCTCAGCCGCTTCTATTTCGTTGTTCAGTTTTTCTATTTCCTCTCCCATCTCCCCTTTTTTCTTCTCCAGATCCTTTATCTCTTCATTTATCTCCTTTGCCTTAGCGTCGTGCTTTTGACACCTTTCTCTTTCCTTTTTGTAGTCTTTCATACAATTTCCGAGATGCCCACTTAGCAACTTCAAAACAGAGATGTCTGCTATCTGCTCGATGGCTTCCTTTGCTTCTTCCGGGGTGGAAGTAAAGCTCTTCAAATTGTCACCATCAATCAAGAAATAATCTTTTATGCCCTTCGGTAATATCGTATTAAGCTCGGTTTCCATATGTGGAATACTTTCCCAATCGCCGGATTCACTTACCTTATACAAGGTCTCTTTATGCTCTTTAGGTTTTAGGAATTCAGATGGACGAGGCTTTTCGCCATTTTCACTTTTTCCATTGGACACCTCTTTCGTTATAGAAAACACGTACTCCCTTACGGCTATGTACTTCGTTGCATGGTCCTCAGAGGTTGCACGATTCTCAAAGCTCAGCTCTACGCTCATTTTGACAGTGGGTTTCTGCTCACCATCATTTTGTGACATCGCTTCTTCTATGGCTAGTTCATTCACATAATTTCTGGATTCGTTGCCTAGCAGCCCCTCATTTCCGTACAGGGCAAAACGAATTGCCTCAAACATTGAGGTCTTTCCATGCCCATTTCTCCCTTCCACTATGACGACATTTTCTTGCTTATCGGTATCTAGGTCGATAGAACGTTCTCCGTGATATGGTTTGAAGTTTTCTATTTTAAGTCTAGTGAGTTTCATGTCTTCTGGGTTTCGTTGCTTCCACCCTCTTCCCTAGTCTCAGCATGCTTCCTGTATTCTTTCTCTATAATTTCTTTTAGCTGTTTGCGTGGAAAACGGGTCTTGCCCAGCGACCTATTTCGCTCCGTCAATAGGAAACCATCATCTACGATTTTTTTTGAAGTTTCGTCTTCGACCCTATTGATGTACTCCCATATTTTTTCCTCTTTCACCGCTCAATCATAGTTTAACGCCGATAAATATAGAGCCACAGGTTACAGAAGATCTTTCATTTCGCGTTCAAGAT
>JAPOQI010000141.1 GCA_026710765.1 Cytophagales bacterium | reverse complement strand
CGTCTTTGAATTTGACCTCAGTCTTAGCGGGATGTATATTAACATCTATTTCTTGATGGGGAATATCAAAGAAAAAAACATAAAAGGGATAATATCCTTCAGGTAGGAGTCCTTGATAGGCTTTCATGACAGCATGGTGTAGGTATCCGCTTTTCACATATCTTTTGTTGACAAAAAAATATTGTTCTCCTCTATATCGTTTGGCTTCCGAAGGAAAACCCACATAACCTTTGATCTGAAAATCTGTTGTTTTGTGTTCCACGGGTACCAATTTCTTTTTCTGAAAAGTTCTAAAGATCCCTCCTATTCGTTTGATAAGACTGGCCTTGGGGAGTTTATAAATCTGTCTAGTTTTATTCCCCTTAAGTTCGGACAAAGAAAATTCTACTTCAGGATGGGATAGGGCAATGGCTTGGAATACTTGTAGGATATGGCGCATTTCAGCGGTTGCTGATCCTAGGAATTTGCTTCGGGCAGGCAGATTATAGAACAAATTCTTGATCGAGAAATTAGATCCTACGGGGGTTGTGATGGGATCTCGTTGTTTGATTTTGGAAGCGGTGATATAAACATATTGCCCGGCTTCTTGGTCTGCGGTTCGGGTACGGAGGTGGACCTGGGCTACGGATGAGATAGAGGCTAGGGCTTCGCCTCTGAAGCCTAGGGTTTGGATATCTTGAAGATTGGTTTCGGAGGTAATTTTGGATGTGGCGTGTCGTTCAAAGCACATATAGGCATCAATTTCATCCATTCCACCTCCATTGTCTATGATCTGTATATTTCGTTTTCCACCCTCTTCCACCATGACCCGAATAGAGGTAGAGCCTGCATCCAGACTGTTTTCCATAAGCTCTTTGAGGACAGATGAGGGACGATGAACCACCTCTCCAGCCGCAATTTGATTGCTCATATGATAGGATAGAACATGTATGTTACCCATTTTCTCTTTTGTTGCCTCGGTTTTAGCTGCCATGTGTTTGTTCTGTTCTTGTCTTTCTGTACTTAATTCCAAGATATATCATCAGGAAACCAACCAATGCACTTCCCAGGATGATATACAAACCCCAAATGCCATAGCCCAAATAAGCCATGGCAGATCCAAAAAACAAGATAATGAAAAAGGCCCGAAACCAGAGTACACGAGGAGAACTCAAAGAAGATTGAGGACGTATACGTCTTCGGAAGGAAATTCGGTTTCGGGAACGAATTCCCTGATCCTCTCCAAGAGAAGATGTTTTATCTTCTTTCTCCAAGAGAAGATTGGAGGAGCCTCTACGTTGTTTTCTTTCTTCCAGTTCGGGATCATAAAATTGGGGTCTGTATTCAAAACGCCGATGTTGTGGCAACCTAAATAGGGAAGGAAATTTCATAAGACCATACTCAAGTACGCTGCAATCCAACTGATTCCTGATCAAGATAGCAAAATTCTTTCTATCTTCCCCAATTAGTTTTTGAATCAGATACGATGACCCTTCCCTGATGAGCTTAGAGGTTGGGGATGATGGGAGATATGTTTTTACAGGGATGATTCCTTTTCGGATAGGTATTGTTTGTTATCCCACTTATGGGGGGAGTGGGGTTATTGCTACGGAGTTAGGGATCGGCTTGGCAGATAGAGGACATCAGGTTCATTTTATATCTTCTTCTCGTCCGGGTCGTCTTTCTTTTCACGAACAGATTTATTATCACGGAGTGAATGTCTTTTCCTATCCTCTTTTCGCATATCAGCCCTATGAGTCTGCTTTGGCGAGCAAGGTGGTGGAGGTATGTTCGCGGCATGCCTTGGATCTCTTACATGTTCATTATGCGATTCCGCATGCGTCTTCGGGCTATATGGCTCGTGAGATTCTCAAGGGTAGGGGCTATGTTTTACCCCTTCTGACAACCTTGCATGGAACGGATATCACATTGGTAGGGCAAGATCCTTCTTATGCTCCTGTGGTAGCTTTTTCCATTCAGTCTTCTGATGCTGTGACAGCTGTTTCAGAAAATCTTAGAGAGGCTACTTATGAATATTTGGGATGTAAAAAGGATATAGAGGTGATTCCTAATTTTGTGGATCTTAAAAGATTTTCTCCGCCTACTCAAAAGGATATCAACAAAATGCGAATTCATTTTTGTCAGCACAAAAAAAATCAGATACTAATACATGTATCTAATTTTAGGGAGGTAAAAAATCCCTTAGCTGTGGTTCGGATTTTTGCACAGGTGCAGAAGCAAAGAGATGTATGCTTGCTCATGGTGGGAGAGGGCCCCGAACGATTAGAAGCCCAAGCTTTGTCACGAAGTTTGGGAATAGAAGATCAGGTTCATTTTCTGGGAGAGGTGGATAGGGTGAATGATTATTTGTTCTTGGCTGATGTGTTTTTATTACCCTCCTTAGCCGAAAGTTTTGGTTTGGCAGCCTTGGAGGCAATGGCTTGTGGAGTTCCTGTGGTGGCTTCCAATAGGGGGGGGCTTCCTGATCTGATAGAAGAGAAAAAATCGGGTTTTCTTTGTGATCCCATGGATTTGGAAGCTATGACAAAAGCGGTATTACATATTTTGGACAATCAAAAAAGCTTCCAGCAGGAAGCACGGCTACGTGCTTCAGATTTTGATCTGAGCAACATATTACCGCGGTATGAAAATTTATATAGTGCTATTTTGAAAAAGGCTGGGAAATCCAAGACATGAAAATTTTCAGTAATTTTTCTTTGTGAAGGATAAGATTTTTATAACTTGCATGTGCGGTCCGGGTCTGCCTGGACATTAATACATGATTTGAGAATATGAGTTCTACCAGGGAAGTACGTAGTAGTGAAGCCAAGCGGCTCAGGAACCAGTATCAGCGGAAAACAACCCGTACCTTTATCAAACGTCTTCGGAAGGCCTCTTCTCCCGAAGAAGCAAAGGGTTTGTATGTGAAGATTACCTCTATGCTGGATCGTATGGCTAAGAAGGGTGTGGTACATCGTTCCACAGCCTCTCGTCAGAAGTCCCGCTTGGCCCATTTATTGAAGGCATTAGGTTCTTCGTCATGAGTCCATCTGATCAGGGCTCACAGGTGGATGTAGAAAACACCATGGCTCGGTTATTGTCTCCGGAGCTGCCTGATTTTTCATTGGCTCGTCGGTTTTTACAATCGGCAGGATACTCTTTGCAAGCCCTTGCGACACATAGGGAAGAGGATTTATCACGGGTGCGGGGTGCGACCCAGCATCAGGCTCGTACCCTTTCTTCTGCTTTGGCTCTTCTTCCTTTTTTGCGAAGGGAGGCGGTGGCATTGCGTGGTCGTAGGATTAGTTTTTCTTTTGAAGCTTATCATCTTATTAAATCTCGCCTATCTGGTTTGATGCATGAGGAAGCATGGATTATTTTGTTGGATGCAGCCCAACAGGTCTTGGCATGCAAACCTGTGGGGATGGGGGGTGTGGATCAGGTATTGATTGACCCCAAGGTGGTTTTTCAGATGGCACTACGGCAAGATGCTTGCACGCAGATTATCGTGATCCACAATCATCCTTCTCAAGATGCAGAACCTAGTAGGGCAGATATTCGTTTGACACGTCAGCTAAAACAGGCTAGCAAATATTTATCTCTTAAGTTGTTAGATCACCTTATTTATACCGAGAAGGAGTATTACAGTTTTGCTGATGCCAATCGTCTGTGAGGATACTCTATTCTTGGCTTAAGGACTATCTTCCTTTAGAAGATTCACCTGAAAAGCTTGCCGATCGCTTAACCATGTTAGGTATGGAGGTGGAGGGTATTGAGTATACTTTCCGTTTTCCCGAATTTTTAAAATCCCAAAGCGAACTTGTGGTGGGTCAAATTCTTTCTTTTCGGCCCCACGAGAATGCAGATAAGTTATCTCTTGTTGAGGTAGATGTAGCTAAGGAAAAAAATCTTTCTATTGTCTGTGGTGCATCTAATTTATGTGTGGGTAAGAAGGTGATTGTAGCACAGGTAGGAACTTATTTGAATCCTGAGTTTCAAATAGTTAAGCGAAATATTCGGGGGGTTGAATCTGAGGGTATGTTGTGTTCGGAGCAAGAACTGGGGATAGGCAACCATGCAGAAGGAATTCTTTTGCTGGATACAGATGATCCTGTGGGCACACAGGCTACGGATTCTCTTTCAAAGCTCCAAGACAGCATATTTGAACTGGCTATTACACCCAATCGGGGAGATGTTCTTTCCCATCTGGGGGTTGCCCGAGATTTGCAGACTCAGTATACGGATCTCTCTTTAAATTATCCTGATTTTCTAAACTCAATTCGTCTGAAAGCTCTTTCTATGGATATCATTCAAGAGGCGGATCTATGTTCTCATTACGGGATTTTTGAAATCCAGGACATTTCCATAGGTCCTTCCCCGGCTTGGGTACAAGCTCGTCTTCGGGCTATGGGGGTAGTACCTGTGAATAATGTGGTGGATGCCACCAACTATGTACTTTTTGCTGTGGGACAACCCCTGCATGCTTTTGATGCAGATAAGATTGTGGGAGATCAGATACAAATTAATCACTATCCCGAGCAAACACCCTTTAGAACATTGGACGGAAAAGATAGACGTTTGTCGTCCCAAGACATAGTGATTGCAGATGCTGAAAAACCCTTAGCCTTAGCAGGTGTTATGGGTGGGGAAGAAACTTGTCTGCGTGCGGATACTCGGAGGGTACTCTTAGAAGCTGCGGTGTTTTCATCTACCCATATTCGTAGGAGCTCTTCTTTGCATAACCTATCCACAGATGCTTCTTATCGCTATGAACGGGGATTGGACCCCTCAATTTGTTATTGGGCTGGCACTTGGGCTGCCTACCTTTCAGCATCTTGGACCCGATCTCCTAAGAAGCTCAGTTTGGGTTTTGCACAAGTCTCCGTGGGAGAACAAAAGATTGGAGAAGAGAATACGCAAAAGATTGTATCCTTTCCTAGTGTACCCATTCCAGATTACATACGGCTTAGTTTTTCCCCAAAAAGTTTCAACAGCCTGATGGGATTGTCTTTGGGGAATGAAGAAATAGCTGCCTTAATGAAGCGTTTGGGAATTAAGATATCGGCTGATGCTGTGCTTGAAAAAGATTGGGAATTGGAGGTCCCTTCTTATCGCATAGGTGTGAATAGCTTTGTAGATGTGGCAGAAGAATTACTTCGGATTTATGGTTATGATAAGGTGAAGGAGATGCCTGAGGATGGGTATGGGATGGGAGAAGAAGAGGAGCAAACCTCGGGGAAGGAAAGGGTGTCCTCGGAACTTGTGGCATGGGGATTTTATGAAATGGTGAATTCCTCCTTGATCCCGGAAAATAAAGAAGATAAAATATCTCTGCGCGTACTGGATCCCATGAGTTCAGACTGGAGCATGTTACGTTCGGAAGGATTATCATCGGGTCTAAACACGTTATATCATAATATCTCCCACAAGTGCAGGGATCTATTTTTGTTTGAATGGGGACGAACCTATCATAAGGAAGAGGGAAAATTTTCTGAACGGGAAAATTTATTTCTCTTCATGACGGGTCAGAAAAATAAATTATCCTGGCGGAGTTCGGCTCGGGAAGTCAATTTTTACGATCTCTCCGAAGTAGTCGGAGATCTCCTCAAAAGAACAGGTATCCATTTTAGGGTCCAACCCCTAAGTCATCCTCTTTTGTCCTATGGTGCGAATTGGACCGATAATACAGGGAAGATACAAGCCTGGGGGGGATGCATATCACAGGTCATATTAGAAAAAATGGGGCTGGATCCACAAGCTATTTTTTATGCTTCTATATCTGCGGATGTACTTTTATACCCCCCTAAACAATCTATTCAGTATCGGGAAATTTCTAAATACCCTATTGTTCGTCGGGACCTTTCCTTGGTGATAGATCAATCTCTACCCTACTCCGAGATAGAAGATTTATTGACTTCTGTCAAACATCCTCTCGTTAGCATAGATCTCCTGAGTGTCTATGAGGGGGAAAATTTGCCCGATGGTAAAAAATCCTATGCCCTATCCCTTTGCTTCCACGCAGCACATGCCCTTTCAGATAAGGAAATACATCAGATCACAGAGGATATTTTTTCTCAGTGTGAACGGGATCTGAATGCACTTATACGGAGGGAATAGCAGATTCGATCGCTTTGATTTTTTTCTCTGTAAGATCTACCTTTGTTTGCATCTCTTTTCGGAGGGGGTCTTCGGGTGGGTTATTCTTAAAGAAGGATAAATTTCGTTGATGGAGAAAGAGTTCTTCTTTGAGCTGTCTGATCTTTTTTTGATTTTCTATCTTTTTTTTCTGCAAGAAGGGTGGGTTGGGATCACCCAGATCCCGGATACATTTTATGAGCCATCTTGCCCACAAAAATGATAACCCTTGTTCCATTGATATTTTGCTCTCCTGATCCCATTTTTTTTCCAATTCCTGATATATCTCTTCCTTCAATGTTTGCTGAACCGAAGAGGGTAGTATTTGAAACTCCTTCAAAAACTTATCCCATCCTTCTTGAAAAGATTGTTTTTCGTGCAGACCTAGTAATTCTTTGAGTAGGTCCAGGATCTTTTTTATATGTGTTTGATGTTCTTTAAGGAAGCTTTGATTGTATTCTGTTCGGCCTTCTTCAAAGGCTTGAAGGGCTTCTTTGAATTGAATATTCAATTTATCAGCAGGGGATTTGGCCAAGCGTTTGGCCCCCTTCCACAACTTTTGGATATCCAGGATCTGTTGGGTAGCTTTTTCCCAGTCCTCCGTATTTTTTAGTGCATAGACCTCTTGAATGAGTTTTTTTCTTTCTTCCAAAAGGGTACCCTTTTCTTTTTTGAGTTCTTTAAAAAATTTGTCCTTCTCTTGTAGGAATGTTTTAAACATTTGCCAAAATCGTTTGGCGAGTCCCTGGGTATCGTCTCTACGTGGGACGGGACCCAGCTTTTCCCATCTTTCTTTCCATGAGAATACCTTTT
>JAPOQI010000100.1 GCA_026710765.1 Cytophagales bacterium | reverse complement strand
GTGTTTGTTTTGTGGTGGTTTTGGGTAGGGGTGGGAAGGAGTGTTTAGTCCTTTTGGGGAGCGAGTCCCTCAAATACCTTTCTTTGTACATAAACGAGGTTCGGGGCAAACAGTTTATAGCTCAGGGGCATGAGGCCTATATTTTTCTGAGTCTGCGGGGTAAGTGCTTGAGTCGGGTATCTGTATTTCAATTGATTAAACGATTGGCTGCCCAGGTGGGTCTTAGGAAGGAGATTAGCCCCCATACATTTAGGCATTCTTTTGCTACGCATATGATTGAGCGGGGTGCTGATCTTCGGGTGGTTCAGGAAATGCTGGGTCATTCCTCCATCACGACGACTGAGATATATACTCATCTGGATAGGAATTTTCTTAGACAGACAATTAAAGATTTTCATCCTCGGAGTTAAAAAAATTGATATATCGCGTTTTTTTAAGACCCCTTTTATTTTTGATCCCTGCGGAGAGGGCCCATAATTTGGTCTTGGGGACTTTAAGGCTTCTACTCCGTTTATGTCCGTGGATAGCTTTCCTGTGTCGGAATAGGTTGAATCTCAAACCTAGTTATTTTTGGGGTCTTTCTTTTAGAAATCGCTTAGGTTTGGCTGCGGGTTTTGATAAGGATGGTCGGGGATTGGAGATATGGGATGCTTTGGGTTTTGGTTTTGTAGAGCTGGGTACGGTGACGCCTCGTCCGCAGTTGGGGAATCCGCGTCCCCGATTATTTAGACTTCCTGAGGATAGAGGTTTGTGGAACAGCATGGGTTTTAACAACAGGGGTGTTGTGGCACTTAGAGACCGACTGCGGAAATGGAGACATAATTCTACCGAGCTGATCATAGGTGTAAACCTGGGAAAAAATAAGGATACCCCTTTAAATCGGGCCTTTGAAGATTATTTATATGGATTTAATGTTCTTTTTGATGAAGCAGATTATTTTGTGATTAACATAAGTTCCCCTAACACACCTGGATTGAGAGATTTACAGGAGAAGGAAGCTTTGTTCAAATTGCTGGACCCGCTGATAAAAGCCAATCATGCCCGAGATTCGGCTAAGCCTATTCTTTTGAAGATATCTCCAGATATGAGTAGGGAGATGATGGATGATGTTATTGAAATTGGAAAGAGGGTAGGCATACAAGGTTTTTCAGTCCACAATACGACCCTAGAATGGACAGGACTCAAAACTGCTCAGCGCATCTTATACAACTGGGGTCAGGGGGGAATAAGCGGACCTATTCTTCGGGAAAGGGCTACCCGCTGGCTTCGTTATATTCGGTCTCGAGTTCCACAGGAATGGGTTTTGATCGGTGTGGGTGGAATTGATTCTGCGGAATCAGCTCTTGAACGTTTGGCAGCAGGAGCAGATTTACTACAATTATATACGGGTCTTATTTATGAGGGACCTGGTTTGATTAGACGTATTTTAAAGGGCTTGCCTTATGGATACAAGGTTTAGGTGAAGAATTATCAGGTTTTGGGTTTGCGAGCCAACTCTTATGGATCTTCTGTACAGGTATATACGGAGAAGATTTTAAGTTCTTATTTTTCTTTTTCGTCCCAACAGAGGGATAGATTTAGAAGGATTTTTTCTGTTTATGACGTATGGAATCGGAGGCTAAACTTGGTTTCGCGAAAAGATTTTTCTCATCTGTATCTGCACCATGTTTTACATTCTCTGGCATTGGGACGTATTCTTTGTTTTCTACCCTCAGTTCGGATTTTAGATTTGGGTACGGGGGGTGGTTTTCCGGGTATCCCCTTGGCTATTTTCTATCCTGATATAGAGATATGTTTATTGGATGCGGTTGGGAAGAAAATTCGTGCGGTACGAGATATAGTTGGGTCCATGGGTTTGGAAAATGTAGCTTTTCACAGGGGTCGTGTGGAGGACTTTTCGGATCAGGGTTTTGATTATGTGTTGGGTCGTGCTGTCACGGATTTGGTCCAATTTGCATCTTGGGCACGTCCTAAGCTTCGTCATGATGTGGAGGGGGGTTATTCTGGTGGGATTTTATACTATACAGGTGGGCTCCGAGAAGCTGTGCAGGTTTCAGGATTCTCTCGTGTTCAAGTTTTTGAACTCTCTGAGTATTTTAGAGAATCTTATTTTCAGGACAAACAAATTGTTTACCTGTCTTGACGAAGCCTCAAATGGACAAATTTAGATTCCCAGGAGGAGTCGGGTGGGATCTTCCAAATACTCTTTGACCCGAACTAGAAAAGATACAGATTCCCTTCCATCAATGACCCTATGATCGTAAGAGAGAGCTATGTACATCATGGGTCGGATGACGATATCTCCTTTTCGTGCCACGGGTCTAGGTACGATATTATGCATACCTAGGATGGCTGATTGCGGTGGATTGATGATAGGAGTTGAGAGGAGAGATCCAAAAATACCTCCATTGGTAATGGTGAAGGTTCCTCCTGTCATTTCTTCTATGGCGAGTTTTCCTTCTCGGGCTCGGGTAGCGAGTCGGACGATTTCTTTTTCTATTTGGTGGAAGGAAAGATTTTGGGCATCCCTTATCACGGGAACAACAAGCCCCTTGGGTGTGGACACGGCAATGGAAATGTCGGAATACTTGGGATAGACGATCTCGTTTTCTTCTATGCGAGCCTGAACCGAAGGCCATTCTTCCAGAGCCCAACAAATGGCTTTCGTGAAGAAGGACATAAAACCCAATGAGGTTTCATATTTTTCCTTGAAGGATTCTTTATAGGCTTTTCGGATATCTATGATGGCCTGCATATCCACCTCATTGAAGGTGGACAGCATAGCTGTTTGATTTTTTACGTTGACCAGTCTTTCTGATATGGTTTTTCGGAGTCTAGAGATTTTTTCTCTTCTTTCTTCCCGACTTTTAGATAGACCGCTTTGTTCTTTATTTTGATGTTGGGATTGGGAACTTATTTCCTGGGCAGAGAGTGCATCTGCTTTGGTGATGCGATCGCCTGGACCCGTTCCTTCTACCTGTTCAGGGGGGATCCCCTTTTCTTTTAGAATCTTGGCCGCAGCGGGAGAAGGATGTCCGGTAGCCTTTGAAATTGTTTCTGCTTCCACCTTGGACTCAGACGGATTTAGATCTGGTTTTTTTTCTTTTTGAAGACCCGACTTAATTTCTTGAGATTGTGGAGGTGCCTCAGATGGGGTTATTTTGGCTATTTGGGTACCGATGGGGATGTCTTCACCGGCTTCTACCTGGATATGTAAAATCCCTGCTCCTTCGGCTCTAATTTCAAAATTGGTCTTATCGGATTCCAGTTCACAAATTATCTCCTCGGCTTCTACATATTCGCCATCTGATTTCATCCATTGTCCCAGGGTTACCTCAGAAATAGATTCCCCGACCGGGGGTATTTTTACCTCTATATCCACATTGCTCATACTCTATACCTAGGTAGACCTTGATGTTATTCTCAACCCTGTATTCTCTTTTTTAGTCTCATCGCTGTACAAATAACGTAAACAGAGCTCCTAAATTTGCAAAAAACATACCTTAAGACATGGAAGGTATAAAAAATTTGAAGTAAAAACTTGATTTCCCCCGAGTAAATATGCGTTGACTTTCTCATATTTTGCATGTTATGTCCTGGGTGAGGGTTATGTTGGATTGATTTTCGCGTTCCTTCTTTTTTATTTGGGATAATATTTGTATATCGTGTATGCCTCTTAGCTTTATGTTTATGCTGTTGTGAAAACGAATACTGAATCTTCCGGGGAGGAATTTTCAACCCGTGCTATTCATGCGGGGGAGGTTCCTGATCCTCATACAGGTTCTGTTGTTCCGCCGCTCTACCAGACCTCTACTTTTGCAAAAACC
The DNA here is from genome assembly GCA_026710765.1 of Cytophagales bacterium. Classification (GTDB taxonomy): domain Bacteria; phylum Bacteroidota; class Bacteroidia; order Cytophagales; family JAPOQI01; genus JAPOQI01. Next base: position 5,695 of record JAPOQI010000100.1, on the reverse strand, counting down.
TCATGGGATGCGGATGAAGAATATGGTTATTCTCGTTTGGCAAACCCTACTCGTCGGGTCACGGAACAGAAGATCGCTTCTTTGGAGGGGGCAAAATATGCTTTATGTTTTTCTTCGGGAATGTCTGCCATAGATGCTGTGGTACGGTTGTTGGCACCTGGGGATGAAATCTTGACTTCCCTGGATCTCTATGGGGGTACATATCGGGTATTTGAAGAGATGTATCCTCGTTGGGGAATACGTACTCGGTATGTAAATACTTCGGATGCCTCAATTGTGGCACGTGAAATGACAAAAAAGCTTAAACTTTTATGGGTGGAAACACCGAGCAATCCCTTGTTAAATGTCTCGGATATATCTTTACTCTCTCGGTATGCTCGGGAAACAAATACCCTATTTGTTGTGGACAATACTTTTGCTTCACCCTATTTACAAAATCCTTTGGAAGGGGGCGCAGATATTGTGATGCATTCCGTCACCAAATATCTATCGGGTCACTCCGACCTTCTTATGGGTGCTTTGGCTTTGAATGATGATGACTTACACCAGCGGCTTTCCAAGATTTATGCCTATCATGGAAGTGTTCCAGGACCCATGGATTGTTTTTTAGCTTCTCGTGGGATCAAGACCCTATCTGTTCGGATGGAAAGACATGTTGAGAATGCTCGTATGGTAGCCAATATGCTGGATCAGCACCCCAAGGTAGAACGTGTATATTATCCAGGCTTGCCTCATCATCCACACCATGAGATTGCCAAGAAACAGATGCGAGATTTTGGGGGCATACTATCTTTTACGATCAAAAAAGGGGGATATGAAGGCGTTAAGAAGATCCTGGCTAAGCTGAACTATTTTACCTTGGCCGTTTCCCTAGGGGGTGTGGAGTCTCTTGTTTGTCATCCGGCTAGCATGACACACGCTGCCTATTCTGAGGAGGATAGACGAAAGGCAGGTATTTCGGAGAATCTGATTCGGTTGAGTGTGGGGATAGAGGATATTCAGGATATTCTCCAGGATATAGAGGGAGCTTTGTCTTAAGTATAGGGATGTATTGGTATGGGTGTCTGAGTTGGATATCTGTGTGCATGTGGGTTTTCCCTACGGGGCTCTTTGGACAGCGTTTTTCTTTTGTGGAAGATCTTCGCTTAACAGGGGATCGGTCATTCCCTCCTTCTCTGTTTACAGATCGTTCAGCCGTTGTATTTCGGGATTTTGAAAAGATAGACATCTTTCATAAGGGTCTTTTTGAGGCTTCTGTGGACGCGATTGTCTATCTTGAAGAGGATGAGTTATTGAGTGGATCCGAACCCACACGTGCTTTTGCTACTTGGTTATCTCATCGTAGGGTACGGAATCTCATTTTTATTAGTCCTTTGGAAGGTATTGAGGGGATGGATGCTGATGGGGAAGAAGATCTGTGGTCGCTTAGTTTGGTGGGTTTTTCGGGTCGGAGTAGCTTGTTGAGTTCTTCTTCTCCTTATTGGCATGCTAAGGGTAGTCTTTCTACCCTGTTCAGTACCTTGCAGCATGAGATGTATGAATCGGGTTCTCGTACAGAGAATATGCTTATTCCTCATCATCCTGAATATTTTGGGGATATTTCTATTCCTAGAAAGAAGGTATCTTTTCTTTTTCCGCATAATATGCGGGCCTCTCCTTTGATGGTAGCTGCCCCTGTCTATGCAGGCAGGGACCTGTTAAACTCCCCCGAACCCCTTTCTAAATCCCTGGAAGAAAAACTCCAAAAACAGCAAAAAGAATTAGAAGAAACCCTAGCGAATCACTATCCCTACCCCTATAAACTCATCTCCTATACAGGGCAAGATGAAGAAATATTAGGAGAAGGATATCAACATGTTCTTCTTCATGTTCGGGGAAATACCCCCTTTCTGAAACGCCTTTTCAACCTCTCAGTGGAGGAGCAAAACAAAACAGATGATCTAGTGTATTTGTTTTATGTCAAACATGTTTTGAGCAAGGAGGTTTATTTGGGAGATCAGTGGGGGGTATCTGATTCTTTATCAGTTGCTTTGCAGAAATTTCTAGGTCAGGAATAGCTTTCGTCTATTTTTCCCATGAGGATAGGATATCGCCCCCATGTTTTGGGGTCTATATTGAATTTATCCATGGAGAAGGCAGCTGCCATACGTTCTCGTTTCCATTGGCTTTTCCGAAAATTTGCCAAAAAACGAGGTAGATATATTTTTTTTTCTTGTTCTCCGAATAGTTCTCTTTCTATTTCGGAGGGTGATTTTTTGTTCAGGAAGAAAAGTTCTTCTATTTTTTCTAAGGTTTGATAAGGCATGAGTTCTTTTTCATCTTGTTGCTGAAATCTAGGGGGTAGGAGTTCCGCTGTGGGCGGATATTTTCTGATTTCTCGGAGAGATTTATAACCTAGTTCCTCTTCTGCCCATCTAAGATAGTTTTGAATAAAGGCTTTTGAGAGCCCCCCTAGGGGGGCGAGGCTGCCTGCCATGTCTCCATCTGTGGTTATGTACCCCATGCTTAGTTCACTTCTATTACCCGTGTTTAGGAGGAGGGCATCCCGGAGATTGGCCAGAAGCCATAAACCCGCAACTCGGCTTCGGGCTTGCAGATTTTCCAGGGCGAGGCTATCTTTTTCCCAACTTAGCTTTCTTCGGATTAACTCTTCTACCTTTTTTTTATAAGATAGTACCTCTTCTTGTACCGACCATGTGATGTGGGTATTTCCTATTTCTTCAGCTAATTTTCGGGCTTGATGGGCAGTTTGGGCGGAGGAATTTTCGGTCCCTTGGTATAGGCTTAGGAGAAGGCTTTGAATGGATTTTTGGGGTCTATACCTGCGTCTCATTTCGGAGACCAATACGGCACACATAGCTGAATCAGATCCGCCACTCAGGGAAAGTACAAAGCCTCCTTTTACTTCGCTTTTTTGATGATAATCGTGAAGAGCCAGACTTAGTGCTTGGGTACATTCTTCGTAAATGGAGAGAGGGATTTGTATTTTGGATTTGCGAGATTCTTTGGAAAGGACAAGCATATGGGCGACATCTTGGGATGAGAAACGTTGTTCTTCTTGAATTCTTCCATTAGGATAGGCAATCCATCTATCGCCCTCATACACAAGTTTACCCGCTTCATTGCCGAGTGCATTCACATAAGCATAGGGTACCTTATATCTTTGTGCGCTTTGTTGTATGAGCCGTTTTTTTTCTTCGTATTTACCCATTTCAAAATGACTCGCACTTGTATTGATCACGTACTGTACCCCTTTTTGAGCATATCGTGCCAAGGGACGACAGGATTGCCATGCATCTTCACATATTTCAAAACCTATTCGTGTATCATGTATTTCAAAGAGGATTTCACCTATGGGGTATTTTTTTCTTCCCCTAGACAGGGTTTGAATCTTTTCTTTTTCCCAGGCATGGAACCATCGGGGTTCGTAATAGACGCCTTCTTTTGCCAAGGTTTGCTTAACATAAAATCCCATGATATGTTGGTTATGCATAAGGCATAGCGCATTGTAGGCTTTATTATTCCAGAGAAGAGGAAGACCTATACTTAAGGCTATTCCTTTTGTTTGGGGTAAGATTTCTGTTTCCAGGATGTGGAAGGATTTTTCATAGACCCAGGCGGCCTTAAAAAAATCTTCACACCCATAACCTGTCAAGGAAAGTTCCTGTGTAGCCAACAGGGAGACTTGCTGAGCACGTCCCCACTGAAGGGCTTTGAGGATACGGGATAAATTTCCTTTCCAGTCCAGGGGTGTTTGGTTAAGGGATGCCAACCCTAACTGGAAGCTCATACTTAGGAGATATTAAGTTGTTCTATGGCTTTTTTAGAGGCTTCTTGTTCGGCTTTCTTTTTTGTTCTTCCGTGTCCTGCACTTGCCCATTCGTTTCCTATATAGATCCATATTGTATGTTGTTGGGGTTTGGCTTTTTTATTTCGTTGGCTATCAAAGAAGAGATGTTGTTTTTTCCGTTGACCCCATTCTAGGAGTCGTCCTTTGTAGTTCATCTCTTTTTGTGCTATTTCGCTCAGATTGAAGGCTTGGCTTATGACATTAAGGATATATTTTTTCGCAAATAAATATCCTTTATCTAGATGAATGGCACCCAGAAAGGATTCCATAGTATCTGCGAGCAAGGCAATTTGGAGTCTCTTAGCACGGATAGCAGACTGAATGGGGAGACCTAGGTACTGACATAGTTTAGCCAGGATGTCTTCATTCACCATCTTAGACCTTATCTCAGACATCTTACCTTCTCCAGAATAGGGATATTTTTGATATAGATATTCGGCAATGGAGAGTCCAATCACGGCATCTCCTAAGAATTCCAATCGTTGATTGTTTGAAGGAGAATCTTTCTGCGGTTTTCGCGAGAAGGGAGAAAGAGCCTCTTTATATAAGGCAAAGCGAAAAAAGGGTCTCTTGAGTTGCCCTAGTAGGAAGAAATACAAGGACACATTCCCTGGAGAGAAAGGAAGAATAGCTTTGAAAAATCCTTTCAAAGCCAGGATGAAGGTTGGAATACTGTTATTCCAGTTTGGAAAAGATAATTGTTGCATTATGTCCACCGAATCCAAAAGAATTGGACATGACGTGTTGGATATTTCTAGATTGTGCTTTGTGGAGGGTGTAATTTATTTTGGGGTCTAGGTCTATGTTTTGGGTATTGATGGTCGGGGGTACTATTTGATGTTCTATGGCTTGCAGGCATACTATGGATTCGAGGGCACCTGCGGCACCTAGAAGATGTCCTGTGACGGATTTGGTAGAGCTGATGTTGAGCTTGTAGACATCTTTTCCAAAGGCAGTTTTAATGGCTTCTATTTCAATGCCATCTCCGACGGGTGTAGAGGTGCCATGTGCGTTGATATAGTCTATGTTTTTGGGATTGAGGGAGGCATCATCCAGGGATCCTTTCATGACCGCAATGGCACCAATACCTTCTGGATGCGGGGCAACCAGATTGAAGGCATCACATGAGACAGCCTTGCCGGAGAGGAAAGCATATATGTGGGCATTTCGTTTTTTCGCATGTTCATAGTCTTCTAGGATCAGGGCAGCTCCTCCTTCTCCCAAGACGAAACCATCTCTATCTCGATCAAAAGGCCTGGAAGCGGCTCCAGGATCATCATTTCGGGTGGATAGTGCCTTCATGGCATTGAATCCGCCGATCCCAGCCAGACTCAACGCAGCTTCGGATCCCCCTGAGAGAATCAGGTCGGCTTTTCCTTGCTCAATGTAATGGGCAGCCTCAATGATGGCATTGGCAGAGGAGGAGCATGCAGACACGGTGGTTAGGTTAATTCCTTTAAATCCGTTGCGGATGGCAATATAACCACCAGCTATATTGCTAATCATTCTAATCACATAAAAGGGATCAAATCTAGCACCTGTTTTGTCTGAGTCTGCAAGGGTTGCCTTAGTGACCTCTGTTTCGGTAGATTGAATTCCACCAATTCCGGTTCCCCAGATGACGCCGCATCGGTCTTTATTGAGTTTATCTATTTCTTCTTTTGACGTGAAGGCATCTTTCATGGCTTGTTCTGCTGCGAGCAGGGCAAATTGTGAATAACGATCTAATCGTTTAAGTTCTTTGGGTGGAAAATGATCCTTAGGAATGTAATCTTTGACCGGACATCCAAAAACCGTCCTGAGTCCTTTTCCCTCCAGATGGGGAAGCTTGACGGCCACGGGATC
>JAPOQI010000082.1 GCA_026710765.1 Cytophagales bacterium | reverse complement strand
GTGCTGTCTTGTAAGCTACGTTGGCTTTAAGATATTTACGATACACCTTATGGCATATTTCATACTTATCCAGGATATCCTTGGCCTTATTTTTAACTTCCCAGATGTCACCATCGTTATCACATACTAAAAAGTAAACATATGCCATGCTTAAACATCCAGCGGTTTCAACAAAGTCTTCAAAGGAAAATACTGTCCATTCTTTCAGGTTTGAAATCCTGTCCAACCCTTCTTTGACTTCTTTCAAGGCACTACTCATATCTTTCTTTGATTGCTTTATACCCTCCTTTACACGCTGGGGATAAAAACTATGAAGAAGCCTATAATTTTTCTCCCGTAAGAAGTTATTGAATTCACGCTTTGTTGTCCTTAAACATTTCTGCGTTTCTTTCAAGGCATCCCTGGTGGCATACATGATATCCTTATCCACATATTTAACCCTCAGGTCTTCCATCTCTTTTTCAAGGATATCCACCTCACCTTTTAAGGTTTTGATATCCTTCACCTCAGTTGCTATTGCTGTATTGTTCATAATTAAAAATTTAGGTGCCAGGCTGACCATATGATGGTACGAGGTAGATATATGTTATGATGAATACAGCTGGACCCCTCAGCCCGGCGAATGCCTATACCAACTGCATTTCTTTCAATCATAACAATACAAACATATTAATACTTTTTTCAAAAGTCAAGTTTTTTTCATAAAATTTTCAAAACTTTTTTAAAAAGGGCAAGAGTCCTCGTTCTTTACTATATCAGGCGACTTCTTTGGGAGTTCCGCAACCTTATTTATTAGGTTAACCCAGTGGACCCTAGGTCTTTCTCCCGAACCCTGAACTCGTTTTATGGAAATATGATGACGCACCCCTTTCTGAAAAGACACAGCCTCTGATACATACTCACGGCAGATCTTTGCAAGCCTCCTCTTATCAGGCAAGGGTACGTCCGAACCTGCTAACTCTTCCCACGCTTCTTCAAAGGGTTCATACAACTCAAACCCTTCTGTATCTTCACAAGATTTCGTGTATTTATCAAATACAGATTGATTCAGAACCTCCAAATCAATCTTTCCTAATTCTACCCTATACAATGCACGGGTAAGTGATCCCAGCAATGCAGACTCTGACTCCTCCCTGGGTGCATACGGATCCTCTATCACTCTGCCTTTGTTTTCTAATAGCTTATGGACTACCCACATTTGAAAGCAGAAGAACCTGTGCCACTCAGCGAGGTCATCAGGATCAAACAAACGCCTATCCAGAAAATCCGAAGGCTGATACGAAGAATTGAAAAAATTAGTGAACCCTATTTTTAGCTTCCTCCGCTTTGTACTCTCATCCACACCTGGAATAACAGGAGAGCCATCCAAAACAAACTTCGGCGAATCACGAAACGATATCTTCTTGCTGTTATCGCCTTTCCCTTCTATCCGTAGCGTCCCCGTCACAGGTGCATACAAGCTTTTGATATCCAGGTTATCGGGCGTTTCTGTTAACGAAATGATATCTGTATAGGAACTCACATTGGAATATCTAAAATCCCGTGCCTCATTTCTGTTTTTCTTAAACATCTCCCCAGGGATCTCTTCTACATCACGGGAATACCTATACGAGTTCTCTGTTATTGACTTCCCTGTGCCTCCATCTGCCTTACCCCGATAGTTCTCATCTCCCAAGTGAAGAAACTTCGCATACGATGGATCCTTGTACCCGTACAATGGAAAAGCGTAAGACAAAAGGGCTGTTCTTAGCCTAGACCTATACCTGTTCTTATCAATATCATCCTTGTGCTGGTGTTGGCGAAAAAAGCGGTAAAACAATGATGACAAAGCCGTCTTTTGCAAGTTATTTAACATGCTTTCCGGAGGACAGGAGATGAGTGAAGGCAACGCCCGATCCTCTGACTTGCTACATACCCTCGCCAGATTGATATACCTATCCTCAACAACACGAATAGGTGCCGTACTATCTCCCGTCACCTTATAGGTACCATCCGAAAAACTGAAATAGCATATACCCTCCTCATCCCGCAATAACTTGGAACTATCCAAGACATCTACATAAGCTATGAAGGCAGAAATCAAACGGGACGGCGTGCTGATGAACCTATTCACACGATCCCGAAAATTAGAAGGCAACAAAACATTCCTCAGGTTCTTATTGTTCCAAACAGAACGAACCACAGAAGCCAGTTGTGGCAACACTGCCTCCATGAAGGAACGATCCGAACGTGGAATACCTGTATAAAACTTCCCGCTATGCAGCTGAACAAAAGAAACCCCGCCCTCAGGTGAAATAATACGCCTGAACCCTTGACGAGTCAGATACTCCCCTACACTTAACTCGTCTATGTGAAGAAGTGGTTTGTCCCCCTTTGCAGTTGCACCTACCTTCCAGAAGCAATCCGCATCCTCAGCTGCTCCCGCAGGAGTTCGGTAGTACCCGTTACGAATAGGCGTCTCTATCTGATGAACCGTGAAGAACGGATACCACTTCCCCGATGAGGCCTCTTTTAGCAAAGCATCCAGGGGCATTTCTAACCTACCACAGATATACCCAAAGGTGAATAACCCATTATCACGCTGCCCCTCCTTTAAAAAACCTGCCGCTTGGGCTTTCTTAAAAACAGACCTCCATGTCTTTCCACCAGATTGATGATCCTTGATAAGATTACCTAACTCAGGAATGTATGACCCCCCGAACTTCGCTGTACCCTCTTCTTCTGCCTTAGTTCCTATTTCTATTAACTTCTCTATATCTTTCTCAAAGGGTTTC
>JAPOQI010000053.1 GCA_026710765.1 Cytophagales bacterium | reverse complement strand
TTCCCTCCGAGGTGTAGACATAGCCGCCCAAAAATTAAAGGCACTAGGTCAAAGGAATCAGGTTATTCCGCTATCCGTTGGGGGTGCTTTTCATTCTCCTCTTATGCAATCTGCTGAGAAGGTATTAACTCAGGCGATCCAAGAGGCTGAGATGCGTCCACCTATTTGTCCTATTTACCAAAACTATTCAGCCCGCCCCCATCAAGATGATATAGACCTCATCAAGGAAAATCTGATTAAACAGCTAACTGCACCCGTAAAGTGGTCGCAATCCATCACGGCTATGTTGAAATCTGGACTCCATAGCTTTGAAGAATGTGGTCCGGGTGAGGTCCTGACAAGACTTTTAAAGAAGATTAGAAACCAGTATCAACAAGAAAAAACATCCTAAATTCAAAAAACATGAGACATATATTTATATACTTAATGACAATAGGCTGTCTGTTTTGCCAACAGCTCATTTATGCCCAAGCATCCCATCCCGAACAAATAGAGCTTAATAAGGCACTTAGGTCAAATGATTGGGAAGAGGTTGGCAGGCTGCTCAAATCCTGGGATCCCACACAATCTCCTCCCAATTTTGAAAAACAAAATCTTAAAAAAGCCAGCCTACAAAATATTCCCTTCCACAGAGCTAATCTATCCCAAGCTAATCTGTTCAAAGCCGATCTCTCGGGATCCGATCTATCAGGGTGTGATCTTTCAAAAGCCAATCTCAAAAAAGCCTATCTGAGAAAAGCCAATCTGTCTGGAGCCGATTTCTCCGAGGCCCAACTCAAAGAAGCCAAGCTGGATCAGGCCAACCTACATAAAGCCAATTTGTACAAAACCCATATGAAGAAAACCCGTCTGAGAGAAGCCAACCTTTCGGAAGCCAATCTGAATGAAGCCTTTCTAAAACATGCTGACCTATATGAAGCTGACCTCAGAGGTGCCGAACTCCGAAAAGCATGTCTTAAAAAGGCTCGTCTCACAAGAGCCAAATTGTACAGGGCTCATGTGGATAAGAGGTGGCGAAAATATCTACAAAAACAGGTAGGTATTTGGGGCTTGGATGATGTGCAATGGGACAAATAATCTTTGCCAACCGCTCTGAGTAGCACATGTTGATTTCCTAATCCGTGGGGGGTCCAAATATAGCTTTTATCTGGCTTCGCTCAGGGACTTTTTCATGGGTGCAAAAAGACCTCCTTCTTATCATCTAGGGATACAGAGACGTGATTATTTAGGGTATCGTGCAGCACAATTCCCGAGTAGCTTGCTTTGACGGGATAAATTGTATGTTTTCGTTCCACAAGTACGGTCACTTCTATGGAAGAGGGGTTGTGTGGCAATAGGTGGTGTAGGATATGGGTTGTTGTTCTGCCGGTATTAAGTACATCGTCCACGATGACGACAGGTTTTTGCCTTATTTTCTCAGGTTGGATGTTGAGTTTAAAATGGGTTTCAGAGGGGAGTTCTACCTTTTTCTTGAGCCGAACGATCTGTCTATGCACGAGGGCAGGACTAATTTCCTTTAAGAATTTCCACAAGAGTTCGCTCAGCAGCGCACCTTGTGGATGGACGCCTAAGAGGAAAATTTCCGGACTCTTATAATGACGTTCTCCGATTTGATAGGCTAATCTACGGATTCGCAAGAGTACCTCCCTTTGATCTAAAAGGCGGGCTTTTTGGGAACTACTTGTCAAAGGTTTTTTGGGGATTTGTTTTTTTATTTCGGTATAAAAAGTTCCTCGCCCTGTTTTTTCACATCTATCACAACAAGGGTTTGAATACTAAATCCTTTTCCCTTGTTTATTTTTCCAATCAGATCTTCATAGGCTGCAAAGTCCGTGATCACCACCTTGATTAGGAAATCAGCCATTCCGGTTAGATAATAGCAGGAGACGATTTCTGGAAATGTCAAAACAGATTCTACGAATTTTTCGGATTCTACCCTATTTTGTTCTTTTAAGGAAACCAATGCTAATGTGATCACATGAAGACCTATTTTTTTTCTATCCAAACGGGCATGATATCCCGTAATGACCCCAGCTTGTTCCAACTTCTTCACCCGTTCCAAGGTGGGTGCCGCCGAAAGACCTATCATCTGAGCCAGCTTGGCATTCGTCAACTTGGAATTCTTCTGCAAAATATCCAAGATTCTCTTGTCTATCTTGTCCAGTTTAAAAACCTTAGTCATGAGATGTAAGAATACTTATGTAAACCACGTATGCAGCTTTTTTAAAGGGCTTTTGACACAAAGATAAACCCACAACAGCCTGAAGGTACGGATTATTTTGGATAAATCTTTGATATGATACCCTTTATAATTTGTCCTATTGACTTAGAATTAGGATAAAATATAATAGATTTGGGGTATGTGGATAAAAATCAAAGGTACATGAAGACAGAAAAATACGATTTGATAGTTATTGGGACGGGTCCGGGTGGCTATGTCGCAGCCATACGGGCAGCTCAGTTGGGTTTGAAAGTTGGGGTGGTGGAAAAAGAGGCATGGGGAGGGATCTGTTTGAATTGGGGATGTATACCCACTAAGGCACTTTTAAAGAGTGCGCAGGTTTGGGAAGAAATAGCTCAGGCTTCGGAGTATGGTATTCAGGTTAAGGGTTCCCGTGTGGATTTGGAATCCATGGTCAAACGTTCTCGGAACATAGCGGGTGGCATGAACAAAGGGATTGAGTTTCTACTCAAGAAGAATAAGATCAGTTCTTTTCTGGGAACGGGTAGATGGAAGGGAAAAGAATTGGTGGAGGTTCAAACCGAAAAAGGAAAAAAACAAAATTTACAGAGCAAACATATTCTCTTCGCAACGGGTGCACGTGCACGTGCGCTCCCTGATTTTCCCATTGACGGACAACATATTCTGGGATATCGGGATGCATTGGCCTTGTCCAGGCAGCCCAAGACCTTAATAGTAATAGGTTCTGGAGCTATTGGGATGGAATTTGCTTATTTCTATCAGGCACTTGGAACACAAGTTTTTGTCTTAGAGGCAGCGAATCGGATAGTTCCTCAGGAAGATGAAGATGTCTCTGCTTATGTGGAGAAGCATTTTAGAAAAAAGGGTATGATAATCCATACGGGTGTGAAATTGGAGTTAATCGGAGCGGATGCGAAGGAGGCTTGTCGTGTTCGGGTATTCACGGATAAAAATCCTAAGGGAGAGATTTTGAAGGGGGAGAAGATACTTTCTGCGGTAGGGATCGTTCCCAATGTAGAAGATTTGGGTTTAGAAGAGGCTGGGGTTCAGCTGACCCAAACAGGACGAATACAGGTTGACAACAAGTACAGGACCTCTGTGCCTGGGATCTATGCCATTGGAGATGTGATTCCAGGACCTGCTTTGGCTCATGTAGCCTCTGCGGAGGCGATCTGTTGTGTAGAACATATTGCGGGTCAAAATCCTGAGGAGATAGATTATGAAAACATACCCAGCTGTACCTACACTTCTCCAGAAATAGCTTCTGTGGGCTTAAGTGAAGCACAAGCTCGTGAAAAGGGCTATGAATTGCGGGTCGGACAATTTCCGTTTACCGCTTCGGGCAAGGCAAAAGCTTCGGGACATCCCGAAGGCTTTGTAAAGATTATCTATGATAAAAAGTATGGAGAATTGCTGGGTGCCCATCTGGTAGGTCATCATGTCACGGAGATGATTGCTGAACTTTGTGCGGCTAAAAAATTAGAGACGACGGGTCATGAGATTCTCAAAACCATTCATCCCCACCCCACATTTTCGGAGGCTATTATGGAGGCGACAGCCCATGCCTATGATGAGGTTATCCATTTATAGTTTTTTCCTTTTCAGTTTATTTTTATCTCCTTTTCTATATGCTCAGGAAGAAGAGGATCAGAGTCTGCAAGCGGATCAACAGGGTTTTTTTCCGCTTCTGGATTTAGAGGCTGAGGTGCCCGAACCCCTTCCTATTAAGAAGAAATTTGTTCCCAAGTCTGTGTACTATGGGATCAAGGGAAAGCGGGTTCGGGTTCGGAGTTTCCAGCATCTACAGCCTATCCTTGAACAAGCTTATTATATAAAGAACCTAGAAGAAAGACCCCCACCCTATGTTCAGGCGATCTTTTGGTATGATAAAAAAGAAAGACGTTTTAGAAAGACCCGTACTTTTTCTTCCCAAAAAGGATATTTACTCCACGGGAGATATGAAAAGAAAATGGATAAGCAGGTTTTACAAGTAGGTTATTTTTACAAAGGAACCCTACATGGACGATGGCTAAGGTGGTCTCGAAAAAATCTTTTGCTTTCCAAAGAAAATTATAGAAAGGGTTGGGCAGCCGAGGCTCAGATTACCTTTTATGATCCCCAAAGAAAACTTCTTAGAGAGGTCATTCCGGTACAACATGGGGAGAAAGAAGGGGAATACTTCGCCTTCTATCCCAGTGGAAACCTAGCTGTTAGAGGTCAATATAGACATGACAAACGGGTCGGAAAATGGGAATCTTATCATCCCATCCTGCTGGGCGGAAAGCGAAGATTGGTGGAACGTATCATACAATATCCCGAGACAGCTTTTGAAGATGAAATATCTCCCTATATCGTACGGGAGTGGTCTCAGGATGGAACCCTACTCTATGCAAAAAAAGACTATCTTCAATCGGTACAATAAAAAACAGGTCATTAAAAAAATCTTCAAAAGGCGTCTTCTATGTGGAGAATACGTGTTTTACCCGGTTCCTTTTGAATCGCAATAATGTCAAATCTGATCGCTGAGGATTTTTCTTCTAGTTCTTGTATTATATAATTTTCGGCAGCAGTTTGTAGGGCTTCTCGTTTGGCTTGGTTCACGGCTTCTTCGGGATATCCGTATTGGACCTTGCTTCGCATTTTGACCTCTACAAAAACAAGGGTTTTATCTCTTTTCACAATCAGGTCTATTTCGTGATGCCCTTGTCGTAAATTTCGTTCCAAAAGGGCGTAGCCCTTTCCTTTGAGATAATACCAAGCTAGCTTCTCAGCCTGAGCTCCTTTCCGTTGTTTTTCTGAGGGCATAGGGGTCTATATATACTACATGCGTTCGGGAACCTCTATTCCCAAGATGCGCATATTTTCCCGAATAACCTCTGCTGTGCGGCAAGATAAGTGGTATCTGAACGTACGAACCTCAGGCACATCTTCTTTAAGAATAGGACAAGAAGCATATACCCGACTATATGCCCTAGCTATTTCATACGTATAATTCACCAAAGCAGAGGGATCTCTCTGCTCAGCCGACTCCTTCCAGACCTCCTTAAGCTCTATAAGTAGACGCAATAAACGTTGTTCTTCCTTGCTCAGGGGATCAGGGATTTTAAGACCCTTCAAATCATGTGGGAAATTTTTTTCTTCAAATTTTCGTCTTAACGCACAGATACGGGCATGGGTATATTGGACAAAAGTAGCTGTATTCCCTTCTAATGAGATAGAGGATTCGGGGTCAAAGCGGATTCGTTTTTTAGGATTTACACGGAGGAGTTGATATTTCAATGCACCCAATCCGAGTACATGGGATAGTTTTTTTAATTCCTGTGGAGACAGGTCCTGGTTTCGTTTTTCCAGGGTCTTTTGATGGGCTATTTCTTTCATGGTTTTTATCAGATCATCCGCATCTACCACATTTCCTTCCCTGGATTTCATTTTGCCTGAAGGTAAATCTACCATGCCGTAGGAAAGGTGTTCTTGCTTCTCCGCATAGGGCAGTTTCCAATCTTTCATCAATTGAAAAAGGGTTTGAAAATGATAATTCTGCTCATCACCCACCACATATATTGAAGCATACGACTTATAATCTTTGAATTCTTTTTTAGCATCTTTATATTTTTCTTCCGCCGTTGCAATGTCTTGGGTCATATAGACGGTGGTCTTATCTCCTCGGAGAAGGAGCTTTTGGTTTTCGGGATCCGTTTTCGGACGATACCAATATGATCCATCTTCTTTTTTATATGCCTTTCCCTGTTCGCATGCCTCCTCTACGATCTCCTTCCCCCGCTTATATGTTTTGCTTTCATAATATACCTTATCAAATTCTATGCCGAGTTCCTCATAGGTACGTTCAAACCCCTCATAAACCCATGCATTCATTTTCTCCCAAAGCGATCTTATATCTTCATCTCCATTTTCCCATTTTCGGAGCATGTTTTGTGCTTCCTCTATGATTTTGGGGTCTTTCTTATACTCCTTTTCAAAGAGGACATAATATTTGCCTACAAAATGATCGCCCTTCATGCCCGCAGACTGGGGGGTTTCTCCCCCACCAAATTTTTCATATGCCCACATGGACTTGCAAATATGAATCCCCCGATCATTGACCAACGAAACCCGCCGAACCCTATAACCTCTTTTTTCCAAGAGCCGAGACAGAGCCTCTCCCAAGAATATATTACGCAGATGTCCCAAGTGTAGGGGTTTGTTGGTATTGGGCGAAGAAAACTCCCCAAATACTACCTCCATCAAAGACTTAAAAGAGGGTAAAGGGTCTTTCAAAAATTTCAATCCCGCCTCAGCAATAACCTCGGGCATATTCAGATTTAAATACCCACCCTTCACTTCGTAATCCGAGACCAGTTGAAGAGATTTCAACGTTTCCCCCATAAGCTCAGCAAAACCCTGAGGTGATTGCCCAAACATCTTGGCATAAGGATAAAGTACGCATGCGTGGGTACCTTGATATTGCTCAGGAGTAGGACGAAAAACTACGGGATGCTTTTTTAAAAAAGCTGTGGATTCCCCAACCACGTACAGCCTCCACTTAAGTAACTCTTCAATCATCCGAGTACATTTCCAGACCCGATCCTCCTTGGACTTGAGGATGTCCACCGATCTCTTAGTAGATTCATCTAACTGACTCTTTACGTTTTCCTTCTTCTCCTTGACTTGTTTTAACCACTTCTCTATACGTATTAAGTGCTTCTCTAATTGATCTACCTCATCTTTCTTGATCTGCACCTCCTCCAAGGGTGCTTGCCAAGTCTTAAGTTTCTCCAGACACGATAGGACAGCTTTCCTCACATTTAGCTGAACTTCTTTGGCTTTCAAGTATTCTCCCTTCAAAACCCCCTGATGAGCGGGCAGGC
>JAPOQI010000070.1 GCA_026710765.1 Cytophagales bacterium | reverse complement strand
CAAGCAAGGGATCTGGTACGGGAAAAGGTCTTGGAAAAAGAGATTCTTTTAAAGAATTGTGAAAAGACCAAGCGCTCTGTACTCCTTTGCGATGTGTATGTGGAAAAGGAAAGTTTGGCTAAACTGTTATTGGACGCCAATCTCGCTCTTGAATACGATCCTGAAAGGGAGAAAGCCGAGTTAGACCGTAAGAGAAAAAATAGGAGATCTTATCAGAAAAAGCAAAAGGGCTCTTGCGGAAAAAAAGACAGGAATTGGGGAAATAGAGGCTGTTGCAAGAGAGGAGGCAAAGCTTATTCACGACAGGATAAGCAACAAAAAGATCAGCAAGGTAGCAAGGAAAGTAAATAGATAAAAATCGCTGGATTATGATGCATTTAGTATCATAATTTGGATGATGTGTTATTAAGTGTAGTATATTCGGGGCAAGATTGATTGGGTACGGAACAATGCGTTTGTTCCGGTATTTTTTGTATCAGGTTTAGTCGTATAGGATTATGGAGAGAGATTTTTCATCGTTGTTTAGTGGGTTTTTTGGTTCGGCAGAGGATTATAGTTCGTTCCTGGAGTCCTGGGGATCGTATATTTTTCAGTTTATCATTGGAATTGTGATACTCCTTCCTCTGATATACGTCATTTATGCGATCAGACTACTTTTGGCTTCGGGATACAAGAACAAATACGATTTTGCCAGCAGATATGCCACCCCTACCCTTAGGTTGATTGGTATTTTAATGTCCATAGGTTTGGCTGCTTCGGTCAATCTTTGGGCTCAGGATGCGGTGTCTAAGGAGGAGTTATGGTTTTTCATTCGTCTGGCTATTTCTTTCCCCATAGGGGGTATATGGGTATATCTTTCCTTTTCCTTCCTGAATTTTTATTATCCAAAGGTTCTCTACAAACGTCTAAACAAATACCGATATGCGCCCCGGACCAATCCTAGCACGGGTAACAAGATGCGGCTCTTGTCTGAGGATGAAGAGGATAAATATCTGGATGAGGGTATGCAGGCAGAAGAGGATGCTTTTAGTGTCGATTATGACGTCTGGTTGGACGAACAAACAAATGAGGTAATCATTGAAAAGTACAAGGGTAATCTTATCGCGGAAGAGTGTGATTGTGGCTTTCAAACCCTCAAACTAGTTAATCAAGAGATCGTTCAGGATCCGGATGATGCTTCTAGTAATGTGCTGAAAAAACATTATCTGTGCAGCTATTGTGGTGAAGAGGTGGAAAGGTTTGTCCAAACACGGAGATCCCTAGAAAAAACTGAACAAGAGTCCCTTGCCGAACAAATGTCCCAGCAAATTCTTTCTTTGAAATTGGAAATTTTCCGAAAAGATGGAAGAGCTGATAGCTATGAATTCCAAAACGTCCACCAGACCCAAGATTTTCTTAAACAAATAAATCCGACACAAGCCCAGAACCCAACCCGAAAAACTAGCTAAATCGTCTTCATCCAGACATAGATTCTTAAACAGGTATCTTTTAAGCTCAGTTGGAAGATCAATCGCTTAGTCAATCGTTATCGCTGGACCTTGTTCTTTCTTCATAAGAAGAACTTCATGGCTTGAACTCGGGTCTATCGTCTCGTTCTTCTGCTAATATCTCCTCTCGGGGAGAAGAAAACACCTTGGGTCTTCGTATCAATAGATTTCTTGCCTCTTCTGGTTTGGGATCCAGACGTAGGGTAGAGGAGTCTATTAGGAGGGGTGAGGTTACTGTGGATGGAAAGGTGCTTAGTGATCTTAGTTTTCGAGTTCAGCCTGGGGTAAAGGTTAAATATCGGGGTCGGCTCATCAAACCCAGACCCCATCTTTCTCTGATGCTAAATAAGCCTAATAATTGTATTTGCTCCAGAAATGATCCACAGAAAAGGTTCACGGTTATGGATTGTTTGGAAAAAAAATACCAACACCTATACCCAATAGGACGCCTGGACAGAAATACAACAGGTCTGCTACTCCTGAGTAATGAAGGTGCACTGGCACAACGATTGTCTCACCCTTCCTACGAAATAGAAAAAATATACCAGGTACAATTAGATCAACCCATCAGAGAACCTGATATCAAAAGATTGTGTTCAGGTATTATGGATAAGGGAGAAAATTTGGTCTTTGACCGGGTCAAACCCTTATCTTCAGGTGTGGAGGTAGAGATTTCTTTGCATAGTGGGAAAAATCGGGTCATCCGACGGGCCCTGGAAGCACTCAACTACAAAATTCTGAGCCTGCATAGAATCTCATACGGAAACCTAATATTGTCCAACCTGGCTCGGGGCAAATACAGACCTTTGACATCTCAAGAGCTGAGGAAGCTAAGACATCTGATCTCTTCTCAAAAATGATCCCCTAAAAAGATGTGGGAGAAAAACCGAGACCTGCAAAGCCTACACAGTTTTGGATTTCAGCATCGGGCAAGATACTTTCTTGAGATACCTGATCTTCCAAGCCTACATAAAGCATTAAAATGGATACAATCCCATGGGGGGGGCTTTTTTGTACTGGGAGAAGGGACTAATTTGTTTTTTACTTCCCAGATTTCCCGTCCCATTCTACGTCTGCAATTTAGAGATAAAGAGATTTTACGGGAAAATTCCCAACATGTTTATCTCCGTGTGGAGGCGGGTCATTCGTGGTCTTCTTTGGTCTCTTATTGTTTAACTCAGGGATGGTCTGGGATGGAGAATTTGATAGATATTCCGGGTTCCGTGGGGGCTGCTCCTGTACAAAATATTGGCGCCTATGGTTCGGAGATATCGGAGTTGATAGATTTTGTAGAAGCCATCCATGCCAGCACCGGCAAACCTCGTGTTTTTACCCCAGCACAATGTCGTTTCAAATATAGAGAAAGCATTTTTAAACACCTCCCAGGACAATATATTATCACCCACGTGGGTCTACGCGTCAACAAATCTTTCACCCCACGCCTATCCTATCCCGATCTCAAAGACCTGCAAGAAAAAAAACAACTGAGTCCAGAAGAAGTAGCCCATCGGGTCAGCCATCTCCGAGCCAAGAAGCTACCCAAACTCGGAAACCTAGGACACGCAGGATCCTTCTTCAAAAATCCTATTCTCTCCCAAAAAACCTATGAGAAATTGCAAAACTTGTATTCTACCGATTTTAAAAGCCTACCCATATCAAATCATCAGGTCAAAATCTCCGCAGCCGAACTCATAGAAAAGAGTGGTTGGAAGGGGTTTCGTAGGGGTTCAGTAGGCGTACACCCTCAACACGCCCTAGTACTTGTCCATTACGGTGGAGGAAGGGGTTCAGATTTGCTAGGCCTGGCCAAGGATATTACGGAATCCGTTCAGACCCACTCGGGTATTAGACTGAGTCCCGAGGTAGAGATTATCTCTCAATAAACACAATAAGGATCTCCAAGAAAGCTTCTTGAGAGATTGCTCCCCTGTTTTTCAATCCATAGTGTACTGAAATGAGAAAATTTCCGTTTAAAAAACGATATGCAACGGATAAGTTTTCTCCACAATATATCTCATCACCTCTCTCTGAGCCTCACCCTAGCCCGACAAAATCTAAGGGTAAAATATTCCCGTACCCTTCTAGGAACAGGGTGGGTTCTCCTACAACCCATCCTACCTGCCTGCCTTTATACGATATTTTTAGGACGCATTTTTCAAATTCCTTTTCCTTCCCAAATTCCCTATGAACTATATGTATTCTCAGGTCTTCTTTGCTGGAATCTCTTTGCCTATGTACTCCATCAATCTGGGACTAGTCTCTTAGAAGCAGAACATTTTTTAGGGAAGATAGGCTTTCCCAAACTACTTTTTCCCTTAAGTAAAGTTTGGTCTGGAGGCCTGGATTTTTTTTTGGTTTGGGTTGTTTTGGTGTTGGGCATGTTTTGGTGGGGTTATGTTCCGGATGGGTATTGGCTTCTTCTTCCATTTCCGATTCTACTTCTTTTATTATTTGCTCTAGGTTTGGGTTGCTTCATGAGTTCATTGAGTTTTAGGGTCCGAGATTTACACCATATCTTACCTCTGGTGTCTCAGCTCGGAATCTGGATCACACCCGTATTTTATCATCCTAGCATAGTTCCTGTTGAGATACGGAATATTTTAATGATGAATCCATTATCAACCATTATAGCTGTTTTCCGATGGATAGTTTTTTCAGGATCATTTCCTGATTTTGAAACTTTGTTCTGGCATAGTATGCTGATCATTTGTCTCTTTGGATCTGGGGTTTGGTATTTTTTACATTCGGAAAAATATCTTCAAGATGCCAGATAGTCAGATTGCCTTATCGGTTTCTGATCTCTCTAAGGGATTCAAACGGGATAGAAAAAATACTTTCTGGGCACTCCAAACTTTGAATTTTGAGATCCAAAAGGGAGATTTTGTTGGAATAGTAGGACATAATGGGTCCGGCAAGTCCACCCTACTCCGACTCCTAGCCGACCTCAGCCAACCTACTACCGGAACTATAAAACGTACAGGGAAGGTAGCCGCACTCCTAGATATAGGACACGGATTTCATCCCGACCTAAGTGGTTGGGAAAACATCTTCCTGAGCGGAAAATTACAAGGACTCAACACAACATATATACATTCTCGAATCCATGATATTCTAAGTTTTAGTGGAATAGGAGATTTCGTTCATCAACCCGTACGAGAATATTCCCAAGGTATGTTTCTTCGTTTGGCACTCTCAGTAGCCCTACACGTAGAAGCATCTATCTTTCTTCTGGATGAGGTGCTTTCGGTAGGGGATGCAGCCTTTCAATGGCGTTGTCAACAAGCCTTCCAACGACTCAGGGATGAAAAAAAGACCGTGTTGGTCGTGAGTCATCAGGCCCATGAAATCTGGGATAAATGCGATCATTATATGGTATTAGAAAGGGGTCGGATCCTATCTTTTCGCCCTGAACCTTCGGGTCTAATAGATTATGCTCGCAAATCCTGGCTCCAGCATGTAGACCACATCGCCAAGGGCTCAGCCCACATACAAGGTATGTCCCGTATCGTGAATATTGATCAATCCTTGAAAGATTTACCTGTGAAGATAGAAAGCTGTTGGTGTCATCCCATCGGAAAGGGTCTAAACGCTCCTTTCTTAGCAGGTGACTCATTAAGTATAAATCTAAAATTAGAGGTCCTTGATGTGCTTAGAGAAGTTCCCGAAGTGGTTTATCATATTCACGACTTCTCAGGACATGTTATCACCTCCCTCTCCACCTATTTTCATGGTAAGGTATCAGGTCTCAGGTCGGTCAATACGTTTCCCACAAAAATAGAATTCTCCTGCAAAGCACCCCAAGGTCGACTCAATCACGGATTTTATTTTATCTCCCTCTTTCTAATCCATCGTCAAGAGGAAAAACTCCTGTTCAAAGGGCAATATATCTTGAATTTTGAAGTAGGACAGCATAAAGAAAAATTGGTTCGGGCCACCTGTGAAGGAGGACTATCTGTTCTAAGTACCTGGAATCTTTCTTTGTGCAAATCTCATAAAAAATCCACCCAGAACGTTTTAGAATAAGGCTAAGATCTATCACTTATGACCGTGTCAAAGAATGGCTTACAGGAAGGAATTTGGTCTTCTGGAGCAGAAGAAAAAGAATTTCAACAAAGGGGTTATGCCATATTGAATGTCTTTCCTCAATCTGTAATTGAAAAGTTTTGGGAAATATATCGTAAGGAATTCCGCAGACCTACCGAGGGTGAGTCTATGCACGGATATGTGGTGGGTTTGGACGATTCAGACTCTGATCGGGTGGGAAAGATTTCGGAAAAATTAATATCCCTTGCCAAACCCCATTTAGAAAAAAAGCTCGGAGAATTTCAATGTGTGGTCGCTTCTTTTTTACTGAAAGAGGTGAATGAAAACAATTTTACAGGGGTCCATCAAGATTGGTCTTTTGTAGATGAACAAAAATTCTACTCCGTCACATTGTGGTGTCCCTTGGTGGATGTATCTCTAGAAAATGGTGCTTTGGGTGTTATTCCAGGATCTCATAGGTGGTATGAGGGTATACGTCCTTCTCCCGTTCCACCCTATAGTCCGCCTTATAGTCATTTGTCTGCCGAAATGTTTTCTTATCTCCAACTCAAAGAGATGCAAGCTGGGGAAGCCTTGATGTTCGACCATAGACTCCTGCACGGATCCCCACCCAATCGCGGACAAAAAGACCGAGTTGTGGTCGGCATGGTCCTAACCCATGCCCGTGCCAAACTCATGCACTACTATTTGATACCCAAAAGCCCTGTACCCACAGTGGAAGCCCTAAGCATAGATTCAAATTTTTTTCACATCTACGGAAATCTTAAACTAAAATCTTTGTACGAAAAAGGAGAAGGACCTTTGATAGAAAAAAGGAATTCAATTCAAGTTCAATCTTTCTCATCTCCCAATTGGGAAAAGAAATATTGTCTTTCAAGGTTAAAATCCGATAAGGTTTTTCCTCATCCTGAATTGTCTTATTTGTGGGAAAAGGCTTTTTCCACGTCTGAGTCTTCTAAAGATTCTGTGTCTTTGAAATCAAGAGTCAACATGATAAGACCCTCCTTTTGGAAACTGTACACACCTATAAATATTTTCCGGGAGTTAAAATATCGTCTCTTCCTAAGGAGACGGATTAGACAACGATGTAAGAGGGTATCCTTTTTGTACGATGGATATTTTGAGGACTTTAAAAACACCTACGGAGATGTTATCCAATCCTTTCGGACCCAAGATGTAGAAGGACTTTTATCCTATTTATGGAAAAAATTGAAAATCAAATCAGGGGATGTGGTCTTAGATGCAGGTTCTGGGGTAGGGGGACCCGCCTTGTATTTTGCAAAACGGGCCTGTTTTGATCTACATACCCTGAGCATATCGGCCCGACAACATCTTGTCTTATCTCAAGAAGTAGAAAAAAGAACCGATCTCTTAGCAAATATCATACCCCGCCTGGGAGACTATCATATGGCCCCAGATTACTATGGCGACAACTTTTTTGACCTAGTATATTTTCTGGAATCCTTTGGTCATTCACCTGAGAAGGAACATTTATTATCTGTCTTGTGGAGGATACTTAGGCCCGGGGGTATCCTATATATCAAGGATTTATTTAAGCGAAGAGTTTCTCATAAGAAAGAACAACGTATCATAGATAAGGAGGTTCAAAAAATTAATCTCGCCTATGCCTATGATGTATCCGATTTGGAACAGCTGCTTGCATCTGCTCGGAAAACGGGATTCATTATCCGACATCTTAGTACGATAGATATTCCGGTAGAAGATTTTGAAAACATACAAATCTCTCCCGAATTTGAACGACTTAGCGGATTGAATTTACCAGATCCGAGGGTCCCCTACCTGTTCCCCCTGGACTTTTTTGAACTAAAACTCTACAAACCCTCCTACTCAACAAACTTTAATCCTTCTCAATATTTTCTTCAAAAGGAGTATGAGGAAAAGGTATAAAAAACTTTAGGGCCGTGACCTCATCATTTCAAAAAAACATAAAGTCCTTATCCCGATGGACCCAACCTTTTCCCTACAAAACAGCTTGTCTTATTAGTATAATCTATGGAATCACCCTTCGTGGATCTTCTTCTTTTTCTGTTTTTTTTCTACCATTTATAGGTGCCTTCACCATGATTGCAGGATTTTTTCTCCTGGGATACCTTATCCACGACAGTTTTGATAAAGAAGAAGATGAGCGGGCGGGCAAGGCAAGACTTTGGCATTGCCTTGCCCGCTCGCTTCGGATTAAGTTTTGGGTACTGGCCGCAACGCTGATCCTACCCGCGGGATTCCTTCTACCCCTCAGCAGGACAACCATAGGACTAGGTGGTGCAGAAATATTAGCCTTCATTCTTTATGCAGTTCCTCCCTTTCGGGCAAAAAAAAATATCTGGCTATCCGTCCTCCTAGACGCAGCCTATGCACACATAATACCCAGTCTGCTCATCGCACATATCTTCCTCTCATTAGAAAAAATCACCGTACCCATAAGTTGGTGGATAACCCTCATAGCATGGCAAAGCTGTTTGGGTATAAGACACTACCTACAACACCTCTGCACAGACATCCAATCCGATAAACGAGCCAAAAGAAATACCCTCGCAACCCATCTTGGTACCCAACGTATCAGACAATCTATACAAGGCTATCTCCTACCTACCGAAATATTCTGTGCAAGCTTATTCTGGATCCTCTTTCTAGGATTGTGGAAACCCCTAGCCATAGGAATCATGTTGGCGTGGATATCATTCCGAATCATAGAATCCATGGGGAAAGCTAAAACATATACCCTACAAGATCACATCATAGATAGTATATATCTCAAAGACATACCCCTACTCCTCTGCATACCCCTTTTCTTCATAGACCCCCTATTTCTAAGTCTTCTAATACCCCATCTCTTCCTATACTTTCCAAAATACATATGGCAACTCCCCATATCCTATCCCATAAAAAAATTTGCATCCCTAAGCATCAACTACAGCATCTATTATAGCAGACGCTACCTACTCCTACGATCAGAAAAAGAATCCAGAAAGGTACACTACCCCACCTATCTGGATAAAAAGAAACGTCAAGAAAAAGGAGAAAAACAAGGCAATATTGCCCTCTTTAACATAGAAGAAGAAAAATATACCGAAACCTATATCCACGCGCTCCGAAAAAAACTCCCCTTCGGCGTACACTACTTCTATGGAAAAAATTTCCCAGCATATGAATATCAAAAAGGACACCTGATTTCCGAAAATGAAGGATTCCGAAAAGCCTACGAATGCTGGGAAATGTGGAGAGGAAAAGAAGGAGTATATCTAAAATTAGCACTCGCTCGTTCTTTGATAAAATATCGTGTTCGCTGTCTTCTTGCCCAATTTGGAACAGTAGGCACACAATTATTAGAGGTCCAAGCCCAAACAGGTATTCCACTGGTTGTGTACTATCATGGGTATGACGCCTATCAAAAATCTCTGTTAATCAAGTATCAGCACCTATATAAAAATCTCTTCCAAAAAGCCCATAGCCTCATCTGTGTCTCCCAAGACATGAAAGCCCAACTCATACACCTAGGCGCAGCACCCGATAAAATACACTACCTCCCCGCCTATGTGAACCTAGACCTATTTACCTATTCCAATCACAGTGAAAAAACAAATAAAAACTTCCTCTTCATAGGACGATTCTGTAATACCAAAGCACCCTATCTACTACTCATGTCCTTTGCAAAAGTAGTTAAAAACCATCCCGAAACTACCCTCTCCATGGTCGGAATGGATGAAAGAGGAGAACTGTGGGAAGCATGTCAGATTATAACTAAAGCACTAAAACTAGAGTCCCACGTGGAATTCAAAGGTATTCTATCTCCCATTCAGATAAAAGAGGAAATGAAAAAAGCCTATGCCCTGGTTCTACCCTCTCTAAGTACCCCCATTGAAGGAGAAAAAGAGGGTACACCTGTGGTGATAATGGAAGCAGCAGCCTCGGGACTTCCCGTGATTGCAACACGACATGCCGGGATACACGAAATACTGAAAGATTCCCAAACAGCTCTCTTGGTAGACGAATATGATATAAACGGACTAAGTCAAGCCATGATTCATCTGCTATCCTCTCCCTCCCTAGCCTATGAACTAGGACTCCGTGCTTCCCAAAGCATACGAAATCATCCCCTCCTTTTTGGAAACATAAAGGAATTAACCCTAATACTTAAAGAAGCCATGCACATCGCAATACCCTCCTAATCCTCCCCCCATGAAAACCATATACGTGAAGCCATACATAAGTGTTATTGTGACTTGCCGAAACGATAACTACGGAGGTCAATTCATGATCCGATTTCAAAATTTTCTAAACTGGACCGCACGTCTGGCACACGAACATTCAGTACCCATAGAATGTATTGTGGTGGAATACAACCCACCATCCAACCGACCCGATCTCCGAGAAGCCGTCACTTGGCCCAAATATAGTCCCTATTTCACACCCCGTATTATTCAAGTTCCAACGCCTTATCACAAGGTATTCTTGAAAAATACAAAGGTTAAGGATATTCCATTATTAGAGTTTTTTGCCAAGAATATAGGTATCCGTCGTGCCCAAGGAGACTATATCTTGACCACAAATACAGATATTCTTTTTGATGTGGGTCTGGTAGCACGACTCAGAAATCGTCCCCTGATGCCCGATACCCTATATCGTGCGAATCGCTGTGATGTACCCATGCCAGATCCTTTTGATGTGGTTCATAGTGCCTTATTATCTTCTCAGGGTTGGCTTCGCAGGCAAGCTTTTCGGGGTTATTTTCCAGGTGGCACGTATTTTTTATCCCGAAAAGGATATCTGTTCAAAACCTTCTTTGCTTGGCTCTATCATAGATTACGAAGTTCATATTATACGCACGACATAGGAAAATTACTTCGGGGGTTTTTTCCTTCGGTTAAGGATTCAGAAAAGCTCCTGTTCGCATATCCCTTCAATGCCTCTGGCGATTTCCTGCTCACCCACCGAGATGTATGGAGACGTCTTCGTGGATTCAAGGAAAATGCACACATATCAACCCACGTGGACTCCCTCTTTCTTCTCAAAGCCATTGCCATGAATACACGTATCAAACTCTTTTCATGCTATGTATATCACCAAGACCACATGCGCAGATATGATCCCATGAATGGAAATGAAGAGGTAGAAAAGATGTACAAAATCCTGGTAGATCAACTAGAGATCTATCAAAAGCATGGCAAGTATAGCATGGATAATTCCGAAGACTGGGGACTCAACGGTATCTCCCTACCCGAAATAAATATCTAAAAACCCCCGTCTACCCGGAAATCCTGTTTTCTTGGATAGACCCAGAAGGAAGGTTTTAAAGCGTATGGATGCCTTCAGTCCATCCTATTTAGATTTTCATGCGATAACATTTTTCAAATCTCTTCTAAAATTGCTTTTTTTTACTTATATTGCACGCGGTTGTACGTGTGGATATTTGGGTGGTTTTTAATTTTGAGAAGTTTTTAGAATTGTTATCTCGTGGAGGATAGAAGTGATCTGTTTCATTCGTTCAGAGAATTTGCCAAACAGAAAAACATAGAGGGACCCGTTGTAATACGGATCATACAAGATGTTTTCAGGGCAATGATACGTAGGGATTATGAGGATGATACAAATTTTGATGTAACGGTCAATGCAGAAAAAGGAGATCTGGAAATTTGGCGTCTTAGAGAAATCGTGGACGA
Organism: Cytophagales bacterium; assembly: GCA_026710765.1. Taxonomy (GTDB): domain Bacteria; phylum Bacteroidota; class Bacteroidia; order Cytophagales; family JAPOQI01; genus JAPOQI01. The sequence continues at coordinate 10,413 of JAPOQI010000070.1, read as the reverse complement.
TAATTCTGAGGATATATGGGATCTGGATAAAATTAAATTATCTGATGCCCGTAAGATAGAACCTGATTTTGAGGTAGGAGAAGAGGTCGCCGAACAAATTCCTTTCAGTAGCTTTGGTCGCCGAACCGTCTTAATGGGACGGCAGGCATTGAGTGAAAAACTACGTAACCTGGAAAGAGAACTCTTGGTCCAAAAATATACCGACCTAGTTGGAGAGATTGTTTCCGCTGAGGTACACCATCCACTGAGTAGGGAAACCTTTTTGTTGGACGCAGAAGGAAATGAATTAGTTCTTCCCATCTCTGAACAAATTCCCAAGGACAGATTTAGAAAAGGAGAATCTGTACGGGCACTCGTCCAAACTGTAGAGGTAGGAAAGGGGGCTCCACGAATTGTCCTTTCACGAACCTCCCCTCTTTTTTTAAAACGTCTTTTTGAAAGCGAGGTGCCCGAGATTTATGAAGGGGTAATTAACATTAAAAAAGTGGTGCGGGCCCCAGGTGAACGTGCCAAGGTGGCAGTGGAATCTCTGGACGATAGAATTGATCCCGTGGGAGCTTGCGTAGGCATTAGGGGACTCCGAATTCATAGCATTGTTCGCGAGCTATGCAATGAAAACATTGATGTGATCAACTATACCGAAAATCCTGAACTATATATCATGCGCTCTTTAAGTCCTGCCAAGATAGAGTCTATTCAAATAGATGATGAACGTAAGAGGGTATCCGTATCCCTCCTACCCGATCAGGTCTCCTTAGCCATTGGAAGAAAAGGACAAAACATTAACCTAGCCGGACAACTCATTGGAATGGAAATAGATGTCTTCCGAGAAACCGAACAAAATGATGAAGAAGAAGATGTAAATTTGAAAGAGTTTGAAGACGAAATAGAGGGTTGGATCATTCATGAAATGAGAAAGGTGGGACTTGATACCGCTAAGAGTGTATTGGCTCTTCCCAAAGAAGAATTCCTGCGAAGAACCGATCTAGAAGAAGAAACAGCAGACGAAATATTCAAGATACTCAAGAAAGAATTTGAATAAAAAAGAGACGAAGACATCTGGAAGTTGGCGAATTAGTGAGCTAGCTCGTAGCTTCAATGTGAGGCATACGAGAATCATAAAATATCTCAAAGAACGAGGTTATCAAGTAGATAACAATCCCAATGCCCGTGTAGGAAAGGATGAGTTTCATGTCCTTGAAACAGAGTTCTCTAACTCAGCCACCGAAAAGCAAGAAGCCGATGATTTAGTCCTGGGTTCCTCCCTACCTACTTCACAAGCCCAACCCGAAAAAAATAATAAAGAAGTTCTTCGGCGCAAAGAAAAGGAAATCGTAATACGAAATCTGAGCTCAGATACCCCCCCAACTGAGTCTGGCGACCCTAGCTCTCCATCCGGACCTTCTTCTAGGTCTTCTTTTAAGATAATTAGAAAGATTTCTATAGACCCCAAGGATCACATTCGCTCTAAAAAAGGGGTTGCAACTGAGGGGGAAAATTCTTCTGATCCTTCTAAAAGTTTTGATACAAGGTCCGAAACGAAGTCCAGTACCCCTCGCTCTCAACATGGTGACTTAAGGGGTCTCGTGGTGAAGGGACAAATTAAACTTCCTCCAGAAAAGCCTAAGGTCAAGGATGCTCCGGCTGATCCCAAACCTAAAAAGAAACGAATTAGACGGAAAGGAAGCATTGCCCCCCCCCGTGAAGGAGAGACAAACACAAGTCCTTCAGATTTTCAAAAAAAACGAAATTCTTCTCCCAAAACAGCTACTCCCTCGGGTGCCAAACGAAAAAATAAACGTGGAAAGAAAGATAAAAAAGATGAAAGGTCAAAAGAGCATTCATCACCCTTTTCTCGGTTGGAAAGTGCAACTACCTCTGCCAGCAGAGGTAAATACCGAAGAGAAAAACGAGATCTAGCCCGTATAAAACGAGAGAAAGGTGATACAGATGGAGACTCATCTCTGCTCAGAATCACAGAATATGCTTCAGTCGGTGACCTGGCAGCTTTATTAAATGTTCCTGTGAATGACCTAATCTCCAAGTGTATGGAGATAGGTATGATGGTATCCATCAATCAACGTCTGGATAAGGAGTCTGTGATTGTCTTAGCTGAAGAGTATGGGTATCAGGCTTCTTTTACCTCTCCTGTGGAGGAAGAAAGTCTAGATGACAAACAGGATGAGGAAGAGGATACGGAGTCTAGGGTTCCCGTTGTGACGGTTATGGGTCATGTGGATCATGGAAAAACATCTCTTCTGGACTATGTACGTAACACAAAAGTTACAGATGCAGAAGAAGGAGGTATTACCCAACATATAGGTGCCTATGAGGTACATACCAAAGAGGGGCGCAGGATTGTCTTTCTAGATACACCCGGACACGCCGCCTTCACTGCCATGCGAGCCCGAGGTGCCCAAATAACAGATGTTGCCATCCTTGTGATTGCAGCTGATGATCACGTAAGACCTCAAACTGAAGAGGCTATTAATCATGTCAAAACAGCAAATATCCCCTTCGTAATAGCTATTTCCAAGATAGATAAACCCGAAGCTAAAGCCGAGATCATAAGAGAAGAGTTGTCTAAGCGAGATATCTTGGTAGAAGAGTGGGGTGGCAAATATCAATCTCAGACCGTGTCTGCCAAAGACGGAACGGGGGTAGATGGTCTTCTAGAAAAGGTACTAGTGGAATCTGATCTACTAGAATTAAAGGCTTCTTCTGAGAAGATGGCAAAAGGAACAGTTATAGAAGCTTCCCTGGATAAGGGAAGGGGTTTTGTTTCCACAGTGCTTGTACAAAATGGCACCTTGAAACAAGGAGATATCCTGCTGGTGGGTCGTCATTTTGGAAAACTTAGAGCCATGTACGATCATACAGGAAAAGCCATCCGAGAAGCTCCTCCCTCTACCCCCGTACAAGTACTCGGACTCAATGGAGCACCCCAGCTAGGCGAACAATTTCGTGTAATGTCCTCCGAACGAGAAGCACGAATTCTAGCTACGAAACGAGAACAAATCGCTCGAGAACAACGTGCAAGAACACAAAAACATATCACCCTAGATGACATAGGAAAGCGTCTGGCGATGGAATCCTTTCAAGAACTCAATCTAATCATCAAAGGAGATGTAGATGGGTCCATAGAAGCCCTGTCTGATTCTTTACTAAAACTAAGTACGGATGAGGTACAGGTGAATATTATTCACAAGGCTGTGGGGGCTATTTCCGAATCAGATATTCTATTGGCATCCGCTTCCAAGGCTATTGTGATGGGTTTTCGGGTAAGACCTTCTGGAGCAACTCGTCAATTGGCTGAAAAAGAAGGGGTAGAGATACGTTCTTATTCCATTATTTTTCAAGCCATAGATGATGTTAAAACAGCTATGGAAGGGCTTCTAGCGCCCAAGGTAGAAGAAATACTTGGGGGTAGTTCCGAGGTCAAGGAAATATTTAAAATCTCAAAAGTAGGGGTCGTAGCAGGTTGCCAAATCTCCGAAGGCAATACCAAATTAAATCATAGGGTGCGCCTACTCAGAGAGGGTGTGATCGTATACCAAGGAGAAATCTTGTGTCTAAAACATTTCAAAGAAGATGTAGAAGAGGTCAAGGCAGGTATGGAATTTGGTATCCGCATTAAGGATTTTAATGATATCAAGGTTGGGGATACAATAGAATCCTATCTCAGTAAAGAGGTAAAAAGAAAAATCAGTTCCATCAACTAGACACCTATTGGGTCCTAGTTAGAACGGATAGAATCTGGAAATGCTTTAACCTTCCGAAATGTCCTCTCCGGACCCGAGGTCCCTCCATCATATTGGGGGTTCTGTTTTTCCTCCTTTTCTTGGTATATCCAAATATCCATGAGATCTCCTCGCTGTATGGGTGTTTGGGGCGTGGGTTTTTGTTTATATACGGTTCCATCTTCGGGGCGGACCTCTAAGATATCACGGATTTCAGGGGTTATCTGTTTTTGAGAATAGATTTTCTGTAATCGCAAGCCCGAACCTCGTATGACAAGTTCAGCCTCTTCATGGGGAAGTCCCACGACAAGAGGTGTTTGAAAGTTCCGACGCCCCAGTCCATCTCCTACCTCCAGGTCAATAGAAGCCCCCTGCGGAACCCACTCCCCTCCCTGCATCTCCTTATCTTTATAAAATTGTTTTAAAACAGCATTTTCAGCCAAATCAGAAATGTATTTGACCTTCCCCAGGGCTAAACGATGTACCCTTAAAAGTACAAGTGCATTTTTTAAGGATCCATCTTTCAATTGGGGTAAACGTACATTAGGGGGTCTTCGGGCATTCAGGACAAGTGCAATCTTACGACCCTCTTTTACCTTCTCCGAAGGTAGTGGAAACTGTTTTAAGACAGTTAGAGGTGGTTCTTGGAGGGTAAATTCGGAGTCAGGTAGGACCCGAAATGAAAATCCTCTTTCATCCAGAAAAGACCCAATCTCTTGAAAAGACATGCCCCGAACATCAGGAACCGTAACCGTCTCTCCCCGATGAGTCAAATAAGGAATATAAAAATTAAAGACCCCGATCACAGAACCTATGAAAACCACCAACCAAATAAGGATGTGGAGAATAAAATATCTCAGCTGTGATGAAGACCCCTTAGAAAACACGATCAAAACGCTGACAAGATAAGTCAAGTATCCGAGAAAGAAAAGATAAGGGCGTATAGCCTTGTTGGGCTGCCTGATGAAAAAGACAAGTAGCAGGTGTCAAGCCCGGCAAGGTGTTAATTTCTATCACGATAAGTTCCATTTGTTTTTGAGAAGATATTCGTACAAAGGCGTCTACACGGGCATATCCATCTATTTTCAAAGAAATAGCCAGCTTTTGAATGATATCTTTTACACAAGAGGTGATATGTTCATTTTCTATCTTTTGGATAGAAAATCGGGCAGGTGTGATATTTTGTCCTTCCCCTGCCAAAAATTTTTCTGATAAGGTCAGAACATCTTTTTTTACCCCTATTTCTGAAGGAACAAAAATCTCATAACTAGGATGATTACCCATCAAACCTATGGTAATTTCGGTACAAAAAGGGAATTCTGTATCAGCCTCTATGCATTCCTCTACCAAAATCTCCTCCCGTTCATTAAATAAATTGCTCAATCCTTTGTGAAGAGATTCCACATCCCCTACCCTCAAAACACCTGTACTACATCCATCATCTATGGGTTTAACTATAAGTGGAAAAGAACCCAAATTCTCACATAGCCCCTCCAAAACCCGTTTAGGATCCTCTTGAAAAACCCCCTTGTACAAGATTTCATGAGACGGAACCCTAAAACCTTCCTGGACAAGGAATTGATATGTATTGTATTTATGCATACATAAGGCTGAAGTAGAGGGGCCTGAGCCATTGTAGGGAATACCATGTGCTTCCAAAACCTTTTGAAGAGTTCCATCCTCTCCAGGACGACCATGGGTAGCCAAAAATACCAGATCGTTTTCATCTCTTAGCTGTTCATAATCCATAGGCCTTAAATCAGAAGAAATACTCCCCTCCTTCACATCCTCTGCATGATCCTTCAAAAGCAATCGGAGAGGGAGAGGATAAACCTGTTCAGTGGGTAAAGCCGAACTGATCAAATAAGGACTAGGGTGGTAGACCCCCGAAGAAGATAGTTTTTCATATACATTCCTAGCCGTTTCCAACGCAATATGTCGTTCGGAAGAAGGTCCCCCGGTTAGGATAGCCACCCTTTCCAGGGACTTCTTTTTTTTCCGTTTTAGGGATCCTTGTATTGTTGAAATATCTTTGCTACTCAAATGATTCAAGGATCTTTTTTGATCACGTTGGCGATGCCACAAAGAACTTTTAATTATGTGGGTCAGGAGATCCCTGGGATTCAAATTTACCTCAGCTGCTTGTTGAAAAAACAGGGAAGAAGGCAACATACCCGAGGTGGTATTCGGATCGTTCAAAAAACACTTAGCTGTTTTTTCTTCATAGAATCCATCAATTCGGGCATATACCTCCCCACCTAAAGCGGTATATAGTTTTTCACAGGACGATTGTATATGTTTCAAATCCGGCTCGGGGAGAGACATAGGTGTTTGTTTTCTGGAAATACCCGGAAGATATTTAGCTGTATAGTCGTAGGTCGCATAGGGTTTTTCAATCTCGGTGGGTGGAAGGGCCCGGGGTTTCTGGAACTCATCTTCCATAACAACGCAAGAAAACTCCCTATGGTCTGCCAAAGCCTCTTCTACAAGAACCTCAGATTCTGTATGAAAACCTTCCAGAATATAAGATCTTTTCAAATCAGCAGACTGAGATAGATAGTCAGATAATTCCTCAGGTAGGGAAAATGTCCTTTCACCTATGCTGAGTGGAAATCCAATTTGATGGCGAAGATCTGTCAGATTTTGTAAAAAAATTCTTCGTTCTGATTCAGAGAACTTATCCCAATTCCTCATGGGTAGTCGTCTGATAAAAAAAGCCTTGTCTAAGGCTTTAGAAAGATGCTCCCATTGAGATACAAGGCTGAGTCCGATGGAGGAACCCTCCCGAGAAGGCTTCACCACACAAGAAGAAAAATCTTGTTCTCTAAGCCTTTTCACAATCATATCAGGAGATTTAAGCCATTCGGTCCGGGATATTAACAACGATTTAGGAACATGAAAATTTAAGTCTTTTAAATAAGAATGTTGGAAAGCCTTGTCCATACACAAGGCTGAAGGTAAAATACCTGCCCCTGTATAGGGCAATTTGATCCACTCTAACAAACCCTGTATGCTCCCATCCTCGCCACCATGACCATGCAAACATAAAAAAACCACGTCTACATGCTCAGAAAGTTTATCCCAACTTATACGTCTACCTACATCTTTTGTCCACTCATCCAGAATAGCCTCCTCAAAAGCATCCTCGTAAACCGAAAAATGGGTATGGTCCTTGATCCGTTCAGGAGGTGGATAAAAATCGCGAAGAGTACCCTTATACAAATGTCTCCAGTCCAAAAGGATAGGCCAACCCTTTGCATTCACAAAAATAGGAACAGGACTGAATAAAGACCTATCTAAATTATCATAGACCGTACGTCCGCCTGCCAGAGAAACCTCACGTTCCCGTGAAATTCCACCTAAGAGAATACCCACCCGAATACCCGATTTAAACAAGGTATTAAGGAATTTGATCCGATAAAATCTTCACCCGCTGCAACACATTTTCATCATTCATAAATGTGAGAAGATAAAGTCGTCCTGGGGGCAAGGACAAAAAAACCTTGTACTCCTGATTTAAGACACGAAGATAAGTTTGCTCCCAAATCAATCTACCTGAAAGATCGTGTAACCAAACATGTATATCTCGTTTTTTATCAAGTTGGAAATGAAAATAAAGATATTCTTGAAAGGGATTGGGAAAAACATAAACAAAATTTTCTATCCCTTCTTCTCGAAAGGCAGGAAGATGTTGTGTCGTAAAGAATTCAATATCATCTATATAAAGATGATTTCCACCTCGGTTAATGCCAACCATAGCTAGTTGAATACGTGGTTTGCCAACCCAAGGACTCAGATCTATGTACTCTCTTCGCCAATCTTTATCAGATGAGGGTTGACTTTCACGAAAGCTAGGTCGGATTTGTAAATCGGATCCCGACCTCTGATAAAGTACCTCCTCATAATCTTCTCCACAATTTGTGGAAATTAATACCTGAAGAATATCCTGTCGATCCCCCCTACCCTCGTAAGAGAGACGAAAAGACATAGAAGCCTCCTCCAAATCAGTTAAATCATAGACCGGACTCAACAACCAATACTCCTCTCCCACAGAAGAATTAGCATAAAAATTTGCCTTGATAATATGATTCTCGGGCTGGGAAGGATCTGAAATTTTCTGCCAACCCGCTGAAGAATTATTTTCTACCAGATACCAACGATAAACCTCCTTTTCATCCAGATCTTCAAAACTCTCCTTAGAAGGAAAAAAATCCCTACGGGTATTGAAATAAAAGATATGTTGAATACGATCATTAACCCTGTTAGCATCATCAATAGACGGAATCTCTAAGAAGGCTTGAAAAACATTTTTTCCTGATAGAAAAGAGTTCAAGCTCAATTCGTGAATCTGTGTATGAAGGGGTTCTAGGAATCGTTTTTCCTGGGACTCGTAGGTTTGTTCCTCTCCATTGAGAACCGATTTAAGACTATAATTTTCTAATAAAACAGACCTAGATCCATGATTTCTGAGCCTCAGTTTGGTCAATAAAGAGGCTTGACAGGTGGATCGCAGAAACACATCTGTTCCTAAACCTACGTCGTACTCGTGTACCTTTTGTGTCTGAAGAACCAAATCGTCCACATACAAACTCCCAGCACCATGCGTACGAATAATGCCGATTTGGAAACGAGAATACTTAGCAAGATTCTGCAATGGAAGAGATAACTCCCGCCACGCACCTGACATGGTAGGCAATTTATCTCCCAAATGTACTAAGGAAGTTCCCAGAGACTTGGCAGAAGCAAAAAATAATATGTTCCGAAGAGAAAAATCATCCCGACAATCCGGAAAAACTACCACCGATAAAGCATCATAATCTCCCCAGGGAGAAGAATGAACATAGCTATATCTAAATTTGAAAACTATATCCTCCACCCCTTGACGATCATATGAAAAAACAGGACTTAAAAAACTGGTCTGATGAGATAAATAATCCGTAGAAGAGACCTGAAAAGCTAACATGGTATTCGCAGGAGAAGAAGCTGTTTTGAATACTGTCGTCCCCGGCAAATTATCAGGATGAGCATCCCAGGAACCCACGGTTTCAGATTCCCAATCCTCCTGATATGGAAGACTTTCATCTGCAAAAATTAAGATTTCTTCTGCTAATTCATTGTTTTCCTGAAAACTATCCCGAAAAGAACTACCTATTTCAAAATCCAACCTATGAGAGCCTGATGCCAAAGCAGATGATAAAAGAAAATGAACCTCTAAGATCTCAGACGAATCTAAACTCTGATCAAAAGATTTCCGAACCTCTCTACCCTCCAATCTGAGTAGAACCCAAAAGGGGTGCTCCCAAATATCTTCCCCATAATTAGCTATTTCCAAGGTTAATTTTCTATCCCCCGTACAGACCACACGAGAACTAAGGCGTCTGATACCCAAATCTTGAGTTCTTAGCTTTTTCTTTTCCAGTCCGGGGGAAGAAACCAAAGGCGATCTAATGGAACTCTTTTCCAAAACCGTTCGCATACGCTCTTTCTGACAAGGTGTGAACATACCCATACATCTATCCGGGGTATAATTCATGTAATTTTCCATCATTTCAGGCCGACCACAAAGGGCCCGACGAATACAATTTGTGTTCGGACCATCTGCTGAGGGAGTATCCGTACAATAATCATCCTCTTCACATCCTCCATCACCCCAAGTATGCCGAAGACCCAAATAGTGTCCTATCTCGTGGGTAACCGTATGTCCATCAGAATCCATACGCGCACCACTCCGAGCATCACCTATGTCTACATCTTTGACAACTATCCCATCAAAACGATAACGCCAAGCATGACGTGGATCTATCCCTTGAAGAATATAGGGTGGAAATTGTGCAAAACCCCGCAAATCTTTCCCTAAAACACGGGAAGGAACAACCCACAAATTCAAATAATGCATAGAAGGCCAATAGCTGATGGAAGAAATCTCCTCCTTGTCTTCTACACCCCATCGGGTATAAATAGGGATTTCTTTTCTAATAATCCCATCCGTAGGCAAACCATACGGATCTTGTCGAGCCAACACAAAAGAAATATTGGCATCTACTGCCAGATCAAGAAAAAGCGGATGAATTTTATCCCCATCTGGATTTTCGTTATGAAAAGATTGATTCAAAATTTGAATCTGATTCCTAATCCGATCTGCCGAAAGATTGGATCCGAACCCAATAGATTCCCCGAAATGATAAACATGTACCACCACAGGTAAGATATATAGATCCTCGTCCGTCCGAAGACCCCTTCCACGTTCTAAACGCCGTTCCTGAATCTGATCCTCAAGCCAAGTCTCCAAAGCACCCCCTGAATCATCCATCACAGGACATAAACCCTGTGCCACAGCATCAGCAAAACAGAAGCCCCATGCCAAAAGACAATAGCACCATGCGTTGAGACCCATGTCCCTAGGCTAATACCTCAAGAATCTGGGGAAAAGAATTCTTTATCACAGACTCTACACTCAATTTCATGGTCGTCTTGGACATAGGACAAGTTTCACAGGCGCCAAGTAATTCTACCCGCAAGACATGATGCTTTAATGATACAATACGTATATCTCCCCCATCCACTCTCAAATAGGGTCTTAACGAGCGATCCAAAAGATTTTCTATCTCGGCAATAAGTTTTGTTTCCATATTTCTTAATCTGCTGTTATGGGGGTGTCTGAGGTTTTTTATTT
>JAPOQI010000140.1 GCA_026710765.1 Cytophagales bacterium | reverse complement strand
GCTTTTTTATCTTTGTCTACTAATAAGTCTTCAGTTTATGTTGGGGAGGGTTTTACATTGAGTTTGGCATTTTATGTAGCCAGGACGAATCAGGCACCTCTGCAATTTTATGATGTTTCCGATCAGCTGCGTCAGGTTATTAAGACATTCAAACCCAAGAAATGTTGGGAGGAAAATTTTCAGATTCAGGACATACGACCGGAGTCTGTACAGCTGAGTGGGAAAGCTTATGATAGATATCTTATGTATCAGGCTAGTTTTTTCCCGCTGACGCAGGAGGATATATTTATTCCGCCTGTGGCGATGAAGTTTATCAAATATAAATTGGCACGTCAACCCAGTTTTTTTGGTCAAAACCGAAAAAAGGCTTTCAAGACTTTTTATACTCGTCCTAGATCTGTGGAGGTAAAGGCTCTTCCTGCCCATCCTCTTAGGGATCATGTTCCTGTGGGAGAATATCGGCTCAAGGAGCGTCTCAGTGCTGGTGAGGTAGAAACGGGTCAAAGTTTTGAATATCATTTTACGATAGAGGGGGAGGGTAATATTTCCTCTTTGAAGGCACCCCAGAACGGAAATAATCTTCCGATTTCCTGGTATCCCCCCACCATAGAGGAAAATCTGGAGCGGGCTTATGGACGGATCTACGGAAAAAAAACTTTTTCTTATTATGGTATTCCCAAGAAGGCAGGCGAATATATGTTGGGAGACGATCTGAGCTGGATATTTTTTCATCCCCGAAAGGAAAAATATGATACGTTGAGGTCGGGTCTGAGTCTTCGGGCTTTCGGTAAAAATCAGTATGATGTGGATATTCGTTCCCATGCCCATGAAGCCTTTTATGAGCGGGCGAAGGGGAAGGATCATGAATTACAGGTTTTTCAGGGATCTGGTTTGTTGAAGTGGCTAAGTTATGTTGGGGGTGGGTTGGTCTTAGTCAGTTTGGGTTTTGTTTTTTTGCGTGGGTGAATTAATTTCGTAGGGTTGGATTTATGTGGGGTTTGGGTTTTGGTCAATTTTTTAATATAGGATAGATATGAAGGTGACAGTGGTAGGGGCAGGAAATGTAGGGGCTACTTGTGCTTATGCCTTGGCACATAGGGAGATTTGTGAAGAGGTAGTTTTATTGGATGTTAAGGAGGGTTTGGCAGAGGGGAAGGCTTTAGATATTTCTCAGAACGCGCCTATTGGGATTTATGATACTCGTCTTCTTGGGGTAAGCCAGGATTATGAAAAGACTGAGGGTTCTCAGGTGGTTGTAATTACTTCGGGTCGGCCCAGGAAGCCGGGTATGAATCGGGACGATTTGATTCACACGAATGCTAGGATTGTGAAGACAGTTGTAGAGAGGATACGGGAGGGTTCTCCTGAGGCTATATTGATTATTGTTTCTAATCCTTTGGATGTCATGACTTATCAGGCACATCTTAGTTCGGGTTGGGATCGGACTCGGGTGATTGGGATGGCAGGTGTTTTGGATGCAGCTAGGTACAAGGCGTTCTTGGCGGCGGAGTTGAATGTTTCGCCCAAGGAGATACAGACCCTCTTATTGGGGGGGCATGGAGACACGATGGTTCCTTTGCCTCGCTATACCACTGTGGGTGGAATTCCGATTCATGAATTCTTGGAAGCCGACCGATTGGATGCCATTGCCCAACGCACCAAGGTTGGGGGTGGGGAGTTAACCAAGTTATTGGGAACCTCTGCGTGGTATGCACCAGGTGGGGCAGCTGCCCAGATGGTGGAAGCCATCCTGCGAAATCAACGTAGGATTTTTGCCGCCTGTGTACGATTAGAGGGCGAATATGGGATAGACAATTGTTATTTGGGCGTACCCGTTATCTTGGGACGGCAAGGTGTTCAGAAAATCATATCCCTACAACTCCAGCCCGAAGAGCAAGAACTCCTGGAAATCTCTGCAGAACATGTTAAGGATGTGATGAAAGCCCGAGACCGAACCGAAAAAGAACAAGGCCTCTAAGCTCCAAGCACTTCATTTAGAACTTTTTCCAACCCGTCTATCTTGCCTTTGGCTTTGAATGGAATTTCCAGTTCGGAAAGCAAGTTTTCCCAACTAAGAAAAAAGTTTGCATTACCTCGTAGTTGAAGCCAACGTATTCCCGCGGAATCCAGCATCTCTTTGTTTGTGTCCGAAAGCTCATCTGCTATAAAAACATCCACCTTACGTGCCACCGGAGCATCGGCACTCTCAGGGTTACCTTTACCCATTAATTTTATTTCACAGGTATAGGATTTTCCGTCCTTGTCTTTGAGATAAAAATCGACTTCTCGTTTGTTTTTGCTGTCAAAACTTCCTTTGACAAAATTCGACTCAGGCACTTCACTTAATGCACAAAGAGTTTGCATTAATGGGTATTCTATCCTCTTACCTACTTGACTCCAGGATCCTCCACGCATAGACGCCCGTTTCACTGCCAGTGCATTGATGACCAGCAGACTCTCTTGAAGGCTTAGTTCGGCACTAACACCTCTGAAGGTAATGGTGAGAGTAAACGCAAAGTCTTTTTCTTCTTCCAGGAGACTTTCTATGAATTCTAAGAGTTTGTCATAGTGTTCCCCTGCCGTATTGAGTACAATTTCTTTCTTCTGAGATTGATGCATATTGCCGATTGTTTTGAGATTTAGCCCTGCATTGTTAGCGATGTCAATCTTTTTGAGTCTAGGGTCGAGGAAAGTAGCCTTATACCAGTCTTCTATATCAAGCTCCTTACCCTCTAGCTTAGCATTTACAACGTCCTTAAAGAAGGAAATAGCTTCGCGTAAGAATTCCCCATCTATGGCTTTGACAATGAATGCCCTATAATCTTCTCCCCTAAGAAGACGTTTGATAACTTCCTTAATGAGTTTATTCCCCACTAATTACTCTGCTTTCGAATTCACTCAAGGTCTGAAAGTTCACATCTTCAAATAATTTCCTTTCTAGGGTATTTTTCATATACTGAAAATAATCCCCATTGCGTTCGGTTAGAAAAAAGGACCTTCCTTCCACACTTGCCATGCGTGCTAATACGCCACTACCGCCAAAGGGATCAAAGACAAGATCTCCCACCATAGAATAATAACGAATAACCCGTTTGCAAAGTTCTTCGGGAAAGACAGCGGGATGATGCTTGTTGTGTGTGGGATTAATATGCCAAACATTCGTAGTTTCATAGTCTTCGCGTACTTTGCTTCTGTCTACAACGTCCTTTGGATAACTCCGTATGTTCCAATCAATAAGCTTGTCGGTTTGCTTGCGATAGACGAAGAGGTATTCTGTGACAATATTAGGCTTGTACCCCAGAGGTTTCCTATGCTGTGCAAAGCCTCCTACCCTATTCTTAGCGGAATACTCGGGCTTGACCCAGATGATGTCATCTATGTATTCCCAGCCATGCTTTTGTATCCTTGGATGCAAGTCAAAAGGAATGGGATATCGTTTTGAAGCGTGCTGCCGACTTAGACGTGCTTCAATCACTGGAGATGTATTGAGAACGAAGAATCTTCCTTCCTTTGTTTTGCTGTGCAGGACTCGAAAGAAGTCTTCTAAAAAAGACAGATATGTTTCATAATTCTCAAAGGTAGAATACGGCCTGGCATTGTAATAAGGTGGTGATGTGAAGGTAAGATGGAAGCTCTCATCAGGCACCGACTTCAACACTTCCATGACATCTCCATGCACGATGGTGTTTGAAAGGAGAGACCCCAAATCTTCTGAGAAATTATTGTATTCATCTTTGCCTTTCAGACACTGAGTCCTTTGCTCTGAGTCTGTAGAGGTGCCTATTATTCGTGCCATTCTAATTATATCGCTGTGTCTTGAGTTTATAAAAGCATGAAGTATCAAGATACATAAAAATTGGGGGAGGGGGGGGGCTTATATACGATCTTT
>JAPOQI010000040.1 GCA_026710765.1 Cytophagales bacterium | reverse complement strand
TTCTGTTTCGGTATTCAAAGGTACTGGTGGGGTGAGGATGGGGACAGAATAAAATATAGAAAGATGACAAATAGCCAACAGGTTAAATACATCAAACTTATTGATGCTATTGAAGATGGTCCCAAATTTTATTTGAGATTTGCACAAGAATATGAGAGCAATATTCTTGTAAGAGAACGAGAAGAAGAAGAGAGACGAAGAAGGGCATAGGACAGGTCTCACCTGTTAGGGTTTGATATGATTGGGATTAAAGTGTTGAGATTTATTTGTCAATGACAGTACCCATATAGTTTTTTATCGGAGGTTATTAAAGTTTCTGTTATTCAGGTCTTCGGACTATCCCAAGTATTACAGGAATAGATTACCGATAGAAATATTTCCTTTCCAAGAGCATAAGAGTATATATCTGGAGTGGGTCAGGTTCATACGGGACTATGAGCATGTGACAGAAAGGAATGTGAGTTCCTTTAAGATGTTCCTGGTAGATCAGTTTTAAGAAAATAAGATCCTGTCTTCGTCCCAGGATGAAGGAGAAGATCTGTTATTCCTCAGGGACGAAAATCACACATGCACAGGCATGTCTAGTATTATATATTATATATAATATATCTTCTTCATGTTCATAGGGCGGAGATGTGAACAACTTAATATGCTCCGTTATTCACATTAGTTTGTGAAAAAGATTTTTCCTTCTTTTCTAAAAAACTATCTCCCAAAGGAGATATAGAGGGAAAGGAGAATCTGAAACGATATATTCACAGAAATCGTATTTGTGAATATAGAATTTTTGGGGATAAGATAGTCTGGATAGGATACGGACGATATGCGGATAAGAAATTCTTTCGGGATTTGTTCACATGTTCTTCAGGGGCTTATCAGGTTCAGGGGACAGTGATGATAAAATTTTCTATGTACCAATTGGCTCGGATCAGGAATGTCTTGCTGAGATAGACGGCTTCGGGTGGGACTCTTAAGAGGATATTCCCAGGGTCCCATCTTTTGTTTAGATTTCTATCCCATATGATTCGGAAATGATATGTCTCGGGTAGGATATATTTGAAATGAAAGCCGTCCGAAGAAATGATTTGTTCTTTAACGAGTCTGCCCTGACTGATGAGTTGGATAATATATTGGGATTTCAGGGACTTCGTTCTGGGGGTAGAAAAATTTAGTTTTCCCGATATTTCACCCAGCTGTTCTTTTTCCAAGATGGGATAGAGAAGGGTTCGTGCTGCTGAGCTATCTTGTTCTATACTTATGAAGGCATTTTTTTTCAAGATCAGGCCCAGGGAGCTGCTAGCTTTCTCTAAGTCTTTGGATTCAAAAGCTTCCTTGATTCGCAGTTCTGTCTTGTTTTTATTCCATGATAGACTCTGTTCTGTTGGAGATAAGAGGGAGCTGTCTCTTCTTAGAATAAGGAGGCTATCTATCTGTATCTCTTGTACGGGCTTGGAAAAGTGGAAGATAAGAGAATCCTTTGGATCCGTCCAACTACTTTGATGGGTAGGGAAGACCTCAAAGGAAAAGTCTTCTTTCGCTGTGTTCGTTTTGGAAAAGATTAGTAAGACGCTATCCTGCAAGATATTTCCTATGTTGTCTCCAACTTCAAATGCAAGTTGGAGACTATCTTCTTGGCAGGGATAGATTCTTATCTTCTCCTTCTTTTTTCCTATTAGATGGTAAAAGAGTTTTTCCTCAGACTGGATGAGTTGACAATGGAATCTTGCGAGGGGTTTATTGAAGATGATTTCAAAATAAGATTTATAGGGTCGGGCAAAGGTTTTTCTGAGGGGTCGGGCATCAGATAATACTTGCAGTACTTCTAGGGAGTCTATGGATTTGTTAAGAAAAATACTATCCCTTAGGAACCCGTGTGCCTCTTTATCTACTTCCATAATCTTGTTGGCATTTAGATCTGTAAAAGAAAAGAGTAAAAAGCTGTCCTTTGGAAGATGTTGGAAACGAAAATAACCGGCTTCATTTGTTCGGGTGTAGTAGGGAAAAGAACTTCTGATTAAGGAAATACTATCTCTTAGAAATGCCAAAACCACAGAGGCTCCCTTGACTCCTTTTTGTGTTAGTGCATCAGAGATCCTACCTGAAATAGAGAGACTATCTATGCTATGCCCTGCTGTCAAGGTATATTTGAGATCGGGTATAGGGGTTTTTTCATTGATATCTGTGAGGCAATTGGATAGGTCTAGGGAATAGGTTATGGAGTCCCTTGGACTTTCTTTTAAATTGATGATGAGTCTTTTTTCCTGGATTGAGAATTCTATGTTTTCTGAAAACTCGTCCTGGGGTGTGATGATGAGATTTTTCTTAAGGTTCCTCTCTTGGATGATTTCATCAAAGCTGAAAACGATCGTTTTCTCTTTAAATCTTATGCTTCCAGAGGGGGGTTCTACTTTGATGAGTTTGGGGGGATCTATATCCTTGGGCCCTCCTGTAGGTGGAGCCTGGGATGCACAGCCCCATTTGAAGAGCATAAGAATTAAAAAGCAGATCCAAATAGGATTCTTTCTAGGAGAAGAAAACATGGCAGCTGATCTGGAAAAAAACCTAGAAAAAGAATCCAAGGGATCTATTTTCGGAGATAGACGGCCAATATAGAGAGATCCGAAGCAGAAACCCCACTAATGCAAGCCGCTTCTTTTAGGCTTTCAGGGCGCATAGCACTCAGCTTTTCTCGGGCCTCGTTAGAGAGAGAAGAAATATCCTGATAAGAGAAAGAAGGAGGAATAAGAGCAGATTGAAGTTTTTTGCTTCGTTGTATATCTTGGCTTTCTCGTTTTAGATAAGAAGAGTATTTGATAGCTATGCTGACTTGTTCCTGAACCTCCTGGGGGAAATTCTTGGCTTCAGGGATTAGAGGATGGAGGTGTGAAAAGTCTATCTCGGGTCGGAGCAGGATTTGAGCCAGACTTGTTTTTTCTTTGAGGGGAGCTTGGCTTAGGGGATGTGTAGATATTTTATGATTTTTCAGAATCTCATGGAGTTGCTGAATCTGTTTCTTTTTATTTTGAACATGCTCATATCGGGGCTGATCTATGAGTCCTAATCTATATGCGTGGGATGAAAGGCGAAGATCAGCATTATCCTGTCTGAGAGAGAGGCGGTATTCAGACCGGGAGGTAAACATTCTATAAGGTTCCTGGGTTCCCTTATGAACCAGATCATCTATCAAAACGCCAATATAGGCTTCATCTCTTCCTAGGACAAAAGGTTTTTCCTTTCGCTTTCGGAGGGCAGCATTGATCCCGGCGATGAGCCCCTGACAAGCCGCTTCTTCGTATCCCGTGGTGCCATTAATTTGTCCCGCAAAGAACAATCCCTTTGTTTGCCTAAGTTCTAAATGGGGATTTAATTGTGTGGGGAGAAAGAAATCGTATTCCACTGCGTAGCCGGGGCGCAACATGCGGACCCTTTCCAAACCCTCTATACTTTGCAAGGCAAGCAATTGAATATGAACAGGCAAAGAGGTAGAGAATCCGTTTAAATAAGTTTCTGTGGTCTCCCATCCTTCGGGTTCTATAAAAAGTTGATGGGAGTCCTTTTGAGAAAATCGCTGTACCTTATCTTCTATGGAGGGACAATAACGGGGTCCTTTTCCCGTCATAGACCCGTCAAACAAGGGTGATTCAGCAAATCCTTTCTCTACAAGTGCATGAACCCTTGAATTGGTATGTGTGATATAACAACATTTTTGCACTTTGGGTAAGGGCGGGTGGGAATAAAAAGAGAAGGGTAATGCCTTCGGGTCTCCTTCTTGCACTTGTGTTCTTTCATACTCTATGGACCGACCGTCTAAGCGAGGAGGGGTTCCTGTTTTGAGACGCCCTGTTTTGAGGGATAACTTCTCACTGAGGGATTGACTAAGTCCGTGGCTGGCTTTTTCCCCCATTCTACCTCCTTCTATTTTTTGGGACCCCATGTGCATGAGGGCATTCAAGAAAGTTCCATTTGTGAGAATCACATTCTCTGCCAGGATTTCACCGCCCAGCCGGGTTTGAACACCCCGAACTTGTTTTTTATGAAAGAGAACCGCCTGGACCTGATCTTGCCAAAAGAAGAGTTCAGGGATCTTTTCCAGATAACTTTTCCACGTTTTAGCAAATAACTCTCTGTCGTTTTGACTTCGGGGTGACCACATGGCAGGTCCCTTGGAACGGTTTAGCATGCGGAACTGAATCATGGATGCATCGGCTACCTTCCCCGATAAGCCACCCAAGGCATCTATTTCCCGTACGATTTGCCCCTTCGCGATCCCACCCATAGCCGGATTACATGACATCTGACCTATCATAGATAATTGCATGGTGATCAAGAGGGTACGACAACCCATGCGGGCAGCAGCAGCTGCTGCTTCAGAACCTGCATGCCCCCCACCCACCACAATTACATCAAAAACCTGATCTCGCACCCGCTCAGTCTATCTTCAAATACATGATCCCATTTCCCGAAAACTCATAACAGCTTCTTTGCATTAAAAGCCATCCTTATCGGCTCCCCTGATCTCAGCAATGATATCTTCTAGGCTTCCTTGAACCCACTCATGCTTGTTAGGGAAGACCTCATGAATATGGTCTT
This sequence comes from Cytophagales bacterium, assembly GCA_026710765.1. GTDB lineage: Bacteria > Bacteroidota > Bacteroidia > Cytophagales > JAPOQI01 > JAPOQI01. The sequence continues at coordinate 10,935 of JAPOQI010000040.1, read as the reverse complement.
CCAACTTTCTGAACCTAGGGCTCAGATAGGTGTCTTCTATTTTATATTCTCTGTTAGGGTCTGAGGTTTGGTATTGATTCAGTCGGGCCTCTGTGTCTTGGGCAACCCCTACCTTATACTCCCCAGGATATTTGGGATGGCTGATCACATAAATATATTTTTGCTCCCGATAATCCACACCTTGATCGCTTCGCTCGGGGGGACTTGTCCGATAGTTAATCTTGCCTTCCCAAAAGAGTGCTATGGATTTCCTTAGCTCCTTGCTTTCTGTTTCTTTAGCTAATCGGTGTTTGACCAAATTATAAGCTTTGATGGTAACATCTATGCCGATCCACTTTCGTTTTAATTTCTCTGCGCCTACACAGGTGGTGGCACAGCCACAAAAGGGGTCCAAGACCCAGTCTCCTTCCTTGGAGGAGGCCTTAATGATTCGTTCCAATAATTTCAGGGGTTTCTGCGTGGGATAGCCCAGGCTTTCATGCTTTGATTTGATATGTGGGATTTCCCAGACCGTATCGGGTATCTTTCCGTCTTTACTAAGATAATTTCCTTCATTAGTAGCATTTTTTCCGAATCCACCTTTTCCGTACTTGGCCCGATGTATTGAGGAGGGCTTATAGGGAACGAGTACATCTGACCAGTTGAACATGTTTTTACTTGATTTCACATATCTAAATATAATGTCATGCTTTCTGGGAAAATCCTTGCGGGCGGCGCTCATGCTCGGATAATGCCAGACGATCTCATTTCTAAAATTCTTTTCTCCAAAGATCATATCCATCAAAATCTTTAGATAGTGCGACATGGTGGGATCGCAATGCAGATAAATAGACCCTGTATCTTTGAGTATTCTGTGCATCTCTAATAATCTAATGGCCATATATGCCAGATAGCAGAAGTTATAACTAGTTTTTCCTTCTATGGCGCGGACGCCGTCAAGGAATACATGTAAATCGGGATGGTCTTCCTGAATGGTCTTCAACCATTCCTCCTTCACATCTTTTTCACGAAAGATATCCTCAAATTCTGCCCCCTCCGCATGGGACCCTATGGACGCAGTGAAGGTCTTCTTCTTATTGAAGGGTGGGTCTAAATAGATCAGGTCTATGCAGGAGCTATTAATCCCTTCTAATACCTCCATGTTATCATGACAGAAGATAGATCGGTTGGGAATATTAGAACTCATTCTTATTGGATTTTTTTCTGCGAATCAGAGCCATCGCTTTCGCTTAAAAAAAACGAATAGAGTAATAACAACTGTAACCATGAGTCCCCAGGAGAAGAGGTAGCCATATTTCCATCCTATTTCGGGCATATATTTGAAATTCATGCCATATAAGCCGACAATGAAGGTTAAGGGGATGAAAATGGTGGAAATGATGGTTAGTATTTTCATAACCTGGTTCAGGTTATTGCTGAGGGTTGAGAGGTAGACATCCTGAAGACCCGTATTCATATCCCGAAAAGATTCTATATTATCTGTGACCTGCAGGGTGTGGTCTTGTACATCACTGAGGAACTTCACGGTTCGTTCATCTATGAGGCCGGATTCGTTTCGTTGCAGCTTGTTGATGGCTTCTCTGAGTGGGTAGACGGCTTGTTGAACTGTCAGGATGATCTTTTTATTCTTCTGAATGATGGCAGGTACATTTTGATCATCCAGGTTCTCGGAAAGAATTCTCTCTTCCATTTGTGCCACCTTATGTGAAAGGCATTCAAGAATGAGAAAATAGTTATCTACGATCATATCTAAAAGGGAGTAAAGGAGATAATCGGATCCCCTGAATCGGAGATTTCCCCATTTCTTACGGAGGCGGACCCGAACCATTTCAAAGACATCACCTTCTCGTTCTTGAAAGGAAATTACAAAGCTATTTCCCAGGATAAAACTGACCTGCTCTACATTGACCTCTTCTTTTTCTTGATCATAGCTCAGCATTCGCAAAACAAAAAAGATATGATCTGAAAAGACCTCTACCTTAGGTCTTTGTTGTGTGTTCAGAATGTCCTCCAGGACCAGGGGATCCAATCTAAGGCTATCCCCGAAGCTGCGCATCAAAATAATATCAGAAAGACCATTCACATTCACCCACCCTACTTTACCCTTAGTGTGAAGGAAATGCCTTAATTCTTCTCGTATAAAGAAGTCTTTTTCCTTGATATTTCTTTCTGTAAAGTTCATCTTATTGTATTGCATAGCCGTGATGTGGGTGGGGACGTTGTTATTTTCTCCCACATAGACCAGGGACCCAGGTAAAAGTCCCACCTTTTCGCCAATTTTGTGATCGGGTTCCATGGTTAAATTTAAGCTTTATTCTTATTCTCCTCTTTATCTCTTTCTGAGGGTATCTTAGAGATCCGGGCGGAGAACTTTTGTCCCATGATCATAACAGCCAACGAAACCAGTGGGCTGAATAGATTAAAAAAGGCATAGGGAAGATAGCTTAGCGTAGCTACGCCCAGGACAGTGGCTTGGGTGGCTCCACAAGTATTCCAGGGAACCAGCACAGAGGTCACAGTCCCTGAATCCTCCAGTGTGCGACTTAGGAGTTCAGGGGGGAGGTTTTTTTCCTGGAAGCTATCTCTGGCCATACTCCCGGGAAGCAGAATAGACAAATATTGATCCCCTACCACGATATTGATGAACAAACAACTTCCCAGCACAGAACTTAACAAGCCTAAGGCTGAATGAATACCCCTTGTTAGTGCCTGGGTTATGGTTCTTAGACAATTAGTAGCTTCCATAACCCCTCCAAAAGTAGAGGCTGTTAAGATTAACCAAATCGTTAACAACATACCTTCCATGCCTCGGGTAGGCAGAATATTGTCCAGGAGTTCATGTCCTGTATGGTAGTTGGTATTGGTATAAAAGGCTTTAAATAAGATGTGGTATATCCCTTGTTCGTTTTCTGCTGAGAGACACATCTCTTTGAGGAGGGGGTACTGAAAACACAAAGCCAAAAGACCTCCCCCTACGGCACCTATAAAAAGACTGGGAATGGCAGGTATCCCTTTTCGTATGAGCAAAAATATGCCTACGGGAAATAATAATAAGGCGGGAGAAATTAAAAACTGACTACGGAGGCTATCTGATATTTCGTGAAAGGCAGATAGACCCTCAACAGATTGGGGCGAATCCACAAAGCCTTTGATCAAATAGATCAAAACGGCAAGAGAAAAACTAGGTAGGCTTGTAGAAAGCATAGCCCGAATATGGGTAGGCACATCTGTCCTGGCTACGGCGGGTGCCAAGACGGTGGTATCAGAAAGGGGTGACATCTTGTCTCCGAAATAGGCTCCTGAAATAATGGCACCGGCGATCCATCCTTCATGGAATCCCATTGCTTTTCCGATCGCCAAAAGGGCAAGTCCGAAGGTGGCTATGGTAGACCAGGAACTTCCCGTGATCAACGAAATGGCACTTGCAATCAGACAGGCGGCCAAAAGAAAAATACTAGGGTGAAGGATTTTCAGTCCATAGTAGATTAACGTGGGAATGATCCCCGATAGCATCCAGGTCCCTGCCAAGGCACCCACCAATAAGAGAATAAGGATGGGTTCCAAGACCTGATATATGCCTTTCAAAATTCCTTCTTGAATGATTTTCCACCGAACTCGAAGGATAACTATACCCCAGGCAGCTGTAAATCCTGAAATTAAAATTAAGAGGGTCTGCATAGAGCCCGAAAGGGCATCGGAGCCAAAATGGAAAATATTCAGAGAGAGAAGGATCATCAACAAGATGACAGGCAATAATGCCTTCCATAATGCAATCTCATGATTAGTGCCTGTCCCTGGAGATCCCGAAGTTTGTTTTCCTAGCATGTGACAATGATAATAAAAACCCTAAAACAAGCAGATAGATTTCTTGGCTTATGGTATGAATTTTAGCCTTGTTATCCTAAAATGAAAGAAGAGATTCTGCTGAGTAAATACGAATAGGGAGCAGATCTATAAACCGGGTTCTGTACCCTACCCAAGGTAGAGCCCTTGTCATCTATCTAGAGAAATAGTTGCCTATTCCTTCGAGCAGCCTACCCACGAATATCACACCGGGTCAGTGTGGGATGGAGATAAATTTATCTACTCATCCATTCGCTGCTTGGCCTTGCAATCCGTAAGGTTTACCGCTGCCCCTGCCATCACTGACAGGGCGGTGGGCTCTTACTCCACCTTTTCACCCTTACCCTTATCAAAGGGCGGTTTTTTTCTGTGGCACTGGCTGTCCCCCACAGGTTTCCCTGCGGGGGCCTTCCTGTTAAGAAGTACGGTACCCTGCATTGCCCGGATTTTCCTCCCCGAATCCTTAGATTCGCAGCGACAAGGCAATCTGCTCCCCGTACCGAAGAAAGCATCTAATAAGAAATTATCCAAAGAAACGGACCCTTATTTTCGTCTTGAATTTGATGGATTACCCATCCTTGAGGATAGCTAAGGGTTCAGGTTCTGGCGGAGGGATATGAAAAACTCCTTGATCAAGGCACGGGCTTCTTCTCGTTTGGGTCCCCGCATGACCTGAGTTTGGGGATGCAAGGGATTTGGGGTATAACGGGAAAAACCTCTTTTCTCATCTTCACATGCATAGATCAATTGGCTCAATTGGGTCCAGTACAGGGCCCCCGCACACATGATGCAAGGCTCTAGGCTGACGTATAATGTGCATCCTTTCAAATATCGGCTGCCTAAGGCAATTTGGGCCGCTGTGATGGCTAGCAATTCTGCGTGGGCTGTGGCATCTTCTAGGGTTTGGGTTTGATTATGGGTCTTAGCCAATATTCTTCCGCCTCCAATGAGCACGGAGCCCACCGGAATTTCGCCTTTTTGATAAGCTTTTCGGGCCTCTTCTAGGGCATAGCCCATGTAGAAGGAATGTGTGTCTTCCATGAATTTAAGATAAGGAAAGATTATAGGGTCGGGACTTATAGAAGTGAATCCTGGGACCCTTGCACATCTAAGTTTTTTCGCAATTCAAACCCATTTATCTCCCCCTTTTTCTCGGGCATCTGAAACATAGCTCCGAAACCTAGCCTCTTCCGAGCGTTTACATAGAATGAGAACATCTCCAAAGTCTCCAATAAAATAATCCTCCATGCCGTCCAGAATAACTAGTTTATGAGCCTGGCACCGCACAAAGTTACCCCGACTCTCATAGGTGATGGCTTCACACCCCAGGAAAACATTTTCATCCTCATCCTTTTTTTGCAGGTTGTATAAAGCGTTCCAGGAACCCAAATCTGACCATCCAAATTCCGATCGCACTACAAAGACCTCAGCATGTTTTTCCAGGATTCCATAATCCACGGAAATAGAACGAATAAGTGCATACGCCTTCTGAATAAAGGCATGTTCTCCTTCTTGATAGAACAAGTCTTTTCCTTCTTCAAAGACATCATATAGATCCGGAAGATGTTTCTGAAAGGCCCGAAGGATGGCATCCGTTTTCCAGACAAAGATTCCTGCATTCCAAAGAAAGTCCCCGCTGCTTAAAAATTCCTTGGCCAACTCAGGACTAGGTTTCTCAGCAAAAGTCTTAACAGATTTTAGATCTCCCGATTTTCCTTTTTGATTTGTCAAAGGGGAATCATCCAGAAATTGAATATATCCATATCCTGTATCAGGTCGGCTGGGTTTGATACCTAGGGTAATCAATCTATCTCCGTCTTGACAGGCTTCTAGGGCTAGATGGATACAATCCTTGAAGTCGTCTTCACCTTGGATGATGTGATCTGCGGGTGCTACGATCATGCGGGCATGGGGTGCACGGGCATGTATCTTAGCAGCTGCATAGGCAATACAAGGTGCTGTATTTCGGCCGTGGGGTTCCAGGAGAATATTTTCTTCTTTCAGATCAGGTAACTGTTCCTTGATCCATGTTTCGTATCGCTCGTGAGAGACGATCATAACCTGAGAAGAAGGAACAAAGGATAACATTCTGTCGTAAGTATGTTGGAGAAGGGTTTTTCCGGTACCCAGCAGATCTAGAAATTGCTTGGGGCGTACAACTCGACTATAAGGCCAGAGTCGGGTACCCGAACCCCCAGCCATGATGAGGACATATACATCAGAACCGGATATAGACTTTCCCATGATTTTAAGAATTCAGGACTTAGATCAGCAAGAGCTATTTACACCTCAGCAACGGAATGAGCCAAAACAATCATTAACTTATGCAATATACCAAGTTTGCTGTGAAAACATGTCTTAGATTCTCAGGATAGATTTTATTCTCCTCAACTATGTCTTCTCTTTTAAAGGAAAAATTAAAGGAATATTTTGGGCACGCCGAATTTAAACCCGGCCAGGAGAATATTATACGCCATTTACGAGATGGAAAAAGTGCCTTGGTCGTGATGGCTACGGGTGGAGGAAAATCTCTTTGCTATCAATTACCTGCACTTCTGATGCCCGGAACTGCCCTAATCATTTCCCCCTTAATATCTTTGATGAAGAATCAGGTAGATGTCTTGCGAAATCTGAATATAGAGGCACATTTCTTAAACTCTACGCTAAGAGCAGCCGAACGTAGAGATCTTCAAAAATCTCTCTCCTTGGGAGACATCAAATTATTGTATGTAGCTCCCGAAACCCTCTTCAACGAGGAAAATCTGTCCCTGCTCAAATCTGTAAAAATCTCTTTTGTGGCAGTAGATGAGGCACATTGTATCTCAGAATGGGGTCATGATTTTAGGCCCGAATACGGACGGATTCAAGAATTACTTGATTGCATAGAAGAACCCATTCCGGTGATTGCCTTGACTGCCACGGCTACACCTAAGGTCCGTGAGGATATACGTAAAAGCCTGGGAATGGATGAAGAAAAGGAATTTGTATCCACCTTCAATCGCGAAAATCTTTTCTACGAAGTTCTTCCCAAGGTGGACCCTGTGCGGAGCCTGCTCTCAATTCTGGATCGTACAGAGAATAAGGGGGCCTCAGGGATTGTCTATTGCAATACCCGAAGACATGTTACGAGGGTCACAGATCTGATCAAAAGATATCATATCAAGGCAGTCCCTTATCATGCGGGTCTTTCTAAAAGAGAGCGCGCGCAGTATCAGGAAGATTTTCTAAACAAAAAAATAGACGTAGTGGTTGCGACCGTGGCTTTTGGGATGGGCATAGATAAACCAGACCTAAGATTTGTGGTACACTATGATGTACCCAAGTCCATAGAGACTTATTATCAAGAAGCGGGTCGTGCCGGAAGAGATGGAAAGCCCTCGACTTGTACGTTGCTTTTCGCGGATAGAGATCTAGTGAAAGTAGAAAGATTAGTTCAAAGAGGAAGTTCTGCCATCTATCACGAAGCGAATCGTAGACTCCTGAGAAAGCTCAGAGAATATGCAAAAGGAGGATTTTGTAGACGTCAATATCTCTTAGATTATTTTGGAGAGCCTCAGCACAAAGGCTGTGGGAATTGCGACAACTGTCACAATCCGCCTCCTCGTGTTGAGGTGAGGGATCAGATGCTGTATTTTTTGCAAAATCTAGAAGGGTCGGCTCTTTCAAAGAATCCGATTTCCTACCACCTGTTGAGTTCTGATGAGAAGAAACAAGCTTGGCTCATTCCACATGCCCGAATATTGGGTCTTCTAGGAGAGGATGCGGAAAGTTTGAATTTGATTCTCAGTTCCGCGGGCAAGGATTTCCTCAAGAATCCGCCTTCTTCTCTTTTACTTCCTTCTCAGCGGGGCGCTGATAAGGTTTCCCTTGTTTCTCCGAAGGATTCGGGAGAAGATGTGAAAAAGAAAGAACTTTTTAATCTGTTGAAAGATTTGAGGGATGAGATGGCAAGACAAAAAAAGATACCCCCTTATGTTATTTTCAGAGATCATTTGCTGCGGGAAATGGCAGATCGCTGTCTTGTTTCTGAAGAACATCTGCTAGAATTACAGGGTGTCGGACGAGGAAAGGTCGAAAAATTCGGGCGTGTATTCTTGAAAAGAATACAGACCTACACAAAAGACAATGGGCCAAGATGGACAGAACCTATACCCAGCTATCCACGTACTAAAAAGGCTAAGTTCAAAAATGAAATCATCCAAAAAATAGATTACAAGGTTCCACTAAACGACATCAGAGACGAACTAAATCTTTCACTGGAAGAACTAATTGCCGAGCTCGAACAAATCTGTGATTCAGGGATTCAAATTGACATAAAATACGAGCTTTGTGGCCGTTTAGGTGAGAGGGATCAGGAGGAATTGGAAAAGTTTTTCCGAGAGACCCCGGAAGACAATGTAGAAAATGCCATCAAGAAATTGGGTCGGAAGGGTTATCCTGATGAGGAGGTCCGGCTGGCACGGATCTCTTTCATTTCACAATTTGGAAATTGACTTAGCTATGTATTTGTTCAAAAGCGAAAACCTTGAGAGGGGAGTTTGGGAATGAAAAAGCTACGAATAGCCGTCTTAGGCGCAGGGGGTAGGGAGGCTGCCCTGGCTTGGAAGCTGGGAATGAGTCCCTATTGCCTTTCCTTGGAACGCTGGTTGGATGCTTCCTCTTCATTTGAAGAGATCGCTACTTTTGTGGAGAAGAAGGGTATAGACCTCTTGCTCATAGGACCTGAGGCGCCTCTCGTCGGGGGGATCGTCGATTTTTTCCATCAGAGGGGTTTATCAAAGGATCTTTATGTTCTGGCCCCCTCTAAGGCAGCTGCCCAATTAGAGGGAAGCAAGAAATGGGCTAAGGACTTTATGCGAAGACATCAGATTCCGACCCCTGAGGGAAAAGATTTTTCTCGGGATAGTTATGCGGAGGGTCTCCGATTTTTAGAAGCACAATCTTCCCCTTATGTTCTTAAGGCTAGTGGCTTGGCACAGGGAAAAGGGGTTCTCCTGACAGAGAGTCTGGAAGAAGCTAAGCAGATTCTTCATGACATGCTATTTGCACAAAAATTTGGAACGGCAGGAGAAGAAGTCTTGATAGAATCTTTCCTAGGGGGTCGTGAATTATCATGTTTTCTTTTCGTGGCAGGGAGTTCTTATACCATGTTGCCTTGGGCGGCGGATTATAAACGTTTGAAGGAGCAGAATAGGGGAGATAATACGGGGGGAATGGGTGCCGTATCTCCTGTACCTTGGGTGACGAAGAGACTAAAGACTAGAATACAGGAAAGGATTATTGATCCCACACTTCGGGGTCTTTCTCAGGAGAAGATCCCCTATCATGGATTTCTTTTCATAGGTCTCATGTGTTCTGGGGAGGATCCCTATGTCTTGGAATATAATGTTCGCTTGGGGGATCCCGAAACTCAATGTATTCTGCCTCGGATTCAGACAGATCTAGTGCCATTTTTATGGAAAACATATAAAGAAGGGCTCCCTGAGGAACCGCTCAAGCTGAACAATCAGAGCTGTCTGACATTGAGTATGGTTTCTGGAGGCTACCCTCGCAAATATGAAGTGGGCAAAAAGATCCTGGGCTTGGATCAGATTCCTAAGGGGGTTGAATTATTTCCTGCGGGTATGAGGAAACATGGAAATGAATGGCTCAGCGCAGGGGGGCGGGTACTGAACCTGAGTGCTTTGGGGAAAGATTTGGCTCAGGCACAAAAAAAGGTTTACGAGGCCGCCCAAAAAATTCGCTGGGAAAATCTATATTACAGAAGGGATATAGGTGATGATCTCTTGGCTGATGAGGTATAGAACATGTCTAATAAGGATGCAGTGAAAGGATTTTTCTGTTTTGTTTTGGGGTTGGGACTTTTCCTTCTTGTGCATTCTGGATGCGATCGGATTGTGGAGGATCACCGAAGCTTTTCTTCCCGAAGCTGGCATGTGGATTCTGTTCAGACTTTTGTCTTTCACATAGCTGAGACCCAGAAGGAATATTGCTTGAAGATCAATATTAGATATGGTAGAGATTATCCTTTTTACAATCTCTACACACGTCAAATCTTGATAGGTCCTGCTGAGAAAGTTATCCGTCCAGAAGAACGAAGAGAATGGATTCTTTTTGAGGAAAAAACAGGCGTGCCCAACGGGAAGGGACTCGGCGGAGAATATTTTTTTCATGCCCCCTTATATGAAAATCTGAGCCTTCAGGATACGGGAAAGTACGTTCTCAGAATTCGTCACACCATGAGAGAGAACCCTCTCGAGGGAATAGAAGGGGTGGGCATGTCTCTTCTATATCAATAAGTAATCGCTTGAGATAGGAGATCTCTATGTCTTGTATATTAAGGTGCCGAGCTTTTTTCTTTATTTACAAAGAGCATGGCTACCGAGTTGATACAATAACGGAGTCTTGTGGGCGGGGGTCCATCCCGAAAAACATGCCCCAAATGACCATCGCATCGTCGGCAGAGCACTTCGGTTCTAGCCACTCCAAAGGACCTGTCCTCTAGGGTCTGTATGTGATGTTCGTGAATGGGCTGGGTAAAACTAGGCCAGCCGGTCCCGGAGCGAAACTTGGTCTCCGAATCAAAAAGGGGAAGCCGACAGCCGGCACATATGTAAAGACCTTTCTCTTTGTGATCCCAATAAGAACCTGTGAAGGCTCTTTCTGTCCCCTTTTCTCTAAGAATTCTATATTGCTCGGGATCAAGTATTTTCTCCCATTCTGCCGCTGTTTTTCTTATTTTCTCCATCTTTTTTCTCTTCTCTGAAGATAAATCTTCTCCTAAATTCTGTGCATAGCAGTATCCGTGGGAAGCTAGCCACAATATTACTAAACTTGAGATGGAGATTTGAATAAAAATCCCTATCATGACTGCCGGGGATCTCGGATTGTCATTAAATTGCTCGGGCATGGGTTCTTTGTTCAAACGAATGGCATGGAAAAATGTTGAGACTCCATGGAAAGATTAGGAAGAATTCTAAACAAATACAAACTATGGGAGAAAAACAAGGAGATGAAGGAGCTAGGGCTGTAGAGCGGTTATTTGGAGAAATCGGGAGACGCATTGACGAACTCTCGCATAGGGCACAGGAA
>JAPOQI010000137.1 GCA_026710765.1 Cytophagales bacterium | reverse complement strand
CAGGTGTATTTTATATTTCCCATGCAAAGCTTGGGTCTGTCCTTCGCGTCTATTCGGGGTTGGGGATATTTTTGACTGAGTATGTGTTGGACTCAGCTGGCAGTGTAGATTTGTCCGCCTTCCATGCGGGACTGTATATCCTGGAGCTGGAGGGATTGCGTCATTGGGTGATTCTAGAGTAAACAAGCTCTCCACGTGCATCCAAGCCACCAACTATACCTTCATTAAGGGGTAGAGTATAGAGAAGAGGAGGGGGAGTAGACCCCTGAAATCAGGCTTGCCGAGATAAGGTTTTTGCCTCGTACCCTATTTTCTGGGATTTTGTTTGCTCCCCGGATGCCCAGGCCAGATGGCAGTTTGGGGATAACCCTCATCGTCCAGGGTGTTCTCTGCCCACATAATCCTGGTTATTTTGCAGAGGACTTTTTCTCTCTCCTCAATTGCGTTCCGATCAAAGTCATCATAGGGAATGAGATCTTTAAAATCATAGTCCCCAAATTTCTTCTCTTTGAACTGTTTCAATGGCTCATTACCAACGTGAAATTTTTCTACCAGGGTGGCAGTCCAGATCGAGTCCCGTTTCCGTCTGTCTGGCCCTTGGTCGTAATGTTTTAATTTTCCTCCATAGGATTTATTGCTGGCTTCTCTGTTCTCTTTTCTACGCAATGGCACTTGAGCACCGAGCAGCCCCCTAACTGTCCAAAAGTCTTCAAACTTGTCTAGATTTTCATCATTATCCGCTATAATATGTTCCCGTTCCCACTTATTTTGACTGGGAGAGCCAGGGTCCCACATAATGTCTCTTGGAAGATCCGTTTGGGTATAGAGGAATATATCTACGCCTCGCAGAAAATGAAATCGGTCCTTGTCCTTATCTTCAACGATGAATCTTTTGTCTGAGAAAATAAGGTCTTTATCTTGCACGTCGCTCTTGTTAAGGGATTCTTTCAATCTCTCATCAATGAAGTCTCTGAGGTCTTTGGGTGACCATTTCCCCTCCTTTTCTCTAAAAGTACGGGTGATGGCATAAATGTTTGTAGGTATGTCAATACCTATTCCTTGAACTTCGCGAAGGGTCTCTAATCTTTTCCTTTCAAAGGACAGGGACCGAATTTGCATGCGTATATCTTCTAAATCTTTGGAATCACTCTCGAATACATTAGGACTATATTTTCGAGAATGAATTGCTCCAAAGAGTAGGGACCAAGAGGAATCAGAGAAATCAAAAAAGGGGTATTCGCTTGATTGGATCTGCTGGACTAGTCCAGTATAGAAGACAAGGTCCTTTTTTAGGAAATCCTTTATTTCATCGGAATCTGTGATTAAGCCTTCGGGCGGATCCTTTCTTTCTGGTTTGATAAGAAACTCCCTGTGATAAACCTTGCCGGGGACCCTGTCCTTGTAATTAGTTTGTGATTTGATGTACCTCCCCGCGAAGAGGAACCTGAAAAAGGCATCGGGGTCTTGGAGACCTTGCAGACGTTTAATGGATTTTTCCCAAATATCTAGATAGCCATACACCTCCTCTGGATCAAGTCTTCCCAAGAGCTTACCCTTGAGTATCTCATAATCTGGCACGTGCTTTCCTCTATCGTTGACCGCTTCAAAGACCATCGGCGTATCGACAAAATCTACTATTAATTGCGTCAATAAAACCCTGTTCGTGTAATAGTAGAAAAACATCTCTAATCGGTGTTCATCCTTTCCATTCTGGAATTTAATCCCTAAATATTCGTGAATGGTTCCATAATTTTTAACCATATTTTCCGAGGTTGGACCTCGTCTCTTAGCTTTTTCCTCCAGCTTTGGACGGGTAGATTGATCCCACTCACCTTCCAACAAATCTTCGAGGGTTTGTTGATGAGGAAGCAAATCCTCCCCTTCATGAGGCTTCTCATTGGGTCTGTCATGCCGTATAGGAAACTTTTTCCCTTCTGTGGTCATTTTAGATATATGTGAGCCAACCGTGTCGTAGAGATTTTTCCATTTCTTACGATCTCCGGAGACATCCTTAAGTATACGATATAGAACCATGAAGATCAGGAGAAGAGTTGTGAGTCGTTGCTGCCCATCCACCACATACTCATTCCCACGTTTCTTATTGGTGATGAAGGTGTTTAGAAAATAGGGGCTGATCTTTTCCACATCTTCTTTTGGCTTACTTGAATTTTTAACCCCTTCTATCTCATATCCTTTGTCAAATTGGCCGAAGATATCATCCAAGAGCAACCTTACCTCATTTCCTCCCCATTCGTAGTCCCGCTGATAAAAGGCTATATGAAAAGGACCAAAGCCAAACACCTTTCCGACATCTGTGGTATTGGAATTTATTGTTGATGACATTATTCTATGTGCTTATATGTTATTAGAAAATCATATGGGTCTGCTGAGACCCGTACTCACAAGTGTATAACAAATAAATCTAAAAAAGAAATTAATATCTGTTTTCTGCGATATATTTTTCGGATTCCCCATTCTGCGAGCTATGTCTGGAGACCTGATAGGAATTTGGGATAAAAATTCCTATCTTGTACGGAAGGGCTTGTGTCGTGAATGGTAGGAATATAAACCAAATAGTTATGAAAAGGAAAATAAAGGGTATAGGAATAGCTTTGTGTCTTGTGCTGGGGACAGCCCCCTTGCATGGGCAGACATTCAGCATCACCGATTTCAACCCCAAGACGGGACCTCCTGGGACGACTGTCACCGTGACGGGTACGGGCTTTGATATCCAACATGCAGGGAATCGCATCCACTTGGGTTCTTCTGCGGTCAGTGTTTTTGGCTATGAGCAGAATTCTGCGGGTACGGAGTTCAAATTTGATGTGCCAGAGGCTTGGTCTGCTGCATCTGTGTCTGCGGGTCCGATTACGGTGAATTTTAATGGGGCAGATCATACGGCTACTCCCAGAATCATCAGCATGGCATCTTTCACGCCTGTTGTTTTGAGTATCACGGATTTCAATCCGAAGACAGGTCCTCCTGGGACGGAGCTCACGATCACAGGTACGGGTTTTAATGTTCAAGACATCAGTAGAAATCGCATTACTATTTCATCTATCTCAACTTTAGATGCTCATGAGGTTAACTCTGCGGGTACGGAGTTGAAATTTCGGGTGCCTGGGTTTTGGTTTGGTGCAGATGCGGCTCCTCTTAGAGTGTCGTATTCTTATGATGTGAACAAAAGTGCCGTCTACAGCACGGATAATTTCACACCTGTGTCAACTACGCCTAGTATTACAGATTTCAGTCCAAAGACGGGTGCACCTGGTACGGAGATCACGATCACGGGTATAGGATTCAGTGTTTATGCTGCGGATAACTACATCCACTTGGGTTCTGCGGGCTATGCTTATGCCTATGAGGTTAATTCTGCGGGTACGGAGTTGAAATTTCGGGTCCCGGAAACTTGGAGAAGTAGCTCTGCGACTCTGCTTACGATGAATTTCACTACTTCTTCTACGGCTACTCCTAAATCTACCAGCACGGATAATTTCACGCCTGTGGTAAACCCCACTATCACAGATTTCAGTCCAAAGATAGGTCCGCCTGGGAGGGAGATCACGGTGACGGGTACGGGGTTTAAGAACACTGCCAGATACAACTCTATCTACTT
>JAPOQI010000105.1 GCA_026710765.1 Cytophagales bacterium | reverse complement strand
CTGTATAAACCCAAACAAAGTCCCACGCAACAAGAGGCTGAGCGAAATAAGTGGAAGGATTATGTTCGCTTCTTGGAAAAAATACCCTTTCCTGAGAAGGCTTCATAGATTAGGATTTTTCTTTGGGGTATAGGGAAAGGATATCATAGGCTATCCAGAGATTGAATGCAGGATAGGGTTGACCCCGTACGATACCTAGTCCTGGAATTCGGTAGGTTTGGGGGAGTGGGGTTTCTGATCGGTTAATCAGGAATCGTCCTCGTATTCCGAAGCCCACATGGAGTCCTTTCCACATACGTTGATAGGAGGCTACTTTAATTTCCCACCATTTAGCTGAAAGACCATTTCGGTCAAAGGATCGTTGATAGTTGGGGTAGAGTCCAGAGGGACTCCATATATGTATGTCTCCACGTTCCCTGTATTTGGAAAATCCGTACCCCGCACCCAACCAGAAACTGTATTTTTTGGAGAACATCCAAACCCTAGATATATGCCCCACACCATAGGTGCCCTTGGCATAATATTCCAAATTTTCATAGACAGGTTGTGTTGAGTGAAATATTTCATGTCCGAGAAGAAGATCAAGGGCATATTTATGTTGAAATACACCAAAAAGGTTTGATGCCCATGGCTTGGAGTCCCGCCAAATGGGTAGGCCCAAGATTTTCCCATAGTCCAGTTGAATACCCAATTGCGAGATCCACGGAGATCGCGTATTTAAACTATCCGATACCTGCGCACAAAGTAAATGAACCCCGCACCCTAAAAAGGAAATCCCAAAAAGTATGGGAATCTGTCTAGAAAAATACCTCCAACAGGCTTCTATCATGGTAACAGGTATCCGATGGCTGACAATTCCATCGGAGAGAATCAAAAGAAGAACTCAAAACCTCTCGCATTAAGGCACGCAAATAGATACGTCTCTTTTCGTCCAAACTTTCTGATAACTCATAGATTAGTTGAAACTCAAAAATTTGTTCAGGTGCATAGAGTTTGAAAGAGGCCTGTGTTTTGTGCATAGGTAGGGGAATTTGATATAGGGAGCTGGTATCTGGATAGGAAATAAATTTTCCTTCTTGGGTCTGAACTTCGAGAATGGGAAAGAATCCTTCTTTGAGATCCCGTATTGATCTGTTTTGTTGATCTATTAGAGAATTTATATCTTCTATTTGTTCAAAGAGCAGGTTTTGCTCAGCGATGAATTGCTCTCGTTTTTCTATTCCTTGATTGCGTTGGGGTTTAAGTTCATCCTGACCCTCTTGAATACGTTCTTCTAAATCTTTCAATATTTGGGTTTGCTCCTGTATCTCTTGATTGAGTTGTTTATTCTTTTCGTTAAGCTGACTCAGTTGTGTTGTTTGTTCTAGTAGCTGTTCTTTCTCTACCTGCACACGCCGTGCGTGGATGAAGCGAATGGATAAATAGGGTTCTTCTAGCAGGGGTTCAACCTCAAATTCCGTACATCCCCAAAGTCCTACGCAGATCCAACACAGCAAAATATGCCGAAACCTAATAATAGGCATCCATGTCAAATAAAAGAACCAAGCCCCGATACCTCTTCTCTTGCTGCAAGACACGTTTTTCTTTGATCAAAATCTGTTGAACCTCTTGAATTTCTTGTTGTCGGCAGGGGAGTTTAAAAAGGATTTGAGAGGTGGGCATTTGTTTACGTTTAGTGGAGAGTATTTGGGGTCCCAGGGTTTCTGTATTCTGGGATAATTGGGTGGATATGTTGATTAAATAATTTTCGGTTGCCTGTTTTAGTATCTCTTGTTTAGGATGGGAAAGATACAAAACTAAGCACCGAATATAGGGTGGATAGCGAAAAAGCTTTCGTTCCCGCAGTTCCTCTTCTAAAAATCTTTCAGCCTTTGAATTCAATACATGTTGAAAAAAAGGAGTATCTGGACTATAGCTTTGAAAGCATAAGGGTTTTTGCGGGAAATAAGATTGAATCTGTCTAATCTTTCGGTAGGCGTTTTCCTGAGTCCTAAAATCAAATCTCCCAAGCATCAGATCAGCCTTGATCCAAGCTATCAAACCTACATTTTCCTGAACTATTTCTGAAAAAGGATGGGTGATCAACAAGAGGTCTGCATCAGGAGATGACGAATCTGAAGACTTCCACATGGATACCGAAATATCAGGAAAAAAATCCCGGACCTCCTCCTCTAATCTCTCTATCCCCATACCCTCTATGCGTATCTTCTCATTCTTACAAGAAGAACATGTTAAATTACCTTGTTCCTTATAGGAACAATATGAACATTTGATTTCATTCAAAGAATGATAGTACTTCAGCACGAGCCCACACCTCGGACATAGACTTAATTCCTTGCAAATTGTGCATTGCATATAGGCATAACCCTTAGATCCATGCACCAATAGAACCTTTTCACCCTTAGTAAGGGTCTCTTTTATCATACGTTCCAGGGATGCGGAAAAAAGGGTATTTCGGGAATGATTTTTGAGATTTATCATATGAACCGAAGAAGAAAAAGTAGGTGAAAGAGGGGAAGAAAGTCTAAAAAATTTTCCCCTTCGGACATTGTAATGGGTCTCCAAGGAGGGAAGAATCTGAGAATAGAGCATCGTAGGAATCTTCTCTTGGGATGAAAGCCAAAGTGCCGTATCCCGAGCATGATATCTGAGTCCCTTCTCACGTTCCTTCCACTCTGTACTCTCTTCTTGTGCTAAGATTAAATAGTTAATCCTAGAGAATGGCAGAAAAAGAGCAGATTTGGTTCCCACGATACAAAGAGACCTGGACCCAATAACCTGAACCCATACCTGAGCCCGCTGCTTAGGAGATAGACCCGAATGGAAAGAAAGAACTTGTCCTGCCCACGCAGACCCATGCGTCTCCATAAAATTTTCTACCTGCTTAATTCCTGGAAACATAATGATTGTGTGACCTGTTTGACTTAGAGAAAAAATATGGGATAGGAATATTTTCCAGATTTCTTCTGAGAAATAGGGTTCAGGTGCATAGACCACCCTATGTTTTTCCCAAGCTTTCCACAATGCTTTTATGTAGGGATTGGTGGCTTCAGTAGGATTAGGGAGTTCAGTAGGATTAGGGGTTTCTACGGGATTATCTAGTTCTTTTTCCCTCAGGAGTTCGGGTAAGATCATATGCCAGGCCGATCCTTCTGGAACCATGTAATACCTGGATAGGTGGTGAAGGAGAGGAAGGTAATGGGGGGGAGTGGACGTGTTAGTACGTCTGATTAGGGGCTTCAGATTCAGGCCCGGGATTTTTTTTTTGACCCAACCCGGGATACCAACCCATGATAAACCTTGGACCTGAAAGGAACCCAAACCCTCTCACCGGGTTTGAGGTCTTGGAGTTGGGATGGAACCAAATAGGTAAAGGATTCCATCTGGGGAAGGGGTAAGATAATCTCGGCAATCAAGGTTTTTATTAGGTTTTAACAGGTTTTACTAGGTTATTTCTCCCCCACAACTAGAACCTGCACCCGCCGTGCAACCATAGCAGTGCTGATGCGTGATGATATTGCGATGCTCTATCTCAGATAGGGAAATATCTCGTAAATGCAAGGGTTTTCCATTTCCGATATTTAGGTCTAACATTTGATTGAAATCACAGTCAAAGAGATAACCGTCCCAGCCGACCGAAATTGTGTTCCTGCACATAAGACCCGAAATAGTATGTGGATTGAAAGCCTGAATCAACCTTTCCATATAATCTTCTAAGGCATCAGTTCGGATCAAATATTCTAAAAACCGAGAAATAGGCATATTGGTAATGGTGTAGAGCGAGCTGAACTGAATGCCAAAACGTTCTTGGAGTTGGGTTTTGAATTCTCTTTCCAAGGATTCTTGTGTATCGGGTAGAAAAGTTCCCGAGGGGTTATAAACCAAATGAAGCAAAAGATCAGAACCCATACCATAACCCACCTTATTAAGACGCCGCAACGCCTCAATAGACTTATCAAAAACACCCTCTCCTCTTTGGGCATCTGTACGTGCCGCAGCAAAATGGGGAAGGGAAGAAATAACCACTACTTTATGATCTCGAAAGAATTCAGGGAGGTCGTAGTATTTTGGATTTGCCAAGAGGATGGTGAGATTAGACCTTACCATGATTTGTTTTTGATGTAGACTCAGTTCTTTGACAAACCATCTAAAATGGGGATTCATCTCGGGGGCTCCCCCTGTGATATCCACTGTGGAAAGGTCGTGATCAATTATCTTATCCAAACATAATTGAAGGGTTTCACGGGTCATGATTTCTTTCCGATCGGGTCCTGCATCCACATGGCAATGCGCGCAGGTTTGGTTGCACATCTTACCTATATTGATTTGAAACACATCTATTTTTCCCGCACGCAGTACATCCTGTTCTACCCCCTTAATCTTATCTTGAAAGAGGGGATAAGACTTCTGCGAACTCAGATCGGATAGGATATCTAACTGAGCCTCAGAAGAAGACAGTGGATTATGAGCAGCCTGGAGAGATTTCTTTCGCATCTACATGCTGAGCTCCTTGACCTTGTTCATCATCTGAACCCCATGAACAAGGGAAGCACCACTACGAATAGCCGCAGCTACATGGACAGCTTCCATCATCTGCTGCTCATCGGCTCCCTTTTTTAGACTCTCTGAAGAATAGGCATCAATACAATAAGGACATTGAATTGTATGAGAAACAGCCAAAGCAATAAGACATTTTTCCCGTTCTGAAAGGGCACCTCCTTTGAAGACATCAGCATAATAATCAAAGAATTTCTTGGCCAGTTCTGGCTGAAAATCGCTGATGGAAGAGAATTTTGGCAAATCTTCCGGACGATAATATCCCTTATTTTTTTCTTTTTCCGATTTTTTCATGATACGTGTGTTATATATTGTTGGGTTTAGCAAAGACAAAGGGGTTCCAAAACCTGAAACCCTAATGATAAAAAATCCCACGAATTTAGCCCAACTCCTGGGGTCAAACTTATAACAAATCAAAAAGAAATCTTAAAGTTTAGATAAAAAACTTAGTCTTTTCCAAAGTACTTTGATTTTCTTAGGGTCAATTCTCTAATTTGGTGTCTATGAGTTTAGATTTATATGGGGTAGGGAATGCCCTGGTGGATTTGGTTTTTGGGGTAGAGGATGATGTGGTTTCCAACATGGGTTTGGAGAAGGGAATCATGACCTTGGCATCTCTTTCTCATCAAAATCATCTCTTAGAAGAATTAGGGGATACATCTGTGCTTCGGCAGAGTGGAGGATCAGCAGCCAATACCCTGGCAGCTGTGGGTCATATGGGCTTGTCCTGCCACTATGCTTGTCGGGTGGCAAATGATGAACTGGGACAGCTATTCCTTAAGGATTTGAAAGAAGCAGGGGTAGAGACCCACAAGGCTATCTATACGGGCTCTCGGGCTGGAAAAACAGGATTTTGTATCGTACTCGTAAGTCCGGATGGAGAACGAACTCTCCGCACCTACCTGGGTGTTACAGCTCATTTATCTCCTACAGATGTGCATGAAGATATCTTGGCAAAGGCACGGATGGTCTATGCAGAAGGGTATTTGATGACCTCAGAACAGGGATATAGAACCTTGATCCATACAAAAAAATTGGCCCGAAAACATGGGGTAAAATTTGTACTCTCTCTCTCGGATCCCGAGGTGGTAGATCGCAATTTGGGACGATTTGAAGATCTCTTGGACCATGAAGACGGAATAGATATCTTACTTGGGAATGGTGATGAATTCAAGTGCTTGACACGTTCTTCTGCCCTCTCCAAGGCGTGTAGATATTTGGAACCTAAGGTGTCTTCTATGGCGATCACCTTGGGTTCAGAAGGATCTTGGGTAGTAGGGAATGGTAAAATATTTGCTATTCCGGCGGGTCCTGCCCGTGTTGTGGATACCAACGGGGCTGGGGATATCTATGCAGCGGGCTTTATGTATTCTATCCTGAGCGGGTCCAATATCTATCAGGCAGGTTCTTTTGCCAGCCGACTCTCATCCAAACTAGTTTCTGTTTGGGGGCCCCGTCTTTCTAAAAAAGAATTGCAGAACCTGAGTTAAATATGTTTACAGGACTCGTGGAAGCCGTCGGCACGGTTCTGGATATCAGTATGCAGGAGGAGGGATATAGTTTTGTACGGATCAAAAGTCCTCTGGGACCACAGCTCCAACACAATCAATCTGTGGCACATCAGGGTATTTGTCTTTCGGTTTCCAAGACCTCCAAAGAAAATACCCCGGAAGAACATGGTCTAACCCTCTTGGAAGAAACTAAAAAAAGAACAAATTTTGCAGATTGGCGAAGAGGTTCCAAACTCAATTTGGAACGTGCCTTGCCTGTTTCAGGACGATGGGAAGGACATATCGTACAGGGACATGTGGATACAGTAGCTGATTGTGTGAAGATTTCTAGGGAGGGTCGGGATAGGATCTACACGTTCTCTTTGAAAGAAGCGAGTCCCTTTTTGATAGAAAAAGGTTCTGTGGCACTAAATGGGATTAGCCTTACTGTTTTCGGAATCCAAGAAAACATATTCTCCGTAGCCCTTATTCCCCATAGTTTTCAACATACACACTTTCTACACATGAAAAAGGGAGACCGAGTAAATGTAGAGTTTGACATGGTAGGAAAATATATTGTCCAGACCCTAGCAAAACGAATAAAATAATTCTTATATTGGGAGGCCCGTATTTGTGGGTTTGTAGGTTGAGATTTTTTTATCATGATGAAGTATAGCTACCTTCTTTTCCTTTTTGTCTTTCCTTTTTTTCTAAGGGCACAACAGGTTCTCCCAGCCCCGAGTCCACCCTGTTATCTGGATCTTGAGTGTATTAAGGATCAATCAGATTTTGCAGGATTTTACCACCTAGATAAAGCCACCGTACGACTTACGATAAGATTTCCAGATAGGACATTAGGTAGTTGTTCGGGTGTGCTTTTGAATAATCTCCGAGAAGATGGAAAACTATATGTGGCTACTGCCAATCACTGTCTGACCGCTTCTTTAGGGGTGACGGGTGGCCAAAACGAACGGTATCAGTTGTATGATGCCAGAAGTCGCTCATCCTTTCAGGTCCCTCCTACACGAGGTGGGGGGATCGTAGCAGATAATAATGGAAATCCCCTTCTGCAAACAGATAAGGCAGATATCACGGCGACTTTTCTTCATAAAAGAACCTCCTGTGGTTCTACCGATCCGCCAATCTTTGACGTATTCCTCAGGAATCCTAGAGTGGTTGTCAACATATTAGAACTGGATTTAGCCCTTCTAGAATTTGAGGGTCCTATCAATGGGGAAGACTTAAAACATATTTATTTTGCGGGCTGGGATGCAAATTTTCGGAATCATAGTGCTCTTTTCAGCTTGCATCATGCGGAGGGGGCACCCGAAAGATTTACTTATGGCCGCTCGGAGAGCTATTATAGCTACATTGATGTTAGGTTGAACTTCAGATACCCAACTGGATCGGGTACTTTTGAAAATGTTGTAATCCAAATTGGAGATTTCATTAATTTCGCCCCGGATAATGGCACCATCACCCAGGGATCCTCGGGTGCGGGTGTTTTTAATCATGAAGGCTACGTGGTGGGAAATCTGGCCGGGGGAGAAGGCGCAAAATGTCCAAGTGTAGAAGATGTTGTTCTCCGTGTGGGACCCTTTTCCAGAGCCTGGGACTGGCATGCTAATAGGGGTCGTAATTTAAAGGATTTTCTGGATCCTGAGGGTACGGGTATACGTAGCATGCCTGGAAGATCAGCCCTGGATATTTTTGGATCCCAGGCACTTAAAGATTATAATGATTTGGACCCCACTGCCACAGATTATGCCGCTTCCAAGGCGCAACTGGAAACGAAGCTTGGACACATAGGAGTTGCTTCTGTCGGATCCAACGGCGTCTATCATGAAGACTTTGAAACAGATGAGGGGGGTTGGTTTTCTTCGGGATCTTCAAACCTCTATTGGGAGAGGACCCAAGATGCCGCCTTGGAAGGAGATTTTTCTTTTTCTACGGGACAAGTGAACGGGACGGGAAATAGTTATTTGCAGAGTCCCATTTTTAACTTGCCAGCGAACGCTATTGGACATTTCCTGTTTACCCTTTGGTATCAGTTGAATCTGGGTATTGAAGGGGAACAAGCCAGTGGTCTTTCTCTTGAAATGAGTGTGGATGGCGGGAGCTGGACCTTAGTAGATGCCTCAGGAGACGGGTGGTATGATGCGACCCGAATTCCCAGGATGGGAAAAGGATGGACGGGTTATTCAGGACCTCCCCGCCGCCGACATCACATGATTCCGTCTTCGTCTTCGCCGAGACGGATCCGATTTCGTTTTCATTTCTCAGCTACGGGATCCAATTTGGCTCAGGAGGGTGCTTTCTTAGATGAGTTTAGCTTTTTTGTGGCGGGTAGAGGGGCTCTTGTAAAAAATCTCTCGGTCTTAAGTTTGGAGGTTCCCCAAATTAGCTACGGGGATCGGAGCACTTTCGTTCGCTTTCAGATAGCTAACACGGGTCAGGAAACGCTCAGGGGCGTGAATGCCTCTTATGTACTAGGACAAGAGGATCCCATTGTTATAAGCATAGGGGATTTGAATCCGGGTTCTGTGATTACTCAAACCCTTGACCTTGGTCAAATAATATATACCGAGATAGCCGTTTCCGTAGCTCACACGGGGGATCAGTATGAAGACGACAATTCTTTGAGTGCATCTATTAATATTAGACCAAGGAGTTTAACAGATAGATTTCCTTATGTGGCAGATTTCACCGCTGATAATAAGCAGTGGTATGCAGTTCCTAGCGGCGAGTGGACTTGGGTTAATGCTCAGCCCGCATCCTATTGGCAGTCTTTGATACCGACTACGGCACGTTCTTCGCATGAGTTGTATTCTCCTTTCTTTGATATTCCACCAGCCGCGGAGGGTGGAGAATATGTTGTGGTGGAAACGAATTTTAAGGTTCAGGCACCCGAGCATGTGGGTGGAATGCTTTTAGAGATGAGTGAAAACGGATTAGATTGGGAGACAGTGGGTGATAAAAACGATGTGGGGTGTTATTCACACAAGCAGCTAAGTACTTCTTCTACACCGGGTTGGTCTGGTATTTTAGGCAGGCCAGATTCTGAACTAAGGGAGTGTATTGTGGAGGGAAAAGCGGGTGCGGCTGTACAGTTTCGTTTCAGGGGGGTGGGGAATGCGGTTTCGGTCGCGACTGGGTCTTTGGGGACGCGGGAGCTTAATGTATCCAGATTTGAAATTTCTGTTCGGAGTAAGGACCTTGCAATCCTCAATCTTAAGCATCCCGGGCTGAGTTCAGGGGAGATTAATCTTTCTTTTGATGTGGTGAATGTAGGGAAAGCGGATGTATCTAATATTTCTGCCAGGGCGGGTCGAGGAAATCTTCTGTTGGTAGCTTCCGGGTCTGATGCTTCTAAGGTTAATGCATTGGGAAGTATTCCGATTCTTCGTGCGGGTGAGCGAGTTCATGTGGAGGCTTCCTTTTCGCATGGGACGGGATCCAATTCCTTGGAACTGGAGCTCAGAATAGATAATGGGCTAAAAGATGATAATCCGGCTAATAGTAGAGTTCAGATTGATTTCTTTGGTGTTTCTAGGGTGGACAATTATCCGTACAAGAATTCCTTTGACCGTATTTCTGATAGGGACTGGGTCTCCACAACAAGAGATTGGGGTTTGACCCGGGGGGAAAACAATAGAAAGGTCATTGGTAGCTTTGGCGAAGTGATTTTGAAAACCCCGGCTTGGCTTCTGGATGCAAATCCTGGGACCGTAGGTGGTGCTTCTACGGAGTATCTTTACACACCTATGATGGTTTTGCCGGATAATCCCTCTGCTGATCTCTTGCAACTGGGTGTGAGTATGTGGTATGTCTTCGACCATTCTAGTCCAGGTAGTAGTGCTGATGCACAGAGCTACGAATATCATACGGGTCTGGGTGGGATGAATTTACAGATTAGCGAGGATGGATTGAATTGGGAAGTGGTTGGACGCGATTCTGAATCGTCTACGAGTTGGTATGATTTCAGCCAAGTCGAAAGTTTGTCCGGGGCATCCGGATGGGCAGGAAATTCAGAAGGTGTCCGCTTAGATTCGTCAAATCCTAATTCATTTTCACTTAGGGAATATAAGACCTTTATCAGAGGGTATAGGGGAAAAACGATATTTCTCAGGTGGCAGGTATCTTCTTCCGAGTTAGGTTCTTTAGGCTATGGCGCCGCGTTGGATGATTTTTATTTGGAATTTGATGTTCCCCCTACGGGTATAGGAATAAGTAAGGCTACGATAGATGAGTCTGCAATAGGAGGTACGTCTGTTCCGGTAGGTTTGCTTTCGGCTAGGGATCAAAACGTTGATGATGAACATGTTTTTACCCTTTTATCTCCTAGTTCTGGTTTTGAAATAGATGGAAATAATTTGAAAACCACGTCTTCTCTGGCTCTTCCTTCGGGGGATAAGAAATATGATCTAAGTATTCGTGTACAAGACAGGACGGGTAATGCACATGATGAAGATATCACAATCTATATTCAGAATTCTGCCAAACAGCCCCGTGGCATCTCCATCTCAAATCAACTCTTGAGAGAGGATAAGGTGGCAGGTACCGAGATAGGAACTATCAGTGTGGATGATCCCAGTGCGGGAGATAGCCATAGTCTGTCTTTGAAAACAAATCAGGATTTATTTGAACTGGATGGAAAGATTCTAAAGAATAAGCGAATTATCAAGCGGACAGAACATGCGGATATTGAGATAAGAATTGAGGCTAAGGATAGCGAAGGATATATCTATCAGGAAGTGATAGTCGTTCGGATAAAGAATGTGAATGAGTCTCCTACCCAGATTCGCTTGACAAGATCTACCTTCCCTGAAGGCACTGATGTAGGGGATGTCCTGACGAATATTGAGGTAGATGATCCGGATGGGATATTGGATAGACATACATTTACTTTGCATGCTGTTTCAGGTCATGATGGGGATATAAATAAATTCAGAATCCAGGGGAGTAGATTGATACTACACGAGGAATTCAATTATGCTGTTAAGTCTTCCTACGAAATTATGATTCGGGTCACGGATAATGGTGGGCTGTCCTTGGAAAGACCCTTTAGTTTAGAGGTAACGGATGAGAATACATCCCCTACCGATATTATTTTGTCCTCTTATAGTGACGGTATTATCTTGTCTTCTTATAATATAGAAGAGGGTGTGCCGGTAGAAGATGATGAAAAATCCATAATAGGTGTACTTTCGGCAGAGGATCGGGATCAAAATGATTCCCACACCTTTTCAATTCTTGGAACCGCAAATCAAGAATTTTTTGAAATAGCGGTTACAGAAAAGGGGCCTGTACTTCGGGCCCGGAAGGTGCTTTCTTATAATACCAGGTCTAGTTATACCCTAAAGATAGGGGTAGAAGATTCGGAAGGGGCTGATTTTGTGAAAGATATTGTGATAAGGGTAGTGGATATCAATCGTCCTCCCCACGACATACATTTGTCTTCTCGGGTGATACAGTCAGGTTTACCCATCGGCACTCGGGTAGGGGTATTCTGGGTAGAGGATGATGATTTGTCTGATGAACATTTCTTAGTTCTCTTGAGTGGAGACGATAAGGTAGAGATTGTAGATGATGCCCTGAAGACAAAAAAGCTTTTTTCTCCCCAAGAAGGAGGGGAGTTTAAGATAAATGTGGGGGCAATCGATTTAGAGGGAGGGCAGTTTGAAAAAACCTTTTCTATCAACGTACTGGGGCAACGAAACCTACCCCCTACG
>JAPOQI010000098.1 GCA_026710765.1 Cytophagales bacterium | reverse complement strand
TGTCCACACTGCTTATCGTTCCTCCATCTGGGAGTTTTAGTCTTCTCCATTGTTTTCCACCATCAAAGCTGATGAGAATAATTCCTTCTTCTCCAACTGCGATTCCGGTTTTTTCGTTCTCTGCAAATGCGATATCATGTAGGTCTTGGGATTCCTCCTGGGTAGGAAATCTCTGTACCCAGGGGTTAGTTCCAAAGAATTCTATCTTCACAATGCTCTGATTTTCTCCGACAAAGAAGCTATGTCTCCCCCCTGCCCCCAGATTATGCTTTCCTTGATATATATTATATAATCCATCAAACTCCAAGATATTGGGACGGATTTCATTTATCAATACCTGAAAACCACCCCCCCCTGCACCATCATTAGAGATTCTGGATACACTGAAATATTCGGGTCCGCTGGACGAATGTAGTACGCCAAAGGTGGTCCACCTGCCGGCGCCTACACTGGTTATTTTCTTGATGGCGAATTCTTGAGGACTGCTGAGTGCTGTCCAGTTGCTTCCCCCATCGGAGGTTTTATAGACGTGGCAAGGTTTTTGTTTAGTATTGCAATATGCGATGATTCCTTCACTTTGGGATGAGAACGAGATGTCTACTATTTTTTGTTCGCTTGCCAGGTTGCCATCTACTTCTATTTGGGTGGGTGTGCTGGTGTCCTCAGTGGTTTGGAGATCAATTTTCCACAAGCTATTTCCATTTAGTAGATAGGCTTGGTTATGCCTGGAAAAATATACGGATACGGCGGGATCTAGGGTTCCGACGGAAGAGATTGAGACGTTTTTACTTTCCCATGTTTGACCACTATTTGCGGTACTTAGAAAATTCACCTGTTCTTCTGTTCGTCCCCAGGCGTTCCCTTTTCCCCCTGAAAACATGCGTAGATAGGAAACAGAAGCTTCTTTAACTTTTTGTATATCTGTTTCTTGGTCGGGAACATAGAATCGATGTATTAGGGGTTCTGCTCTGGCTTCCCAATCCAAGTCTTTATCATTTTTTGACATGAAGAACAGGGCATAATGTTTTGCAGCTTGAATGGGTTTGAATTGAAAAATACTTTTTACTTTAAGTCTCTTGCACTCATCCTCACCTTTTTCCACCTTGGTACCCACAAGTTCTATTTGGCTCTCATATCCATTATGGACATAAGCCATTTCCAAGGAAGAATTATCTTCTATGGCGATCTCAAAGACCTGATTTGCTCGATACTGTATGTTTTCAGCTAAGACAAATTTTGGATCTTGTTTGCCCCGCAAGACCTTTATTTTTTGGGGTCTTAATTCTAAGGAGCGCGAAAGTTCCTCTCCATCTGAGTTTCCTTCATCAAAATTGACAGCATAATTTCCATTTAGGATATCTCTTCTGTGAAAGATAATATCCACGACCGTTCGTCCTTTTTTCGAATCGTATTCTACGGGATATATGCTAAAAACTCCTTCGTCTTCTGTATGTCCTGGTACGAGTATTTTGGGTACGACCCGTTTTTTAGAGGATGTGAGATACTCTACCCTGTAAAGTTTTCCCAATCGTACTTCAGATGGTAGGGCAAGGGAATATTTGGGTTTCAGGGATCCTGATACGATGAGGGTAGCTCTCATTCGTTTTCCCTGTTCAGGGGAGAAATCAGGGTCGGCACAATAGGGATGCGTATTTCTTTGTTGTCCTTGCAAGGGATACCACGAATAATATCCCATGAGATTCCTATTGGGTTCAAAGTTTGGATTTGCCTTCATATAGGAATCCAATGCACTTGCCCGTTCAGCTCCTTCTAACTTGCTTTGGGGTTTGAGATCTGTCCCTGTTAAGATGTCTGGATTCGTAATGAGATTGCATTCGGAATCCGTCGGGAGTAGAGAAAAATCTGCTCTATTTGCAGTGACATCACAAATGAGGTCACCGATATATGAGCAGTTTGAGTCTAGGTCTTGTTCCGGAATAATGTCCCACCCACAGCCTGAATCTCTATTGGTTTCATCAAAGGTATGCCATAGTCCTAGTGTATGTCCTATTTCGTGTGCGGTGATGCCATCAGTCAGAGCCTCTGTGACTCTCCAATTGGGTGTGGCTACTAGACAGGCAGTTCCTTGTAGATTTGCTATTCCGCCGCTAGTGTTAATCAGCTCGTCGTCCACTCTATAGGATCCTATATAGAATAGGTCAAGCCGATCGTCTTGAGAATGTTCAGTGGTATATTTGATCAGAAAATCTTGGCTAACCACGACACCATCCTGGGACACAGTTTCTGGGTCATCCAAAAAGTTGACTTCGGGGTCTACTTGGAAAGATATCCCATACTTTAAAAACTTCCTCTCTACCCGGGTTAGTAATGCCTTTAATATGCCTGCGGCTCTGCTTTCATTGGGCATTCCATAGGGTAATTCTTCAGCACTTTTTCTGACTAAATGTATTTTGATTTTCAGGCTAAAATGTGTGCCATTGTCGACTATATTTCGTGCATCAAAGCAATTAGAGACGAAGCTATCCTCATGCAAATCGGGTCTCAGACCACAAGATCTGCTTTGATTTTGTGCAATCAGGGAATTATTTGCACAGATTATGATAATTAATTGGGATATTCCCAAGATGGTTAATCCTCTGTATATTTTTTTCAGGGACTTGCAGAGGTTGAAATGTGCTGTGTTCATTTTAAATTAGTGTATATACTTTTTCCCAAAGAAATTCAGTTTCTTCTGATGTCTGAATTATAGTGTACATTGACTCGCCATACGAATTTAGCCCTTAGATTGCTTATTTCCAAATTTATAAATTAGGATTCAAGATCAGAAGGCTTGGGGCTTTGGAACAAAAAGTCTTAGGAGATGGGTTCAAGTTTAGAATTCTTTTTAGATTCACCCCAAGTTTTATGATTTTTTTCCCGTTTTCCAAGAGGTTTTTTTAATCAGATTTCGGTGAGATTGAGATATTTTTTTGTTTCTGCATGTTGTTTTTCGGGGTATTGGTTGTCACCGATTTTGTTATGCGCTCAGTCGGGGACGGAAAGTCCTCAGGTGGGGACGGAAACTGTCCAAAGTCCCCCTTTAGTTCCTGATTTGGATGAAATAGCTTTAAATGTTTATCGTCTTCCTGCGTCCGAATCCTTATCTGTACTTAGGGAACATATGGGTAGAGTTCATTTTTCAGAAAATCATTTAAAACGTTTAGAGGCTATTCTTAAAGAAATGCGCAGGAGAAAATATTCTGCTCGGGTTTATGGATCCTCCTTGCTGGGTATTGTTTTTCATGCGGGACAGACCCATATGTTATCTACTTCGGAATTAGATGTGTTGTTGGAGAAACTTTTTCAAATGATAGAGAATGCCGAGGTGGCTAAGACCAAGACCGTGCTCAGGAGGATGGATCTGTTTTTAAGGGAAAAATTCTTTTACTCCTCTTCTTTTCACAAATACGAGCTTTTGAAGGGTAGTATCTCCTTCATAGAGCGGGATATGCCGAATAAGGACATTTTGGAGGAAAAACCGATTGTTGCTCCCCTCCCCGATCCTGAGGATACAGAGGGGTCTTTGGATGATTGGGGTAATGATGATTGGGGTAATGATGATTGGGGAGATGATGATAATGCTGATACCTCAGATTTGGATACTGAGGAGGATGATGGGTTTGGATTTTCGGAGAATCTGGTAGTTGAGGATGTGCAGGATATTGTGATATACATAGATGGGGCTGAGATTGCGTTCTCGCAACGTGATTTGAATTATTCCATTCGGAATTTTGAAGGTTTTTTTCGTCCGCTGCGGAATTCTTTAGGGGGTAATTCGGGTATTTTAGATTGGCCTGTCGTTGGGGATGACCTTGCTGAGGTTGTACTATCTATGGGGGATTTTATTATAGACTTATATAGTTCTGGTTTTCGGGTTCCAGAGGCAAGTTTAAAGGCAGATTCTTGGTTGAATGACTCCATTGCTGGAATATTTTCTATGGAAGTTCATCCAATCAGGGGTATTGAGGCTTCTTTTGAGAGCCATAGTTCAGATCTTCGCCCTAGGCTCCCCTACCCTGACTCTATTAGTTATGTGGGTGGATTATCGTTGAAAGGTAATCAATGGATTGGAATGAGTCATAATGGGGAAAAAGGTCTGCTTCGTATTTCGGGCAAAGAAAATAGGTATGCGGAGTTCAGAGGAACTCGTTTTCTCTTTTTTGAGGAAATCGTAACATGTCCGTCTGCTGGACTTCGCATTATTTATGGAGAGGAAACTTTGGATCATCCTGGGGTTAGGATGCGTTATCGGATTGAAGATCGTTATTTGGAGGTTTTTTCCGCAAAGCCTCAGAGTTCGGAAAGCATTCCTTACACTTCTACTCAATTTGGGATTTATTTAGATCCTGAACATGTGGGTTGGAGAATGGATGGAGATAGTTTACTCATGTCCATGGGTGCCTCAGCGCATCTGACCCCTATGTTAATCTATTCAGACAAATATTTTCATGCTAAGGAATTGGACAGGGTTCAGGGTTTGTTACCCTTTCATCCTCTTTTGGGTATCATAAAATATGCTGAACATACGGATCAAGATTCTTTTTATGCACAGGAGTTATTAGACTATTGGAAATGGGATGAAGGGCATGTTCTATCATCTCTTCGGGATCTTCATCGTCATCGTTTTATAGATTTTGACGAACGTACTCAACGTATATCTATTAGAGACAAGGGTTGGCACTATGCTCGTGTATCCCAAAAAGATGAGGATCATGATCAGTTTTTTATGGCCTCAGTACTTGGTGATCAACGTGCTGAGGTTATGAGTCACAATGCACTATTAGATTTAGCTAAAGGAGAACTTTTGGTAGGGGGTGTTAAACGGGTACATCTAACGAAAGATGGGATTGTTTATGTTAAGCCTAAGGATCATCAGGTTCTCTTGAAGGGTGCTAAGGATTTCATTTTTGATGGGATTGTGCATACGAATTCTTTCAACTATGTGGGACGAGATTTTGCCTTTGACTATGCTAATTTCTCTCTTACGATGCATCAAGTAGATTCTGTAAATATTTTGGTTCGTGACGAAGATCCCTTAGATCCTCGGGGCGGAAGGTTGTCCCAAGTAAGGGGTTCTATTGGGGGGACCTCGGGTGTATTATATTTGGGCGATCCTGATAACAAAGCGGGTATTGAGACGAAGCCAAATTATCCTAGGTTCAGTTCTGATCGGGCAAGTACGGTTTATTTTGATGGGAAGGAGATTTTGGGAGGTGCCTATGATAGGAGCATTCGCTTTGAAGCTCCACCTTTTGAGGTAGACAGCCTGAACAGCTCAGATTACACATATGTAGGTTTAGAGGGTACATTCCATGGGGGTAATATTTTACCCTCTTTTCCGGAGAAGCTAAGGATTATGGAGGACAAATCTTTGGGTTTTAGACATAATATAGGGGTTGGGGGCTATCCGATTTATACCCAATCTGATGCTATTTTTCGGGGTCAGTTGCGTCTTGATTTGGGAGGTATTCAGGGTGATGGTGTTTTAGATTATTTAAATATTCACCTGGTTTCAGATCACTGGATTTTTTATTTGGATAGGCTGAGTGCGTGGATATCTGAGGGCAATATACGTGGGGGTCCTTACAAAGGGACAAGTGATTATCCTGATGCGGTCTTGAAGGATTTAGAGTTGAGATGGTTTCCTAACCAGGGTAATTTTTTACTCAAGACTTATAGTAATCCCATTCGTCTTTATGAGGGTGTGGCAGAATTTTCAGGGATTTTAAATGCAAAAAAGGATGGAACTTATGGTTCAGGTAAGTTAAAGATGGGCAATTCGTGGGCTGAGTCTCATTTTTTTTCCTTCGGGGAGAGAGGCTATGGTTCTAGGGAAACGGATTTTCAAATAAATTATTTAGAAAAGAATGAAGGCATAGTTCTCAGGGGTCGTGATTTACGTTTGAAACAGGAATTGGGTTCTTCGGAGACCTTTCTTTATGTAGAGAAAAGGGGTATCCCTAGTGTTTCTTTTCCACACCTAGATTTGATGAGTTCTTTGGATCAAGTTATTTGGAAGGAGTCTGCTGAAGAGATTTACCTGTCTCATCCAGAAGATGGAGACATCCAAGATGCGTGTATTTATTTAACGAGTCCGTCTGCGGATTCACTTAATTTTCAGGCCCGTACCGCATTTTACGATTTGGGGGAACATGTTTTTAGAGCTGAGGAGATTTCTCATGTTGAGATCGGGGATAGTTATATCATTCCTCCCAATAGGGAACTTATCATTAGAAGTGGTGGCAAGATAGATAGACTTTTGGATGCAACGATTTTTTTAGGGGGAGAGGATAGGCATCACGTTTTAAAGAATGCCGACATTGACTTAGTTTCCCGTAATAGATTTACAGGTTCGGCAGATTTGCAGCATATCAATTTTGCGGGAGACACGGTGGAGTTGGTTTTCAAGGATTTCTTTTTTGATCCTGATGATGGCATGATTAGGGCAGAAAGTATTGCGAATTCGGATGATCCTTTTCCAACAGGTGGATATGTTTTTCGTGGAAAGATTGTGGTCTATTCTCGGAAGCCCGATTTCTTATTGAAGGGTTATGTTATGCCTTCAGCATCTCATTTGGTCAATCCTCAATGGATTCCCCACACATACTCATCTCATGAAATGGTGAGTATAGATTTGGGTTCTTCACCCAAGACCCTAGAAGGTAGGCCCGCGGAGACGGGTTTATTTTACGATACATATTTTAATATTTATGTTCTTCTTTTGGGTATTAGGAAAGCCGTGGGCAACCAGGCACTTTATACACCAGAAGGTATGTTGGGATATGATGGTGAGAAAGGAGAATATCAGGTTTTCCTATCTTCGGAGGATGATTCTGATGCTTTGGGAACCTCCCACGAATTGGACAGCATCCCCGCACCCACCTGGACCCTTAGAGAAGAAATCAATTCGGGTACTTTTAAGGGACCTATTTATTTATCAGAAAAAGGTGATGCTTATGGTATGGGTTATTGGGATTCGACTGAGAAGCTATACCAGATGAAGACTGCCTTTCTCTTAGATTTGAAAATGAAGAGGTCTATGCGGGAGGAATTTTCAGCGGGTTTAAAATCGTCTACGATTTACCTGTCCTTAGCCAGTGCTTATACGGAGACTTCAGAGAATTTTTTGGATTTACTCGGTCATTTCGTGTCTCGGGAGGAGTTGTCATATTTTGAGGAAACACTTTTTTCGGGTACCCCTACCCCACTTTATGAACTTTCGGAAAAATTATCTAAGGGTATATTTTTTACGGAGTTGAATTTAGTTTGGTCTCCATCTCATAAGGCTTGGTACAATGAAGATCGGGAGCTTTATTTGGGTAATGTATATCAGATGGATATGAATACACGTTGCCATGGACTTATTGAGTTTAAGCCAGGTTTGGAAGGCACAGATTTTCAATGCCTTATCCTTTTATCTCATAAGATTTGGTATTATTTCCGTTACGAGGGAGATCGTTGGTTCACGGTTTCAAGTCAATTTCCATATTTGGATGCGGTTTCTGGACGCAAGTCTGGATTTTATGTAATAGATCCTGATGAGGTACAGGATTTTTCGCGAAGCTTTCAGGCTAAGTATTTGGGGGGTGGAAGGCCTTTAAGACTATCTATTCCTGAGGGTATAGATGGGAATTATATTTTTGAACCTCTGGAACCTCCTTTGAACTCTTCGGCAGATGGTTTTTAAACTAGGGTTGGGATCCGCCGTGGGGGGTTTATATAGTTATTATGGTATTGGATCGGCATAAGGAGGGCGATACGTTTTTTCATTTTGGAACTTCTTTTTCTGAGGGGGTAAAGGATTTTAGTTTAGAGGATTCTCTTTTTTTGGTAGATCGTTGTGTTTACGACATGTATTCCGATCGTTTTGAAGGTAAAAAGCTGTGTATCCTTTCAGCTGGAGAAGAAGAAAAGGATTGGAAAAGTTGTGATCCTGTTATTCGCAGCTTAGTTGTTGAGGGTATAGACAGGGGGGGGCGTTTGATAGTTGTGGGTGGGGGGTCTTTAACGGATTTAGGTTCTTTTGTAGCTAGCATTTATTTGCGGGGTATTGAAATTGTGTTGGTTCCCACTACCCTGTTATGTATGGTTGATGCTTCAGTTGGGGGTAAGAATGGAATCAATTTTTTGGGTTACAAGAATATTTTGGGGAGAATCAATCTTCCTTCATCTATTATTTGGGACCTGAGTTTTTTAGAAAGTCTTCCTTTGGAGGAATGGAGTTGTGGATTTTCTGAGATCATTAAGTACGGTTGTCTTTTTTCTCATAATTTATGGGATGACTTATTGGAACGTGGTGGGATTGATTTTTATCGTCATCATCCTGGGGTTCTTGAAGCTTTGATTGAGGATTGTGTGGGTTTCAAGGATCAGATTGTTCGGGAGGATTTGAATGAAAGAGGGAGTCGTAGGTTTTTGAATTTCGGTCATACATTGGGTCATGCGATAGAGCTTTCTTTGGGTCTTCCTCACGGGGAAGCTGTAGCGTGGGGTATGTGTTTTGCTATGTGGTTATCTGTTCGTGAGACGGGACTTTCTGTGGATTATTTGGAGAAACTCCCTGTATTATTGAAATCTTATGGTCTTCTCAGGACCCCAATTGATCGTATAGTTGGGGCTAATATTGAGGGTATTCGTCAGGATAAAAAACGTGACGGGGGCAGGATACATTATATTCTTTTAGAAGATATTGGAAAAGCTATTTCTGTTTCCCTTTCTTTCAGGGAGATCGAAAAGGCTTGGCTTGAATTCATCCATAACTTCCCTTCTTTAATTGTGAAAGGTGCCCAGTATTAGGATCAAGGGAGGACTGAGTCGTTTAGCTGGGGTTATTTCGATACCTCCTTCCAAATCTCATTTAATTAGGATTCTTTTTGCCTCTCTACTCTTAGGTAATCGGGGTCCTCGTATTCGTGAAGAGTTCTCAAACATTCTTGTGGCAGAAGGTTTTGAGGATATGACTTCGTGCTCAGAAGATGTTCGTGCTGCCTGGGATTTGGTAAATCAATTGGGCGATCCTTCTTCTTCGGGTTCAGGTTCTATGAATACGAGTTCGGGTCTTATTTATCAGACCGAAATAGATTGTGCTGAATCAGGTCTTGTTCTTCGTTTGGCTACACCGCTGATGGCTACTTTGGGTCGCCCTGTAAATATTTTGGTTCGCGGGACCCTAGCCTCTCGTTCCCAAAATCCTTTTGAGGATATTTTTAATCAATTGGACGTAGATTTCACATACTTGGGAAAAGCAGGTTATCCACCATTTCGGGTTTGCGGTTTGGCTTCCCCACCCCATTTGGTTCCGAAGAATATAGATGTGGAGGGTCGTACGGGTTCTCAATACCTAAGTGGTTTATTAATGTGTTATGCTTTTTTAAGAGCTAGTGGGGTTTTTATAAGGGCTCGGGATTTGCGGAGTCGTCCCTATGTGGATTTGACCTTGGATGTACTTAGGGATTTTGGTGTTCGCGTCACGGAGCCTGAGCGGGATGTTTTCGGATTTCATGGGGATAATCCTGTCTCTCCTTCGGTTTTGCAAGTTCAGGCAGATTGGAGTGGCGCCGCGTGTTTTTTGGTAGCTGCTGCTTTATGTGGTGAGATATCTTTGAGGGGTATTGACCTTGGAGATTTGGTAGATGTGCGGGATGCTGAGTCTCAGGATAAGGTGCATGTACCCAGGTGGAGTCGTGAGCCGGATGGAAAGATTGTGGAATTTTTGAGGGAGGCAGGTACGGATATTCTTCCTCATCCGATTTATCCGAGGTCTATTCTTGTTAAGAAAGCCATGGCACCCCGTGCTTTTGATATTTCCATAAGGGATTGTCCGGATTTATTTCCGTGTTTGGCAGCTTGGGGATCTTTTATTTCGGGGGAGACAAGTAAAATTAGGGATGTGGAGGGTCTTAGGCATAAGGAGACAGATCGTTTAAAGACAGTTTTAGATACCCTAGGCAGGTTGGGTATAAAGTGTTGGACCGAGGGGAATTGTTTTTATGTCGAGGGAAAAGATTATATTGAAGGGGGTATTTCTCTTCGTACTTATTCGGATCATCGCTTGGTTATGTTGGGTGCTTTGGTTTCCTTACGAGCTAGGCGTGACATTATTTTGGAGGGTGTTGATTGTGTTCGGAAGAGTTTTCCTAGTTTTTTTTCTTGCTTTAAGGATTTAGGTTTGCGCTTCTGTGATGAATAGTTTAGGTCGTTTATTTCGTTTGAGCATTTGGGGCGAGTCACATGGGGCAGGCATAGGCATAGTTATAGATGGTTGTCCTGCGGGTTTATCGCTGTCTGAGGAAGATTTCATAGAGGATTTAGACAGGCGTAGACCTCAGGCTGTGGGAGGTACTCCTCGTCGTGAGTCGGATAAGATTGAATTTCTGGGTGGTATTTTTGAGGGTCGTACGACGGGTTCTCCATTGAGTTTTTTCTCTAAGAATACAAATATTAGGAGCCGTGATTATGCGGGTGTCCGTGACATTCCACGGCCTGGTCATGCGGATTTCGTAGCCCATAAGAAATTTGGGGGTTACGAGGATTATCGTGGAGGTGGTCATTTTTCAGGTCGTCTTAGTTTGGCTTGGGTGATCGCGGGTGTGGTGGCAAAGAAGCTTCTTTCCTTTCTCGAGATCCGGGCTAGGATTTTGGAGATAGGAGGTTTTAGTTCTGTGGATGAAGGTTTAGCCTATGCTTTGGAGAAGAATGACAGCATAGGAGGTATTATTGGATGCGAGGTTAAGGGTTTGCCAATCGGTTTGGGTGAGCCTTTTTTTGATTCGGTGGAGTCTCTTATTAGCCATGCTATTTTTTCTATTCCTGCGATTAAGGGCATAGATTTTGGAAGTGGTTTTGGGTCTGCTCGAATGTTGGGTTCGGAACACAATGACGCCCTTGAAGATGCAGGAGGTACTACCCGCACAAATCATTCGGGTGGAATTGTAGGAGGTCTCTCCAACGGAAATCCTTTATATTTCAAGGTTGCGGTGAAACCGACGTCCAGCACGCCTCAGGCTCAGCGAAGTTATAATTTAAAGAAGGGACAAGTGGAGGAATTTAAGATTGGGGGCAGGCATGATTTATGTATTGCCTTACGAGTTCCTGTGATTGTTGAGGCTGCAACCGCTGTTGTGTTGAGTGATTTATATCTTTTGGAGAAAGGTTTTAGAGTATCCTCCTAAGTTATTATTTGTTTTGTTTAGAGAAATACTTTATATAAATTAGCTCACTTTTGCTCGCCTCTCGTGAAGAACTCAGGAAATTCCCCAACACATGAATATATTCGGGAAAATGGGGATAGGTTCCAGGCAGAATTGCTTGAGTTTTTATCTATTCCTTCGGTCAGTACGGATTCATCTTTTAAGGATGACATAGGTCGTGCTGCCGTCTTCGTGCGGGATAGATTATTAGATGCGGGTGCGGATCGGGCAGAACTTTACCCTACTTCGGGTCATCCCGTGGTTTATGGGGAAAAGATAGTTGATCCTCATGCCCCTACCCTACTTTGTTATGGTCATTATGACGTACAGCCTGCGGATCCTTATGATCTTTGGAAGACACCTCCTTTTGTGCCTGATATTAGAAATGGCAGGGTTTATGCACGGGGTTCAGCGGATGATAAGGGTCAGGTTTACATGTATGTTAAAGCATTGGAGACCCTTTGTCGTACGGGAAGGAATTTTTGTAATTTCAAGTTTTTAATAGAGGGTGAGGAAGAGATTGGTTCTCCTTCACTTCCTTCTTTTCTGGAGTCTCATAAGTCTTTGCTGTCATCTGATGGGATTTTAATATCAGATACCTCTTTTATTTCGGAGGATTTACCCTCTTTGACCATAGGTGTTCGGGGTCTTGCTTATTTGGAAATTAGGGTAGAGGGTCCGAATAGGGATTTGCATTCGGGTGAATATGGGGGGGCTGTAGAGAATCCCGTTCATGTTTTGTGCAAGATTTTATCTTCTTTGAAGGATTCGGCAGGTCGTATTACGATTCCTGGTTTTTATGAGGAGGTGATTTCGCTTTCAGATGTGGATCGTAAGGTTTATCGTTCCATTCCATTTAATGAGGAGGGGTTCAAAGAAAAATTGGGTGTGGGAGAGGTTTTTGGTGAGACGGGTTATAGCACCTTGGAGAGAATAGGTACTCGTCCTTCTTTGGACATACATGGGATCTGGGGAGGGTATATTCAAGAGGGCGCGAAGACAATTTTACCCAGTCAGGCACACGCTAAGTTATCTATGCGTTTGGTTCCGAATCAGCGGGGTGAAGACATTATGGAGAAAACGCTCAGGCATTTAAAATCTATCTGTCCTCCGACGGTTAAACTATCGGTTCATCCTCATCATAGTTCGGAGGCTTTTGTTTCCTCCACAGAAGACCCGACTTATAAATCGGCTTCTAAGGCACTTGGTCATATATTTGCTTGTACTCCTGTTGGGGTTCGTTGTGGTGGGAGCATTCCTATTGTTCCTGTTTTACATCGGGTTCTGGGTCTATCTCCTGTACTTTTGGGGTTTGGACTCCCTGAGGATGCGATCCATTCTCCAAATGAAAGTTATGCTTTGTCTCAGTACTGGAAGGGTATTGAAACTCTGTGTTGTTTGTTTGAGGATCGTTTATCTTCTTCGTTTTGAGAAAATTATTCATGTGTTATTGTTCTGGTGTATGCCCTCGGAGACTTTGTTATTCGTGTGCCTTTTGCACATTTTTTATGCTATGCTTTTTGCGCTTGGATGCTCAAATTATGCGTCCTGCTCGTCTTTCTTTTGCCAGTAGTCAGTCTTTGGTCCAACCGGGGGACACGATTCAAATAGCGGTTATGGCTGAGGTAGATGAAGGGTGGTATATGTACTCTTCGGATTTTTCAGAGGATTTGGGACCCTCTCCGACAGTTTTTTCTTTTGAAGAGGATTCATCTTATGAGTTACTAGGGGGTCCTTATCCGATC
Source organism: Cytophagales bacterium (assembly GCA_026710765.1). GTDB lineage: Bacteria > Bacteroidota > Bacteroidia > Cytophagales > JAPOQI01 > JAPOQI01. The sequence continues at coordinate 1,079 of JAPOQI010000098.1, read as the reverse complement.
GGTTCTAAGCGCAGGTACGAGGAAATTTGGGATGGAGAGTACACTTATTTTGTGGGTCGGGCTGAGTTCAGGTTTATATTATTGATAAAGGAACTTCCTTTAATTTTTTCTGGTCATTGTGATTATCAGGTTTGTTCAGAGGATGATGGCCGGTGTATTCAGTTATCAGAGGACTTCGGCTTTTCTAATTTTTTAGAAAATCACATAGATATTCTTCCACTCCCCTTGGGGAATTCTGGTTCTGATGTTTTGGATCCCTCGGACCCTGTTGTGTCTGAGGGATCGGATTTGAGTTTACTTTTTCCCTATTTGGACCTGTGGAAATTTTTTCTACTTGCTTTTTTGGGAGGGATAGCTGCCCTATTGACGCCTTGTGTTTTCCCATTGATTCCCATGACAGTGAGTTATTTCACTTCCTCTAAGAGTAGGGATATTCGTCATCCGATCTGGTATGGGTTGAGTATCGTGTTTATCTATTTAGTTATTGGGATGTGTTTATCCCTTTTTGTGGGACCTACGGCCGCAAACGCGTTGGCTACCCACTGGCTTCCGAATTTATTATTTTTTGCTGTTTTCTTCCTTTTTGGTTTGTCTTTCCTGGGTATGTTTGATCTGAGGCTACCGTCTAGGTGGGTAGATTTCACGGACAGGCATGCAAACAAGGGTAGCTTAACGGGTATTTTCTTCATGGCTTTGACCCTGGTGTTGGCAACATTTTCTTGTACCGGACCCATTGTAGGTTCTATTTTGGTAGAATCGGCAGGGGGTTTATTTTTAAAGCCATTGGTGGGTATGTTGGGTTATTCTTTGGCTTTTGCACTCCCCTTTTCTTTTCTGGCTGCCTTTCCAAATAGTTTGTCCCTGTTGCCAAAATCTGGGGGTTGGATGAATACGGTGAAGGTAGTTTTAGGATTCTTGGAATTAGGTCTTGCCTTGAAATTTTTGAGTGTAGCCGATCAAGCATATCATTGGGGGATCTTGGACAGGGAAATCTGTATTGTATTGTGGATCAGTCTATTTCTAGGCCTTACCCTTTTTCTATGGGGTAAGATATCTTTGAATGGTTCTTCATCGGGTTC
>JAPOQI010000139.1 GCA_026710765.1 Cytophagales bacterium | reverse complement strand
CAGTGTGAACATAGATGAAGATAATATAGCCTGGTTCACAAATGGAAACGCAATCTATAAAATCAACCTACCCGCATACCATAGTGAAAAACCCCTTATCCCGCTGCCCTCAGAAGAAGATACAGAAGAACCAACTACCAACAATGAACCACAAACTCCTACAAATACAGATAAAAAACCAACCCCCAAAACCGATGAGGATAGGCCCTTCGCGATTAATTCCTCTCCACCCAAAAGTTCTCTAAGAATCTATCCCAATCCCGCAAGTGAATATTTTACACTCCTATATGCTCTTAAAAAAGAAGAAAAAATATCCTTCCAAATACGATCTCTAAGCAATCAACTCTTCGTGGTCATACCCCCTCTAGATCATCCCGAAGGAATACACCAAACACTCTTCGGACATAATCTCCCCACAGGGGTCTATATCTACTCCCTCAAAATAGGAGAGGATACCTATACAGGAAAGATTATTAAAAACTAATTCCCCACCAGGGTAGGGGGCCTTAGAATTATTAGGTTTTCTGATCCTTTGTCTTCTGAGCCTTTTGAATGATAGACAGACATTCTTCATAACTCAGCTCTTCTGGTGAAGTCCCCTTGGGTATCCGAAAATTACCCTTCTCATATTTGATATAAGGACCATAACGACCCTTAAGAATACTTAACTTCCCATCCTCTTCAAAAGTCTTCAATATGCTGTTTCTCTTGATCTCTTCTTTCTTTTTAAACAAATCAATCGCCTCATCTAAGCCAATAACAAAAGGAGATACATCCTCTGGCAAAGTACAAAAGGCCTTAGCATGCCTCACATAGGGTCCATATGGACCTATCCCAACCGTAATAGGTTCCTCTTTCCAAAGCCCTAATTCACGGGGTAATTGAAGGAGTTCCAATGCTTCTCCCAGGGTAACGCCGTGCAAAACCTTTCCTTTGGGTAAAGAAACATATCTTGGCTTCTCATCACCCCCATCATCCACATGATCTCCCAACTGTATATAAGGACCATATCTGCCCAACTTCGCATAAACGGGCTTGCCCGTACTAGGGTCCGTACCCAAATTCCGTACGGTATTCGCCTGAACCTCCTTTTTTGCACTCTCTGATACCTTGGGATGAAATTGTGAATAAAAAGATCCCACCATCTCTTGCCAAGAAATCTTTCCTTCCGCAATCTCATCCAACTCATCCTCTATACGAGCTGTAAACTTATAATCCAATATATCTGTGAAACGTTCTACCAAAAAATCATTCACCACCAAGGCTACATCCGTCGGGAAAAGCTTGTTCTTCTCAACACCTACAAGTTCCTGCTTAGAACCCCTTTCAATTGAACCTTTAGAATCCAAAACAAAATATTGATACGAACGAGTAATACCCTCCTCAGACCTCTTAATAACATATTTCCTCTTTTGAATCGTATCTATCGTAGGGGCATACGTGGAGGGTCTACCGATCCCCAGTTCATCCAAATGCTTAACCAAAGATGCCTCCGCATAACGAGCAGGAGGACGAGTAAAATGTTCCCGAGATTCCATCTTATCTAAAAATAAAATATCCCCCACCTCCAAAGAGGGAAGGAGTTGTTTTTCCTTCTTAGATGGAACCTTATCATCATCCTTCAAGGAAGACTCATTGTAAACCTTCAAAAAACCCTCAAAACTAATTACCTCACCCTTTGCCCGCAAAAACTTATCAGAAAGAGTGGAAATCCCAATGTCAACCAAGGTCCTATCCAATATGGCACGAGACATTTGAGATGCCATAGCACGTTTCCATATCAAAGAATAAAGACGACGCTCTCCCGAATCCTTACCTGCCTCCCGAACTGAAAACTGAGTCGGACGAATTGCTTCATGTGCTTCCTGTGCAGACTTAGAACGAGTACTATAACGCGTCGGAGAAGAATAGCGATCACCGAAAGAACGTTTTATCTCTGATGCTGCCGCAGAAATCGACTCCTCGGATAAATTCAACGAATCCGTACGCATATAAGAAATATGTCCCGACTCGTATAAACCCTGGGCACAAATCATGGTACGGGTCACCGAAAAACCTAATTTCGTACTTGCCTCCTGTTGTAAGGTAGAAGTCGTAAAAGGAGGGGAGGGGGACTGATAACCCGGCTTTCGCTCGACCTTCGCTACATGAAAATTAGCTGAAGCACATGACTCCAAAAAAGATTCTACCTCCTGCTTGTTCAATAACCTACTCGGATATTTTGCCTGAAATATCTCCGAAACCAATACCTTAGACTTTCCATCTTTTCGCTTATCCTCGGTTTTCATGTCTGCCTGAATAAGATAATAGGGTTTGGACTCAAAAGACTCTATCTCGCGTTCACGCTCCACAACCAATCGTGTGGCCACAGATTGAACACGACCCGCCGATAAACCCCGCTTTACCTTCTTCCATAAAAGGGGAGAAAGTTCAAAACCTACCAACCTATCCAATACCCTACGAGCCTGTTGAGAGTCTACCAACGAATTGTCTATACCCCGGGGGGACGCCAATGCCTGAGAAATCGCACGTTTTGTGATCTCACGAAACACAATACGATCAACCTTTTGACTCGAATCTAATAAACTCAACGCATGCAGAAGATGCCAGGAAATTGCCTCACCCTCACGATCATCATCTGTCGCAAGATAAATACGATCAGATCCCTCGCACGCCTTCTTCAACTCTTCAATAATCTTCTTCTTATCATGTAAAACCTCGTAAACGGGAGCAAAATCGTTCTCTATATCAATAGCCATACCCTTTGTTGGAAGATCACGAACGTGACCGTAACTCGAAAGAACCCGAAAATCCTTACCCAAATAACCCTTTATAGTCTTCGCCTTAGCAGGAGACTCTACAATAACAAGATTCACTTATACATATATAAAAAAACACACACAAGAAGCAAACATACAAATCCACAGAAACGCAATATAATTAATTTTATCCTCTTCAATAAAAACTCAATAAATTCTTAAACACCCTGAAATCTTTTAATAATGTTTGTTATATAATTTATATTATGTTAAGTCGCAAATTCAGAAACAGGATCCCAAACAAAATGAATACCCTACCCACACACACGAACCCAAACAAACTAGGGTCCCTGAACTAGAACAACTAGAACAAAACGAGAACCAGGTCCCGCATTCAAAAAACCTAAAAACTAAGAAGAAAAAGAAGCAACCCAGGTCCAGCCCTACCTCGGACTAGAGATCCACTTGATGGTTTCAAAATTCAAAACCTCCTGCTTCTCCAGATGTCTTTTCCAAATTGGATCTACCTTTGCGGAATGAAAATTAGCTCCACGCAAACGAGAGGCTCCCAAATTAGCACCCCGAAGATCTGCCTTGATCAGACTTGCACCCTGAAGATGAGTCACCCGCAACTGAGCCTTTCTCAGATCCGAACCCTCTAAGTTTGCACCTTGCATGTAAGCAATTTCTAAATTCGCACCCCTAAGACTGGCACCCGACAAATTGGCACCCTTAAGATTAGCACCTTGTAAGTTTGCATCTTCAAAATTTGCATTCCGAAGATCGTTGTTCTCAAAATTGGCAATCCGCAAAACCTTACCCCGATAATCTCCACCCGGCTGTGCCATAACAGGCCAGAAAATAAAGAGAACTCCTAAACAGATTCCTAAAAGGGGAAACGAAAAAAATGAACCCTTGTCCGTTCTTACTATCATAATCACACAAGAAATATAACCAGTTCTAAGTCAAGCACTTACAAAACTAATACAATTCTATATAGAATAATAGTTTTTTATCAAAAAATTTCCTCCCCCAAATAATCATTCACACGAGAAAAAGGAGATGAGCCAAAAAATCCCCGATCAGCAGAAAAAGGAGAGGGATGAGCGGAGGTCAAAACCAAATGCTTAGCCCCATCTATCAAACCTGACTTGGCACGTGCATAAGAACCCCAAAGAATAAAGACCAAACCCTCACGAAGCTCATTCAAAATCCCAATAACACGATCTGTAAATGTCTCCCAACCCCTACCCTGATGAGACCCAGGCTGACCCGCACGAACACTTAACATACTATTTAAAAGTAAAACACCCCGAGAAGCCCAGGAACTCAAATCGCCAGAAGACGGAATAACCCTACCCAAATCCTGATGCAATTCTTTAAAAATATTCTCCAAAGAAGGCGGAATACGTTCTCCCTCGGGTACCGAAAAGGCAAGACCATGGGCCTGATTAGGACCATGATAGGGATCCTGACCCAAAATAACTACACGGACAGCATGAAAAGGCGTTAAAGCAAAGGCACGGAAAATATTCTTCCCCCTCGGATAAACCCTGTACTCCTTATATTCAGTCCGCAGAAAATTAACCAATTCCTCAAAATAAGGCTTCCCAAACTCCCCTCCCAACACATCAGCCCAAGAAGATTCTATATCTACCTCCACCTCCCCTTTCGCTTTTTCAATGCTTACGGATATTTTTGCGTTCCTCTTTTATCTTGAGCTTGATTTCTGCATGGCTTTTCTTTCCCTTACGACTATTACAATTCGCGCAGGTCAGTTGTAAGTTTTCAAGATTGTCCTGCCCGCCGTCTATCTTCGGGATAATGTGGTCTACCACAAGGTGGCGATACTCAAAATGATCCTCGCAGAGTGCACAATCTCCCCCCTGTTCGCCGTATAGTTTCTTCTTGTTCTCGGGGCTGTTGTACTTCGGTATTTTGCCTAAGTCCGTCCGTGCGGGGAGGTCTGAGCGAGACACAATGTCCTGCCATAGCCCCTGATTCTTTTTGATCCGGGACACGACAAGGCGCTCCGCCGCAGGGGCTATATCTATCCCAATCCACTTCCTACCCAGCCTATCCGCTGATACACACGTGGTCGCACAGCCACAAAAAGGATCTAATACGACATCCCCCTCCTGGGAAGAAGCCTTGATGATGCGATCCAAAAGCTTCAAGGGCTTCTGCGTCTCGTAGTGTGTATCTTCATTACCCCTTACATTATTTATATCATCCCACAGATTCCTCACCTTATCCCCTTGCATCAGGTGAAGATATTTCTTCCAACTGGGTTTTTTATTGGAAGAGTAATGTATAAATCCATGCTTATCCAAGAGTTCTAATTTCTCCAAGGTACTCAACTTCTTATGCTCTTCACGGGGCATAATGGAATCCAAAGTCAGCAGATTTAAAGACCAAGACCTTCCTATACTTGAAGGATGCCAGCCTTTCCATTCAGGATCCTTTGAGTTCACATTGGGTCCTGTTATATCTGCCTGTGCATATCTTCCCTTAGAATCACTTTCACGATAGGTTTTTTTTATGAACTCTTCAGTATAGGGTTTATACGAGCTCTGAAAGAAATAATCATCGGATTTTGAGTAAAAGAACAAAGTATCTACTTCCCTATCGAACCTTCTTCTTGCACTACTCTTTCCAGATGCTCTTTTCCAAACAATCTCATTCTGATAATTCTGCACCCCGAAAATGGTATCCATGAGGAGCTTTAGATAATGAGACATCGTATCATCGCAATGCAAATACACGGAGCCTGTGGGCTTTAGTATGCGGTGTATCTCTATGAGGCGAACTGCCATATAGTATAGGTAGTACTTTGACCCCTTCACACCCACACCATCCACGGTTTCTAATAGCTGATGCAGCTTCAAATGCTTCTGCTTCACATACTGAATCTCTTCGTCTTTTGTGTCAGACCGCTCCCAGTAGTCCTTAAATCCCGTTCCTTCGGCTGGCGACCCGATTACTCCGTGAAACTTGCGATTCTTATTAAAGGGTGGATCTAAATATACCAGGTCAATACAATTATCGTTCAGACAACGCATGATGGGTAAATTATCCCGAATAAAAACCGTACGATCCCGAATGTTCAGTTCCCCCACCTTTTCTTTTGAACTCATTTTTCCATGCTCTAAAATCCCGTACAATAACATGTGGGCCCTGCTGGACTCGAACCAGCCACCCCCTGATTATGAGTCAGGTGCTCTAACCAACTGAGCTAAGGGCCCATACCCCCTTAGATAAGACCCCAACCCCTCATAAAAAAGAGATCAGAATCAAGGAAAAGATAATCAATCTTTGGAAAATTCTGTCCTTTTAATTAAACTAGTCCCCCCAGGAATAAGGATTTTCAGGAAGTTCTAAGATAAAATAAGATGGTGGAAAAAAAGTACTCCGCAGAGAATATACAGGTATTAGAGGGGTTGGAAGCCGTTCGGAAGCGACCTGCCATGTACATAGGAGATGTCGGGACACGAGGCCTACACCACCTCATCTGGGAGGTGGTAGACAACTCCATAGATGAGGCTCTTGCGGGATACTGTTCGGAAATATATGTCAGAATCCTACCCGGAAATAAAATTCATGTTAAGGATAACGGAAGAGGCATCCCCACAGATTTACATCCCAAAGAAAAAAAGTCAGCTCTAGAGGTCGTTATGACACTCCTTCATGCAGGTGGAAAATTTGATAAAGAAACATATAAGGTTTCAGGTGGGCTTCATGGGGTGGGTGTATCCTGTGTCAATGCGCTCAGCAGCAGATTAGAGGTAGAGGTACATAGAGAGGGTAAAATATATCAGCAGGCATATCAAAAAGGTATCCCACAAGAACCTGTCAAAGTGATAGGCGAAACACAAGAACAAGGAACACAAATCACCTTCACACCCGATGCATCAATCTTCGGAGAACTCAAATATCAATATGATACCATAGCCGCAAGACTCCGAGAACTCTCATTCCTAAATGCAGGACTTAAAATTACGATAGAAGATCAATCAGAAAGCGAATCAGAAGAACATAAAGATATCTTCTATCATGAAGAAGGACTTCTCGCATTCATCAAATACCTAAGAGCAACACGGGTCTCACTCCTAACACAACCTATCTACCTAGAAAGTACAACAGGCGAGGTTCCTATACAAATTGTTCTGGATTATGACTCAGGTTTTTCTGAACAAGTTGTCTCATATGTGAATAATATCAGTACCGTAGAAGGGGGTACACATGTCTCAGGTTTTCGACGAGGACTCACACGAACCTTTAAGACATATGCCGAAAAATCCGGCCTGCTAGCCAAAACGAAGGTGGAAATCACAGGAGATGATTTTAGAGAAGGACTTACTGCCGTTATCTCTATCAAAGTTGCTGAACCACAATTTGAAGGACAGACTAAAACCAAACTTGGGAACTCCGAAATCATGGGACTTGTAGAAACAAACCTCAGCAAACACCTACAATTATATTTAGAAGAAAATCCCAAAAATGCCAAACAGATCATCTCCAAAGTCATCTTGGCCGCACAAGCACGATACGCCGCACGAAAAGCACGAGAATTGATACAAAGAAAAAGTGTACTTGTCGGGTCGGGACTGCCAGGAAAACTTGCAGACTGTTCCGAAAAAGATGCAGCACGATCAGAAATCTATCTTGTAGAAGGCGACTCCGCAGGGGGTACGGCTAAGCAGGCACGAAATAGAAAGTTTCAAGCGATACTACCCCTCAGGGGGAAGATCTTAAATGTGGAAAAAGCACAAGAGTATAAGGTCTATGGGAATGATGCGATACAAACCATACTCACTGCCCTAGGGGTCAGTATGGGAACAGAAGAGGATAGTAAGGCCCTCAACATAAGTAAGCTCAGATATCACCGAATCATCATCATGACCGATGCAGACGTCGACGGGAGCCATATTCGAACACTCATACTAACTCTATTCTTTCGCTATATGAGAGAAATCGTGGAAGCAGGATACCTGTACATCGCACTACCCCCACTATATCTTTTACGAAAAGGACGAACAGAACGATATGCCTGGGATGAGACACAACGACAACAATTCATAAAAGAAATGTCAACGGGGAATAATCCATCTGTCGGGATACAACGATATAAGGGGCTCGGTGAGATGAACCCACAACAACTTTGGACGACCACCATGGATCCACAAAATAGAAGTGTTAAACAGGTACACATAGAAAATGCCATGGAAGCCGCACACCTCTTTACTATACTCATGGGAGAAGAAGTATTGCCACGAAAAGAATT
>JAPOQI010000135.1 GCA_026710765.1 Cytophagales bacterium | reverse complement strand
GGGGAAGGTGCAGGATAATTCTACTGTTAGTTTGAGAAATCATCGGGTGGCTGGGAGATATACTTATTTTTATTCGATTAGAGATTGCAGGGGTCCTGAGGCTGGTGTAGAGGTTAGTTTTGAGAGTCTTCCTTTGGTCAGGGTTGAGTTATCGGATGATTCGTCGCCTTATGTTTGTACGGGTGAGGAGGTATCCCATGCTTTGGGCATATCTAGTGAGGAGGATATAAGGGAGTCTGCGGGTTTTTCTTTTGTGTGGCGTCTTGAGGGTGAGGATAGTAAGGGTATAGATCCTCCTGCGGTAGGAAAAACATATACTGCGACAAAGCCTGGTGTATATGCGGTTAGGATAGTAAAAAAAGGGGGTCCAATGAGGTGTAGCAGGGAGTCTGCGGGTTTAGAGATCGTTGAGGTAGACAGGCCGGCTGTTAATTTTTTGATCGGGGGTGTGAATGATGCCCAGAAGACTTCTTGTGTGGATATTCCCATACGGTTTTTACCAAAAGTAACCTTTCCTAATATTGCTTCAGAGCTTTCTTATACATATGAATGGGATTTTGGGGATCAGTCTGAGGTATTGCATGAGGAGAATGTTTCTCATACTTACAAGAAGAGTAATCGTTATGATGTTATTCTTTCAGTGGGTTATGAGGAATTAGATGATTGCGAAGGGACTAGGAAGAAAAGAGTGAGTATTTCTCTGGCACCCAAATTTGAGATCACTCGGACCCCAAACGTTAAAGAAAAGTGTCCTCAGATTGAGGTTGCTTTATCTGCTCCAAGCCAAATTGTGGTTGCAGGTGGTCAGCGATCGGTTCATTCTTATATTTGGACCTCTACCGAGGATATATCAAATGAGACAGAGCGAGTTATTCGTGCCAGAAAACCAGCTACATATACGGTAGTGGTAGAAAACGAACAGACAAAGTGTACTGCAAGTTCCTCGGTAGAGATTAAAAATAAAAACAATTCAGGTATTCGTTTGGAAACGGATTCCCAATTTATAGACTCTGCTAAGTCTTCTGGAAGTGACACCCTATATTTAAAACACGTTCTTGAACGGACCCAGATTCCGCTTACGATACTCAATGTAAGGGGTCAGAATTCTCAGAATGTTTTGTCTTGGTCCAGGATTGAAGGCATAGATCAATCGGATAAGATAAAACCTGTTTTGACCGCTTATTATGATCCCGGTCTGATATCTCCCTATCTTTATGTGGTTAAGGCGGTGGACAATAGTGGTTGTGAGGAGGAGGCCTATCTTTCGATTCCCATCCAACCCGATCCTCTTCCCGAGGGGGACAAATTATTTTCTCCCAATGGGGATGGTATTGGTGATAGATGGATGCTTCACAAGGTGGAGTTAAATGACGAGGCTTGTGATCTTCACATATATGATAAACGAGGTAAAAAGATTTTGACTCAACTAAGGGTATCTCGTAATTGGAGGGGTTGGGATGGAACTTTTAATGGAAGAGAATTGAGTCAGGATGTGTATTATTACGTTGTAGAGTGTGCTTGTACTGGACAGGCTAATTGTCCTCGCCGTAATAGTGGGAGTATACTTCTTTATAAATAGTTCTTAGGGGGTATTGGGGTAGCTTTTGTACCTCCATTGGGTTTTACCCTGGGTTTTTCTTTATGAGAATAGCTGTACTGGATCTGGGTACGAATACCTTTCACTTAATCATTGCTGATTCTTCGGAAAAGGGTTATGATATAGTTAGGCGGAAGAGGGTTTTTATGCAGATTGGTCGTGGAATAGAGGATGGATATTTCACATCTCAGTGTGAACTCAGAATTCTGAGTGTTATTTCAGAATTCTCCCGACAGATGCGAGAAGAGGGTGTGGAATACTCTTTGGCTGTTGGGACAAGTGCTTTTAGACGGGCAGAAAATGCGTTTCAGATTTTAGATAGGATTTTAGAGTCTACGGGTATTCGTGTAGAAATAATCTCAGGGGCTGAGGAGGCCGTATTAATTTATGAAGGCGTACGATTTGGGGGTCTTTTGGGTGAGGGCTTGAGTTTGCTTATGGATATTGGTGGGGGTAGCACGGAGTTTATTATAGGGAATAGGGAAGGTTTTTTTTGGAGGGAGAGTTTTGAGATG
>JAPOQI010000133.1 GCA_026710765.1 Cytophagales bacterium | reverse complement strand
CCTCTAAAATGTACGCGAGATGAGTAAATTATTTAAGAAAGTTAAGGGAATAGTGAATGGGATAGAGGATGATGTCTCTAAGTTTTACGAAGGTAAAAACAAAACTGCCGGAACTCGGGTAAGGAAGGCCTTTCAGGAGGTGAAAGTTCTTTCACAGGAGATTCGGAAAGAGGTTCAGGAGATCAAGAACTCCGATAAATAGGGCATATGCTTTTTGTGGGGACCTTGGAAGGCTCAACCTAGTCTTCTAAGATAGTCTACGACCCTTGTTTTATCTTTCACAGAAAGGAAAACTAGGTCGTAGACTTCCCTTTCCCATGGTGCTGGGGAATTTTTCTCCAATACCCGGACTTTGAGTTCGGCATCCGACTTCCTGATCACATATTCTGATTGGGGTGAGTTTGATTCTAGTAGGTTGATGATTCCGTTGAAGGGTAGGGATAGGAATTTATCCAAAGACACAGATTGTGGGGTACCGTTCCACTTGAGGAGGACTTCGGAATGGGAGTTTTCTTTGGTTTCTTTTTTCGCAATCTTTCCGGGGAGGCACAGTATGCTTAGTTTTTTACCATCTTGATGGAGTAGTTCGCTCATGCGGGCTGCAGTCCCCTCTTTTTTTTCGCACAATAATCCAAAAAAAGTGCTGGACCTGTATTTGAAGAGACGTGAATTTGTTTTATTACGTGTTCCGAGCCAAGGGTATTGGAGTCGGAGTTTCAGCAAAGATTCTTTCCATTCCACGGTTCCAAGATATGCTTTCTGGACGAAATCCACACGTCCTTTGTTTTAAAATGAGATCTTCCACAGGTACAAAAATAACTTATTCTAATCCTATCTTTGTTTTTATATCATCTTTTTATTGAGAAACATTTTTTTGTGTAGAAATGTTTTAGTAAATTGTGCCATCCTTGGGTGTAGAATCTTTTTGTTAGACCTATGAGTAGTTGTTTGAATAGAGTTTTGGGAATGGGAGGGTCTTCCCATTTTTCCTTCTTTTCTTGTTTACATGGACTGGTTTTCGGATTTGTCTTCTTTTTCCTGTTGGGTCTATTTTCGTGCCAGGAGCCTTATCATCGACCCGAAATAGATTGGGGAGAAGACACCATTCCATCCATTAATTCAGTCTCTTCTGATGCGGATAGTGATTGGCCTGCTGAGGAGGAGCTTGAGGAGCTTGAATATCCCGTAGGGGAGGAGAGTTCGGTGGATTTGTACTGGTATGTTGTGGAGGAGGTTCCCGATTTAGATCCTGAAAAGCCTACGGGATGTACAGATCCCGTAGCTCAAAACTATGATGCTGATGTGGATGTTTTGTATGATGATGGTAGCTGCGAATATGCTGGGGGAGGCGTTCCCTTGACCATCAAGAATACGAAAGATACATATAGAAATGTTTATGTGGAGGCCTTGGTTGATGTGAGGAATGCCGAGTCCGCTGTTGCTATTTCAGCCCTTTACAAAGTGGAAGAATTGGTGGAGCTTTATTCCAAGGGAAAAAATATTGGGAATAAGATGATTTTCTCCGGAATTTACCCCTCTGCGTCGAAGACTCTGAACGCTTTTGGGTCTTCTGCCACTCCCGATGCTAATTTCTATGGTGCGGAATTGCGAGCAAGGCGATTTTATTCGCAGATCATAAACTCGGAGGGATCTCTTCCGATTCCGTACATAAATGTAGGTCAGAATTTGCTGGATACGGATCATGGTATTCGGGGTATTTCTGTGGAATTGGATGATCAATTGTATCAGGTAGTTCTTAGGAATTTTCGACCGCCCCATCTTGTGGATATTGCTATTCAACCTCTCGTGATTCCAGGTGAACGTGTCGGTGTCCGCTTGGAAGCCATTGTTTCCTTTAAACTCCGAGACGTGGAAAACAGGGAAGGAGAAAGAATATTCAGAAAGGCTTTCCGATACAATGTCTTTCTAAACTTTTCTAGTCTTATACTCTCACAGAGAAATGCAGCTTCTGCATCCGTTGAGTATAGAACGGATTATCCTGATCTCTTTACAGGAGGTCCTGTCATAGCGAGGTTTAACCACAGGAGTGTTTTCTCCACAAATCTACAACAGGGAGACCTGATTGCTCTTGCTTTTCTGAAAGGAGAGGCAGTTTTTTCCAGAAAGGTGGAGGTTTTCATACCCCGCTTGAGTCCAAGGCTGGTTCCACAACTAGAAATCACTGTTGTAGTTTACGATACAGACAGAAGTTGGGTTTGGAACGTAGAACGAGCTGGGGTTTCAGATCGGGTTATTTGGTAGCTAAGGAGTAAAGGTGGAAGAGTCTGAGTTGGGTACGAAGCTCAGCAGGCAGGGTGAATCTTTATCCTCGGGGCCTGCAAAGGCTGCTTTCATGGGACATCCCAGGGGGTTATATTATCTTTTTTTTGCCGAACTATGGGAGCGATTTAGCTTCTATGGTATGCGATCCCTTCTAACCTTATATATGGTTAAGGAGGTATTTCATGCCATAGAACAAGCTGATATTAAGGCCGCCACCGTATATGCATCCTATGGATCCCTTGTGTATGCTGCACCTGTTCTCGGAGGAAGACTTGCAGATTCTTTATTGGGATATAGGCGATCCATCCTCCTAGGGGGGGTACTGATGACCCTGGGACATTTTGTGCTCGCCATACAACATCCCGCTTTGTTCTATATAGCCTTGGCCTTTTTGATTGTAGGGAACGGATTCTTTAAACCCAATATTTCTACCTTCGTAGGCAAATTATATTTGGAAGGGGATCCCCGAAAGGATTCAGGATTTTCCATCTTTTATATGGGAATTAATATAGGGGCTGCTTTATCTCCTTTACTTTGCGGATATCTCGCTTATGAATTTGGGTGGCATTACGGGTTTGGATTGGCAGGGATTGGTATGTTAGGGGGGTTGATATTTTTTCATGTTGGAATTCGTCGGGGTGTATTTGCTTCGGAGGGTTTGCCTCCGGACAAGGCTATGTTGGAAGAAAGGGTTTGGGGGCTTAGTCGGGGTGCGTGGACGGTGGTTCTTTCTTTCCTGACCGTACCCCTAATAGCTTTTGCTATGTATTATCACAAACCCCTTCTGGAGAGTACTGGCACCATATGGGATGGAATTAGCTTGGTTCAACTTGTCTTCATACTTCTGGGTATCTTGGTTCTCATATATCTTCTTCACTTTTGCATTTTTAAGTCTTCCCACGTAGAACGTTCCAAGCTTGTTTCGGCCATGGTCCTGACCATTTTAATGACAATTTTTTGGGGATTTTTCGAGATGCAAGGAAGTTCGCTCACGCTCTTTGCTGAACGGAATGTGAATCTATCTTTTTTGAATGCTTCCCAGACGAATTCCATTAATCCCATTTTCATCATTTTACTTGCCATACCTGTGGCCCTCTTATGGAAATTTCTTTCTCGAAAGAGAATGAATCCACCCACTCCCTATAAGTTTAGCTTTGGTTTTTTAACCATGGGTCTTGCTTTTTTGATACTTTCATGGAGTGGGTCTATGGCTGATGAAGCGGGTCGGGTTCCCTTTTTCTATCTGTGGTTTCCTTATCTTCTGCTCTCTACGGGTGAGTTATGTATGTCTCCGATTGGACTTTCTAAGATTACGGATCTATCCCCCAGACGTTTGGCTGCTTTTATGATGGGTGTTTGGTTTTTATCCTCCTCTTATGCTTTTTTGGTGGTAGGTGCCGTGGGAAGATATATGGCAGTAGAGGATACGGGTTTGGAAGAGGGGATGAAAAGTTTGGAGATATATACTGCGGGGTTTGAAAAAATAGCTTATATCTGTTTGGCAACGACGCTTGTGGTCCTACTGTTTTCACCCTTTATCAGAAAGGCTATGCGTGGTGTTCACTGAGGTCTAGTGCAAGTTTCTTTCCTGCGAGCTTCTAACCCGTCTTTGTGAAAGTAAAAGGTGTCTCCTTAGGAAGACACGTAGGTGGTGGTGAAGGCTATGTAAAATGTAGGTTCCCCAGAAGAAAAAATTATGGTAGAGAAATCGGGGATGGTAACGAATGGCAAGGCGAATGGGATGACAAATTAGTTGGCGAGGATGACGACTAGGTTGACGAAGGAGGCGAAAAAGATGGGGCAGGAATATCTTTGATAGATTCTTTTGGTATAAACTTTTGTGGGTATGGTAGATCATCTTGGCAGATTTTTTTTGTCTTTTTAGATCTACGGATTCAGAAAGAGAATTCGGATTTATTCTGTGATGATAGAAGAGATATTCGGGAATGACGGCATAATTGAGGAGTCCTTTTTCCAGGAGGCATAGGAAGAAATGCCAATCTTCTCCAAAGCGCATTTTAGTTTCATATCCCCCTACCGCCTGCCAGCAGGTTTTTCTGAAGGTACAAGTGCCTACCAAATGCATATTATCTAGGTGGAGATGGGGGGGCATATTGGTCTGCATAGGGAGCTGAATTTTCTCTGTGAGCCTTTTTTCTATATCGTATTTGAACATGATCATGTGGCATTGGACCATGTTGATATTGGGTTGATGGGATAAAATGTTGAGGGATTTTTTCAAATAACTGGGTAGGTATTCATCTTCTGCATCCAAGAGGGTGATATAGGGTGCTTTTGCGTGTTGGATTCCTGTATTTCGGGCAGCTGAGGGACCTTGATTGATGGAATGTCTGAGGTACCGAATTCTCATATCCTGGTACGTATATTCACGACATAGTTTGGAGGTTGCGTCTGAGGAGGAATCATCAATTAGGATCATTTCCCATTGACTTAGGCTTTGCTTGCGGATACTTTGGATGGACCTATCTAAATATTCAGCCGCATTGTAGCAAGGAATGATCACCGAAACCTTGGGTATCATAGGTCTGAGGGGTGAAAAACCTTGTGATCTTAGTGTTGAAAGGTTCAGTCTCTGGGACCTCCTTCAAAGCTTAGATAGAGGGTCAGATGGTGTGGGACGAGTCGTTTGATGGGTCGGGTATAGATATTCACTTCCTCGGACAGGATATTGCTAAGACCCGATGAGTATCTGATTTCAGATGAAAACTTAAAATATTCTAAATAGATATCAAATCCTGTTCCTATTTCGGCAGATATATGATTAGGCACCGTCAAAATTCGTGCCACCCCATCTAAATTATCCACCTCTTGTCTTCTTATACGTGCCTCAAAAGCAGGGTTTATACCTGCTACTATATACATTCTAAGATTTCCTCGCCTGAGAGATTTGTATTTTAAAAGCAAGGGAAATTCTACCAAACTATAGGCCCGCACCTGGGTATCTCGTTCTGTCTCTGTGGTGAAATAGTAATGAATTTTGTTTTCGTAAAATCCGACTGTGGGTAGGATACGGAATCCTAATTGGTCTAATAGACGAAAATCCATAACCATACCTACCTTGAAACCACCTGAATAACTTCCATGGATAGAGTGTAAGGTATCCAGGTCGGTAGAGGCAAAAGCGTCTGCGTATCTGAGGCTAAACCGAGAACTATGTGCTCCCATGAGAAAGCCATAGTGCAGAAAATACCTGTCATATCTGGCCAAATGTATCTCCTTACCCCCTGTCTTTCTACCCCTTCTTCTTTGATAATTGGATTGGGCATGAAGCTCCCAGGTACTCAACCCCAGAATTAGAATCAAAAGAAATTGAATTAAAAGGGGTCTAATCCGAGAAAACGAAATATTCCGTCTCATTTTCGAGCTAAATACAGGGTACAGATACCTCCCATCAAATTTTTCCACCTGGAATCCTTGAACCCAACTCCCTCTATCATATTTGCCATATCCTTCCCCTGAGGAAAAGCACGAACAGAATTCCATAAATAGGTATACGCCTCCCGATCCCCTGATAACCAACCTCCTATGACAGGAAGAGCCTTGCTAAAATATAACGAAAATAGGGAAGAAAAAGGTAGGAAATTGGGAATGGAGAGTTCTAATATTAGAAGCTGTCCATTTTTCTTGAGTACCCGGTAAATATTCTTGAGTCCTATTTCTGGATTTTCAAAATTCCGAATGCCAAAGCCGATAGAAGCATGGGAAAATGTATGATCTTTGAAGGGAAGCTTTTCTGCATCGCAGACACTGAGTTGAATTCTTTTTAATCCTCTTTTTTTTATTTTTTGTTGTCCCCGAAGTATCATGTTTTCAGAGAGGTCTATTCCTACAATCTGTGTATTTGGAAAATATTTGGTCCAGGCAATGGGTAGGTCGGCTGTTCCGGTGGCTATATCCAGCACTTGGTCTTTTTCGGAGGGCTTGGGGAAGACATTTCTTAATAACGTGTTTCTCCATATCTTATGCATACCCATACTCAAGAGATGATTCAAAAGATCGTACCGGGTACTGATACGATCAAACATCCGCGTAATCTGAAGCTTCTTTTGAACTGGAAGACCTCTATATGGTACAAGAATCAAGAAAACGAATCTTTATAGTTATTCTCTTCAGTAAATATATGATTTCCTTCTTCCCCACAACCATTTTAGACCGCTATATACTCAGGAAATTTCTGTTGAGCTTTTTGGTTATTGTGGTTTTGTTTGCGGTAGTGATTTCTTTGGTGGACTACGCGAGTAAGAGTGATGATTTTTTTAAACATCAATTATCCTGGGATCTTATTCTCCGATATTATATAGCCCATGTGAGTTATGTGATAAATTTTATTACCCCCATCATGGTTTTCATCACGACCGTTTTTGTAGTATCTCGGTTATCTCGGCATGCTGAGGTAATTGCTATGCTTTCGTCGGGGATGCATTTTCTACGTTTTATGTCTCCCATGGTTTTGGGTGCTTGTTTGATTGGTGGACTCAGTTTTTATATGTATGGATGGGTCACGCCTGAGGGGAGTAAATTTAGACTTTCTTTTGATCAAAAATATGTCAAAAATATTTTTGAGAACTACTTAGAAAACATGTATCTCAAAATTGGGGAAGATCAGTTTTTGTTCTTGCGAAGCTATGATGCCCAAAAAAATATCGCATATGGGGTCAGACTATTTTCCTTTGAGGGAGAAAAATTACTTCAAGACTGGTCTATTCAGACCATGGCCTGGGATACCCTAGGGTCTGTCTGGCAATGGACGGGTTGGGAGAGTAGAACCTTTCTAGATACTGAAAAAAATGTGGGACAAAAAATTCTGCGGGGAAACAAAAAGGATACCTTACTTAGGGTCCTCCCACAGGATTTGAACCTGAACCAGGGTAGTGAAGCCATGACCATGCCTGAGTTGGAAAAACATATAGACTACCTCAGTTACAGGGGCGAATCTATCGTAAATATATACCTAACCGAATGGCACACCCGCTGCCTACAACCCTTTATAGTTCTATTATTGACCGTCCTAGGCACATTGGTATCTGCTCGGAAGGCTCGTAGTGGAATGGGTTCTCAAATATTGTTGGGTTTTGCCATAGCCTTTGTGTACATACTTTTCTTCCATATGGCACATGCGGCGGCTGAAGTGGGGGTCATAGCACCTTTTTGGGGTCTTATGGTTCCCAATCTTCTCTTTACGGGAATTGCCGTCATCATGTACAGATTCTTAAGGAGATGAGCCGTCTGTGTGTGTATATGGGTGGGGGATGGGGACTTATCTTCTTCAAATATCTATGTGCAGAATTTGGGGACAATGATCGGAGTGAAGCACATTTGGGAGAAGCTTGACCTGTTTGACATGTGAAAGCAGGTTGGATGTGAGGATTTGATAATCTATTCGCCAGCCTAAATTTCGTTCTCTATTTGTTTTTCTTCTGAGGCTCCACCAGCTATAATGATGGGGTTCTTGGGGATGCAGGTAGCGGAAGCTGTCTCTTAGGTCTTGTTCTAGAAAGTGGGATAGCCAGTCACGTTCTTCGGGTAGGAAACCTGAGTTGTTCTTATTTCCGATCGGGTCATGAATATCTATTTCTTTGTGACATATGTTAAAATCGCCATTTATAATCCAATGGGGTTGTTTTTTCCTGAACTCTTTAAATCGCTCCTGAAATTTTTCCAAAAATTTCATTTTGAAATCCTGCCGAGCCTGACCACTGGTCCCAGAAGGTATATATAGGCTCATGATGGAAAATTGATTAAAGTGCAGACACAGAATTCTACCCTCTTTGTCATATATAGAATCTTGGGTGCCATAACTAATCTCTTGCGGTTTGACCTTGGATAGAATAGCTACACCGCTATATCCTTTTTTTTCGGCGGGAAACCAGTGGGCATGATATCCTAATGGGGTCCAAAAGTCTGTTTCTATCTGTTCGGGGAGAACCCGAATCTCTTGTAGACAAAGAATATCGGGAGATACCTCCTGGAGCCACTTATCAAAACCCTTTCTGAGTGCAGCGCGCAGACCATTTAAATTATAGGTAACTATGTTCATAGTTTTTTAGTTTTTCTTTCCCTTACTGGATTCTCTAAAAAGAAGATCTTTCTCTTGGGCAGATAGGCTGCCATACCCCGATTTGGAAATCTTATCTAGTATTTTATCTATATCTGCCTCCTTGGATCCAGAATTTTTAGATTTAGGTTTTTTATGCCTGGGTTTGGGTTTATTGGGTTTTGGGTTGAATAGGCTTAGTATCCAGGCGATGGGTTTGCCCCAGTCGTTACCCTTTTGGAGTTGTGATATGTATAGATAGCCCATGAGACCCCCACCTAGGTGTGCGAGTTCGCCTCCTGCATTGGTTCCTACGATTCTAAAAAAGGAAAGGACTAGACAAAAGATGGCAATGTATTTGATCTTGACCGAACCGATTAGAAAAAGACGAAACTCATAATTAGGTGCTAGGGTCGCAGCCCCTGCCACCACGGCATATACGCTTCCAGATGAACCTTGTAGTCTGGTAATCTGAAGATCTTCTGCATAGTAGGGGACATGATTATAGGCGATCATAAAAAACAAACCCGCAGCCACACCTCCGAGTAGATAGAGATGAATTACGCGGTCCGAACCCAAAAAATCCAACACAATCCTACCAAACCAAAAGAAAAAAAGGAGATTGAAGAGAATATGAAAAAAACCTTCGTGTAGAAAGAAATAGGTAATCAGGGTCCAGGGACGAGAAATGAATACACCCACATCAGGTGAAAGACGGAGATAAGATAAAATCACCTGATAAACACCCTTCCCTCCAGCTAGGGTCAATAGGACATGTAGGACAGAAATAAATAAAAAGACGAACACATTAATAAGTATGAGTCTGCTGAGTGCAGATGGCTGACTTCCCCAGACCCTTTTTAGATCTTCAATCATGTTTTATAATATAAGGGGTATAGGGGTTCAATTTCTCAGATCTTGATTACGCCAGTGTCTGATTAGTAAAAAGGCGATCAACATACCGCTCAGATGTGCCAGATGGGCAATATTGTCCCCAGGCATACGTTGGATTTCGGCATAAATTTCATAGAGACCGTAGAAAAGAATCACATATTTTGCCTTAATGGGTATGGGGGGGAAGAGTAAGAAGAGTTGGGTATTGGGAAATAGCATACCAAATGCCATGAGTATTCCAAAAACCGCACCAGACGCTCCAACCATGGGTATATTTTCGTATTCACTCAAAATACCTTGCGTGATGTCTATGCTTTCCCTGATATAATATACCTGATTGGGATCTTCTGCATAATTGTCTATAAATTCGGTATGGACTAGTCTTTGATGAAGATGGGGTGCATGTTCTATCATAAAACGATTGAAGGACTCAGGATCGGGTTCTTGCGTATACTCAGAGACTTCTTTACTGAGTTGTTGGATCTCTGCAAAATTGATCAAGGAATACAAAACACCTGCTCCTATACCTGTAATGAGGTATAGGAGCAGAAATTTCTTGTTTCCCAAGAATCGTTCCAGATGAGATCCAAATACAATAAGGGCTAACATATTGCTGAAAAGGTGCCATCCACCTGCGTGTACAAACATGTAGGTAAAAAACTGATAGGGCTGAAAATATGCTGAGGAGACGTAATGGAGACCAAAACTATGGGAGAAGTCTACGGGACTCAAAAACATACCCAGAAGGAGTACCCCTACATTTGTTAAAAGAAGAACCTTGACTGCGGGTGTAAAGGAGAGAAAAAACATAGGTTCTTTTGAAGTAGGGGGGAAAAGGGTAGCTATTAGGATTTGACCTATATGGGGCTCATACCTGCTTGTGTCAGGAGAAAAAACAAAATATGAACCAGTACGACATTCCCGATATATCCACAAATAGTTGCTGTGGTAGCGAGAAACAAGCCACTAAAATTAGCTTCCTTGAACAATGTAACATAGACCCATATATTATAACATACGGTTAAGAGGGTGTAGAAGGCTAAAATAACGTCCTTGTATGGCATTAGAAAGGGGACTTCCAAAATTCCCAAAAAGGGTACCACTGCCAAAAGCTGCATACAGATGATGTACATGTTCATGATTAGATTCTCTGTATAATTGAACTTCGTATAGGAGAACAGAATAAAGGAAAACAGAGAAAATACGGGGATAGAAATAATATTGGTGAGCGTCACAAATTCATTAGCAAAATGCCAAAACCCATCAAAATAGCGAAAATACCAAGCTGATATGATGGGAAAAAGTTCTTTAATCTTGGATTGCATCTCCATATTATCCTCCTCTATCACCAAGAAGGGATTGTGTCTGAGAACCAGTATGGTAACAATGGCACCTACTAGGAGAAGAAATTTGGCAGGTGCAAAGAGACGCATTCTTTTCCCTTGAATGTAATTCCGAATAGAACTTCCGGGTCGTTGGAGTAGGAGAAGAATACCCATACCCTGACCACGTTCTAGATCCAGTGAAGAATACACGGATTCTATGGCAAAGTATCCGAAGCTGAAGCGTTTCACCGTAGCGGACTGTCCGCATTCGGGACAAAAATTCCCCTCAAAGGAGCTTTGACAGTTTTTACATGTCATCCCTACTCTTTTTTTAGATGAATTTTTTCGTAATTTTCCAGGAAGACTTCAATCTTATCAGAAGGAATTTTCTTGGCAATGATCTCGTGTTTTTGATTTAAGACGAGAAGGGTTGGGGTTCTGGCTGCATCATAGGTTTCGAAAAGGTTCTGTCCATAGCTGCGGGCTCCGCAGACGTTCACCCAGTCCTGCATGCCTACCTCTTGGACATAATCCCTCATCTTTTGCATGGAGCTATCCACGGAGACTGCATATATACCTACATCAAAATGGGTATTCTGATAAAAATCCAGCAACCTAGGCGTCTCTCTTTTACAGCCCCCACAATCTGGATCGTACAGGTACACAACCCGATATGTATTCTTAAGACCATATAGGGCGGCTGGCTTAAGCTGTATATCTTGCAAGACGAGATTGGGTGCCACTTCACCTATCAAACTCTTGCGTACCTGATCTGCATGTTTTTTAATATGCTTTTTCATGGTTTCATTTGCCCATGAATCCATTTTTCCTGTGGCATAGTAGTTATCATGTAGGTGTACCATTACCTTATCAAGACCCATAAATTCAGGTTCTTGATATTTTCGGGTGAAAATCCAGATAAGATGGTTTAGCATTTCGGGTTCATCCTTGCTCAGTCCGCTTATGTATTCAATGCTATGAATGATGCTATCGGCTTGTGGGGGACTTAGTTTATCCAGATATTCTTCTACTCTGCGTTCTAATAAATCTTCTGGCAATCGTAGCATAAGGGGATCAGACAGGTCTATGTGGTCGAAATAATGTCTCTTCAAATAGTTATATCTTTGGTCTGTATTGAGTCGCTTACCCTCGGAATCAGTATCTGGGGGACTAATATTTTGACTTGCCCGAATGAATCGAGAAATAATCAGTTTGGGATGTTGATTGGCCAGACTATCTCTATACTTTCGCATCTTCTTTCGGGCCGATTCTACCCTTCTTTGTGCATTGAGCCTGACCAGCTTTTCATGGGTACTGTCTTTGAGTATAGACAAAAAGGGAGAGGCTTCCTTATAAAGTTTCACATTCCTTTTCAAACCGTCAAAGAAAAGTTCATTCTCCAGACTCCCTTCTACCTGAATGGTTCCGACATAATCTTTCCGATCACATGTGATGGAAAAGAATTGATCCTGCCCCATCACTATTTGAAAGAGAATCCTATTATTTAACATGACGAAATAAAACCCGTGTTTCAGACTTTTTTCTCCCTGAAATATGAAATTTCCTCCGGCATCCGCTTGAGCCGTATCCTTTGCATAGGTTTTATTTTTATAATAAAATCCCAATACCAAGGTGCTATCCGAGACACCCCTTACCTCTAAATCTACCCGATAACCCTCCTCAGGAGATCCATCCGGCATGGCACAGGAAAAAATTACAGCAAGAATCAAAAACGAAAAGACCCCAAAGTACGATACAACTTTCAAAGAATCAGTCATATTCGTCTAGCTCTATCCCTTCTCTACAAATCCTTTTACCTCATGAACAATCCCTGCAAACCCATCTGGATCCTTGGCAGCCAGAAAGGATAAACTTTTCCTATCTAAGTTTATATTCGCTTGGGTCAATCCGTGGACGAAGACCCCGTATGAGATTCCGTGTTGACGGGCCGCTGCATTAATGCGTTGTATCCAGAGTTTTCTAAACTCCCTTTTACGCTGTTTACGTCCTTGATAAGCATAACAGAGGGCTTTTTCTCGGGCTTCTTTGGCGATCGTCCATAGGTTCTTTCGCCTACCGAAATAGCCCTTGGTCTCTTGGAGTACCTTTTTTCTCCGTGCTTTTCTGGCGACGGTTCTTTTTGTTCTTGCCATATGATTTTATAAGAATATTGATTTAACGTCCCAACATTTTTCTTACCCGGGGTTGATCAGCTTTAGATACTAATGTATCTGTACTGAGGGCTCGTTTTCTTTTGGTTTCTTTTTTTCCGAGTATATGATTTTTGAAGGCATGCTTTCTTTTCAACTTTCCGGTTCCTGTGAGTTTGAATCGTTTGGCAGCGCCCGACTTAGTCTTTACTTTCGGCATGGGTTTCTTCGTTTAATTTTTGATTAACACTTCGTATGGGGGTCCCTTTTTTAGATTTGTTAAGTCCTTTCTTGGGAATGAAGATAACACTCATTCGTTTTCCTTCCAAAAGAGGTTCGCTTTCTAGGCTACCGTAGTCTTCAAGTATTTCGGTAAATCTTTGCAAAAGCTCCCTTCCTCTGTCTTTGAACAGAATACTTCTTCCTGCAAAATGAACATATGCCTTCACCTTGGATCCTCCTTCTAGAAAACCGATCGCGTGTTTTGCTTTAAAATTAAAATCATGTTCGTCCGTATTGGGTCCGAATCGAATCTCTTTCATAACAACTTTTTGTGTCTTCGCTTTGTTTTCTCGTTGTCTTTTTTTCCATTCAAACCTGAACTTACTATAATCTACGAGTCGGCACACGGGAGGGGATGCGGTAGGCGATATCTCCACCAGATCCAAACCAGATTGACGTGCAGTCTCTATGGCATCCTCACGAGAAAGAACCCCCAAATTCCCTTTCTCCCCGACGACCCTAACCTCAGGGACACGTATTTTCTCATTAATCCGAAAAGGTTCTTCTTCTCTTCGTCGGAATCCTCGTCTCTTATTGTTTCTCCTTCCTCTAATATGCGAATAAATATAGTGCCGAACAAAAAAGGCTATGTATAAAGAAGCCTTGCAAGATACAAAAAAAGACTATGAAAAAACGAGATCAATTTCTTACAGAATCCATGCCGAACAACCAGGTATAGATCAATTTTGCATCCGCCATGAATCTAATCTTGGAAAGAACCCAGACAGCTTCTAAAAAGATGCCTAAGGACATCTTAGACTTCCCCTTCACACGACCCTTAAAACTAATAGGAATCTCCTTTAAACGAAACTGAGCCAACCAAACCCTATATTTCATCTCTATTTGAAAAACATAACCCGCAGATCTAAGGGTATCCAATTCCAACCTACGCAGTACATCACGACTATAACATACAAATCCTCCCGTATTATCCCTCACAGGAAAACGAAGCAAAAACCGAGCACACATACAGAAAAAACGAGAAAAAAAACTGCGAACAAAAGAAAAACCCGAAATACGACTATTTGCTACATATCGCGAACCGATGACAACATCATAAACAGGCTCCATACATGTCTCTAATAAACGACAAACATCTTGTGGATCGTGAGAAAAATCCGCATCCATTTGAACGATAAAATCAAAATGATGTGCGATAGCAAATTGAAATCCTTCTCTATAAGCTGTTCCAATACCTGATTTTTTCTCCCTGAGCAGAAGATAAATAGAGGAAGGATGTCTCTTTTGTTCCTCCTTTACCGACTCAGCTGTTTGGTCGGGTGAAGAGTCGTCTACCACAAGAATGGAAAGGGGAATGGGTGAGGGGAGGGAGAGTAATTCCCGTAGTAGGGGAACAATATTATATCGCTCGTTATAGGTGGGGATAACAACAAGTGCTTTGGGACTGGAAGATTTCATAGGAAACACGATCAACCTATGGAGAAAGTATCCATGAACTGGGTAGAAAAATTACCCTGTTGAAAATCTGAATCCCTCAAAATAGCCTGATGAAGGGGGATCGTTGTGGCTATTCCTTCTACCTCAAATTCGTGGAGAGCTCTTTGTGTCCGAGAAATTACCTCCTCCCTAGACCGACCTGAAACAATAAGCTTTGCTATCATAGAATCATAATAAGGGGGAACCTGATAACCTACATAAATATGCGTATCTACCCGTATTTCCCTACCCCCTGGTAGATGTAGGTTTTGGATGGTTCCGGGGGAAGGACGAAAATCTTGAAAGGGATCCTCCGCATTAATTCTGCATTCCATAGCAAAATGGCTGGGGTAAAAATGATCATATTCACATTTCTCACCCGCTGCCACCCGTATTTGTTCTTCAATCAAATCCTTACCCGTTACTTCCTCCGTAACAGGATGCTCTACCTGAATTCGGGTATTCATTTCCATAAAATAAAAATTCTTATGCTTGTCTACAAGAAATTCAATCGTTCCGCACCCCTCGTATTTAAGTCTCTCCACACCCTTAATGGCCGCTGCACCCATTTTTTCTCGGAGAGCTTGGTCTACGAAAGGAGAGGGGGTTTCTTCTATCAATTTTTGATGTCTTCGTTGAATAGAGCAATCTCTTTCTGAGAGGTGGCAAACATTTCCATACTGATCTCCTAGGATTTGAATTTCTATGTGTCGGGGTTCTTCTATTAGTTTTTCCATGTAGACTCCATCATTTTTAAAAGATGAAGCTGCTTCTGTACGGGCTGTTGTCCATGCGGATTCAAACTCGGACTCTTCTTGTACAATACGCATACCCTTTCCACCTCCCCCTGCGGTCGCCTTGAGTAAAATGGGATAACCCATCTCTTGGGCCAAGGATTTTCCTTCTTTCGTAGAGACAAGAAGTCCATCTGAGCCAGGAATAATGGGTAAACCCGCTTCTTGCATATGTTTTTTAGCTGAAATCTTGTCCCCCATGGCCAGTATCATATCGGGCTTCGGACCTATGAAAATAACCCCATTTTCTTCACATGTACGAGAAAAATCCGCATTCTCTGCCAGAAATCCATACCCAGGATGAATAGCCTGAGCATCTGTGAGTTCAGCAGCTGCCATAATTTGCGGGATATTCAAATAGGAATCCTTAGATGAAGCCGGACCTATGCAAACTGCCTCATCTGCCAAGCGGACATGCAAGCTATCCCGATCGGCTACCGAATAAACTGCCACCGTCCGAATACCCATCTCCTGGCAGGTGCGAATGACACGAAGGGCAATTTCTCCCCTATTGGCTATCAGGATTTTTTTGAACATAGGCCCTATGCCTCTATCCAGGTCGAATCAAAAAAAGAACCTGATCAAATTCCACCGGCGTGGCATCCTCTACCCTAATCTCCGCAACAACCCCAGCTACCTCAGATTCAATCTCATTAAATAACTTCATAGCCTCTATGATACAAAGCGTCTGTCCAACCTTGATCTTATCCCCTACCTTGATAAAGGGTTCCTCATCTGGGGAGGAGGCTGCATAAAAGGTTCCTACCATCTGAGCCTTGACAGGAATAAGATCTTCCGAAATGGAACCCTGTTCTTCTGGGATTGTGGGTGGAATAGGGGAAGTTGTCGGAGTGGGAAGGGAAGCGGGTGGAGGAACCTGTGGACTCGGACTGTGCGGACCGATCAGGGGTCTTGAATGCGCTCTAATCTCTATGAGTAGATCATTCGTCTTGATTTTGACCTCCTCCAAACCTGAACGTTTGATAATTTTCAGCAGTTCCCTAATCTGTTGTGGATCCATTGTTGGTAATATGGTAGATTTTTGAGTTTTTACCTGACCCTCTCTTGGTATTTTCCGGTTCGGGTATCTACTCGTACTATTTCTTCTGCGTTCACAAAAAGAGGTACCTGCACGATGACCCCTGTTTCTAGGGTAGCGGGTTTGGAGGGAGAATTTGCTGTATCGCCTCTCAGACCAGGTTCTGTTTGGGTGACTTTCAGTTCAACCATGGGAGGAAGTTCTGCTTGTAGGGGTATATTCCGTGCTGCGTCCCAGGTTACACTTAGTTCTTGTCCTTCTTTCATGAAGTCATGACCCTCTATCTTGGATAAGGGAATTGTATTTTGTTCAAAGGTACTAAGATGCATGAGATGAGCCACGTTGCCTTCCTGATAAAGATATTGATAGGGGTGTCGTTCTATACGTATGATGTCTATCTTAACCCCTGCATTGAAGGTTTGATCTGTGATTCGTCCCGTGGAGAGGTTTTTGAGTTTGGTACGAACAAAAGCACCTCCTTTTCCAGGTTTCACATGCTGAAACTCCACCAATTGATAAATATCTTGATTCAGACTTAAATAAATACCCTTCTTGAAATCTGCGGTAGTAGCCAAGCCAGTAGTTTTTTTAAAAGCACCAAATTACCCCCAATATAACTCCTTTATTCCAAGTATCCAAAGCCTCGGGATATTATATACACATTATCGCAGAAAGATGATCTGATTAGCCCATAACTCATTCCGATCGGTTTTATGTTATCACAACAAAGGATAGATTGATTTGGGATATTAGAACTCATTTAGGAAGATACCTTGTAGCTCCATCGGAGATAGCTAACACCCCAGCTGAGACCCGCACCAAATGTGACGAGGAGAATATTGTCGCCGGGTTGGAATTTTTTTTCAAAATTCCACAGGCATAGGGGAATGCTTGCAGCTGAGGTGTTCCCATAGTTGTCCAGATTGTACAATACCTTTTCTTCGGGCAGATCCAAATTTGCTCTCACGGATTGCAAAATTCGGAGATTTGCTTGATGGGGTATTAACCAGTCTATCTGGTTTATATTCAGATTATTTCTGTCCACAATTTTCCGACAGACATCAGCCATACCCATGGTAGCCAATTTAAAGATGGTAGCCCCGTCGTGGTGAAAATAGAGATCCCTATCTTTGGGCTTCACATCGGGGAAAGGTCCCGGACCCTCACCTGCTTTCTTGCAGAGTAGATCCGTCTTAGATCCATCTGTTTCTATGTGAAAATCTACGATCTCATTACTACCCTGGGTTTCTTCCAAAAGTACGCAGCCTCCTCCATCTCCGAAAAGCACACAGTTTCTCCGATCTGCATAGTCCACCACGGAGGACATTTTGTCCATTCCTACGATCACAGCTCTTTTAGCTCCTCCTGAGGATATGGCAAAGGTTCCCATTCGGAGTGCGTGCAGAAAACCAGAGCATCCGGCTTGCAGATCAAAACAAGATGCTTTGTCCATGCCGCAGGTGTGAACAATCAGATTGCCTGCCCCTGGAAAAACTGTTTCTGAGGTATTGGTTCCACAAATCAGGAGATCCACAGATGAAGGATCTATTCCTGTACTTTTTAACATGCTCTTGACGGCTTGCACACCCATATAGGAGGTATTTTTTCCTTTCAGGATTCGGCGCTCGCGAATGCCTGTGCGCCTGAGAATCCATTCATCGGAGGTATCTACAATCCTTTCCAAATCCTTATTGCTGAGAACTTGGGGAGGAACATATCCCCCTACGCCCGAAATCCTAACCTTGTAGGACATGTTTCATCTGATAAGAACTTGTTCAGGATACTTGATCCCTACCTCAATTTTCAGGTTTTGTTTTATTGTCAGGAGAAGTTTTTTCTAAAACCACTTGTCCTTGATAGTAGAGTTTTCCTTCAAACCAATAAGCTTCGTGAGGTCTGTGGACCTCCTTGGTGACGGGACAAAGAACATGTTTTGGAAGGCTGAGGCGCATGTGGGACCTCCGTTTATCTCGGCGAGACCGAGACGTCTTTCTTTTGGGATGTGCCATAACAGTTAATTATTATAATCAAAAATTCTCTTATATTCTCTTCTTGTACCTGCATTAGCTAAGGTTTCCTGCATTTACAAGTACAAGATAGCAATTTAGGCAAACCTTTCCTATTGCTTTAATAATTGTGCAATTTAATCAGTTCTTTCATACTTCGTATTTTAATTTCAATTTCATTATCTTGCGTTGAGGGTAGAGATATGTATGTGTATAGATATGTGGGGGCATGAGGTTGTGGACTAGTTTGGGCTTTTGGGTCTGGCTCTGTTTTTTGGGACTTAGTGGAATAGGAGGAGGTTTGTGGGCACAACAGCCTCGGGGATACTGGCAACAGGCTGTACGTTATGAGATGGATGTATCCCTGGATGAGAAGAAGCATCTTCTTTCGGGACGCCAACGTTTATTTTATACAAACCATTCTCCGGATACGTTGAGTAGGCTTTTTTATCATCTGTATTTTAATGCCTTTCAACCCAATAGTATGATGGATGTACGTTCTCGGTCTATTTCAGACCCTGATCCTAGGGTAGGTAATCGTATTTACAGGTTGAAGAAGAAAGAACAGGGTTATCAACGAATTCTTCGTCTGCGACAGGATGGAGAAGAGGTGGGAATAAAGATTGTGGGAACCCTCGCAGAAGTGATCTTGCACCATGATGTGTTCCCAGATAGTACCACGGTTATGGACATGGATTTTGAAGCAAAAATACCTGTTCAAATTAGACGAGCAGGTAGAAATAATGTAGAGGGTATCAGTTATTCCATGTCGCAGTGGTATCCCAAACTGGCAGCCTATGATGCGTTGGGTTGGCATACTACGCCTTATGTGGCTAGGGAGTTTTATGGGGTTTGGGGAGATTTTGAGGTTAAGATTACGTTGAATAAAAAATTTATCGTGGCAGGGACCGGAAAATTGAAAAACCCTGAAGAAATAGGACATGGATATGTTGTTCAAGAAGACATTGTTAAGAACAAGGATTTCCCATCCGCTAGGCTTGTTTGGCATTTTGAAGCCAAACGGGTTCATGATTTTGTGTGGGCAGCGGATCCGGATTATCAACATGAAACTGTACAGGTTCCGGGGGGACCCCTACTCAGATTCTTCTACCAAAAAGAACGACATAATAAGAAATCAGCAGCACGCGACTGGGAAGATTCTATGGAGGGGGTTTGGGGACAATTACAATCGGATATCTTGAAGGCCTTTCCTTTCATAGAAAATCACTTTGGAAAATATCCATATGAGAACTATTCTTTTATTCAGGGTGGAGATGGGGGTATGGAATACCCCATGGCTACCCTGATTACAGGGGAACGTACGAAGGCCAGTTTGCGGGGTGTGGCACTCCATGAACTTATGCATAGTTGGTATCAAGGTGTCTTGGCGACGAATGAAAGTCGGTATGCTTGGGTGGATGAAGGATTTACCAGCCATGCTGATCACTGGGTAGAACATAGTGTATTTGGAAAGGGTCAGATTGAGGGAGATAATCCGTCTAATTTTTTGAAGCGATATTATAAGGTCTATGCGCAATGGACCCAAACGGGTTCTGAGGAACGTATGAACACGTGGGCTGATCATTTTAAGACCAATCAGGCTTATGTTGTGGCTTCTTATGTGAAGGGTGCCATCTTCCAACAGCAATTGGTTTATATCCTGGGTTGGGAGGTATTTCGGCGGGGCTTGCTAAGGTATTATGATATCTGGAAGTTTAAAAACCCTTCACCGGAAGATTATATTCGGGTGCTGGAGAAGGAATCGGGTTTGAAATTGGGGTGGTATTACGAGTATTTTGTCAATACCACTCATTGGATAGATTATGGTATTAAGGAAATTCGGACTCAAGGGGATACCACTGAGGTAGAGATAGTTCGTATCGGGGAGATTCCGATGCCCTTGGAGATTAGGGTTATTTTGAAGGATGGGGATATTAAGAATTATTATATCCCTCTCCAAATGATGCGGGGAGAAAAGGCTCTTCCTTCGTCCTACGAACGCCTAGCCCCCTCTCGGTGGACCGATTCTAGCTATTCATGGCAAATCCCTTTTAAAAAGGAAGAAATAGAACGTATTATCTTGGATCCTGATGGATTTTTGGCAGATGTCAATAGAAAAGATAATCTGTATACTCAGTAGTTAAGGGTTCTAAGATATTGTCTCTATGGTAGTTCATGTTGATGGGAAGGTTGGGGAAGATCTCTTGGCAGAATGGGGACGTAAGTATTTTGCCGTTTTCTTTCGGGAGGGAGATAAATATGTAGGGGTCTTAGCTGCCGAGCTAAAGACCTTGCCCAAGGAGATAGAACCCTGGGTTCGGGATATATATCCTACAAGCTCAAATATACAGCTGGCAAGTCGGGAATACAAGGATGAACTTCGGTTGATACGTCTGGGTACGGACATAGAGATAGGGGGAAGCTCTTCTCGGACCCTCATGATTGCAGGTCCTTGTTCGGTGGAGTCGGAGGAACAAATAGATCAAACCGCACATTTTATGAAGGAAATAGGGGTACGGATAATTCGGGCAGGTTGTTATAAACCCCGCACCTCCCCTTATGCTTTTCAGGGAAGCGGAAAAAAGGGTTTAGAATGGTTGGTGGCGGCCGGAAAAAAGTATGGTCTTAAGGTGATTACCGAGGTACGGGACGCGACGCATTTTGATGAAGTAGCGGACTTATCGGATATTATTCAGGTAGGTGCCAAGGCTATGTATGATCAGGGTATTTTACGGGGTTGTGGTCGTTCGCGCAAGCCTGTGTTGATTAAACGTGGGTTTGGGAGTACCTTACAAGAATTTGTTCAGGCAGCTGAGTTTGTCTTATCCGGGGGAAATACTCAGGTTATGTTGTGTGAGCGTGGCATTCGTAGTTTTGAAACCAAGACCCGATTCACCCTAGACCTTTGTGGAGTAGCTTATTTGAAGTACCATACCAATCTGCCCATTATTGTGGATCCTAGTCATGCTATGGGTGCGGCTTATGGGGTTTCGGATTTATCGGCTGCTGCCTTGGCTATGGGGGTTGATGGACTTTTAATAGAGGTACATCCGTGTCCGAGTCGGGCCTTGTCTGATGCTGCGCAGCAATTGGATTTTCAATCCTTCCGTAGTCTTTACAAGCGTTTAGATTCTCTTGCTCAAGCGGTATCTCGTCCTTTGTTATGAGGAGAATGTTGGAATCTCTTCGGCAGATTAATTTCTTGGCTTTGGATGTGGATGGGACCCTTACAGAAGGGGATATCCCGATCGGGGAAAATGGATTTCATTTTAAATCTTTTGCTGCTAAGGATGGTATTGCGATCCGAAGATTGCAAGACTCAGGATGTCGGGTGGGCATTATAAGTCATAGCATACAGGAGTCTGCTGTTCGGGCGCGAGCCTCTATGTTGGGCATAGAATATTTGCGGGTAGGGAAGGATTTTGAAAAGGGAGAACAGCTTCAAGTTTGGCAACAGGAGTTGGGTTTAAAATCTGCACAAATAGCAGTTATGGGAGATCAGGTCAATGATTTGACCATGTTTTCAGTAGCAGGTTTTTCTATTTGTCCCTCAGATGCCATCCCATCTATCCGAGAAATCGCTGACATAGTTTTGTCCTCTTCTGGGGGAAAAGGATGTGTTGCGGAATGGGCAGACTATTATTTTTTCCCCGCACAGGCATGGACAAACTAAGACTTGATACCCAAACTGCCCTTGCCGAAGATGAAGCACATATTTGGCATCCCTTTACCCCTTTGAAAGGAGGTTCTCCCCCATTGTTTGTGAAGGGTGCGGAGGGTATTTATTTGCATACGGCAGATGGAAGGCGGATTATAGATGCTACGAGTTCGTGGTGGGTGAATCTGCACGGGCATAGACACCCCTTAATGCAGAAAGCTCTTCGGAAACAATTATCAGATATGGAGCATGTGATTTTTGCAGGGGTCACCCATGCACCTGCTATTTGTTTGGCTCGCGAACTTCTAAAATGTTTTCCCACGGGTTATGAGAAGGTCTTTTTTTCAGACGATGGAAGTACTTCTGTTGAGGTGGCATTGAAATTAGCTTTTCAGTACGGATATAATTTAGCTAAGCCTAAAAATAAGGTAATTGCCTTGGAGGGCGCCTACCATGGAGATACCTTTGGTTGTATGGCAGTGGGCGCACGGGGACTCTTCAATGAACCCTTTCAGACCCATTTTTTTGAAGTAAAATATCTTCCTTTTCCGAACCCCAAGAATCAGAAAGATGTCTTAGGAAATTTGGATCATCTTTTGGCGACCCAGGACATAGCCGCCTTCATTTATGAACCCTTAGTACAAGGTGTCTCAGGCATGCGGATGTATGATGCTCGCTTTTTAGCAGAGATATTATATCGGGTTCGGGCAGCGGGTGTATTATGTCTTGCGGACGAGGTTTTTACAGGTTTTTCCCGAACGGGTCATCTATGGGCATCCGATGCGGTGGAGATAAAACCAGACCTGATTTGCCTATCAAAGGGTTTGACAGGGGGTGTCCTACCCCTAGGGGCTACCATTTGTCATCAGCGAGTAGTGGATGCCTTTCGCGAGGAAACCCTAGAAAAAACCTTTTTCCATGGACACTCTTATACGGGCAATCCCATGGCTTGTGCGGCAGGTTGTGCCAGTTTGGAAATTTTGCAAAAGCCTGAGACCCAAACCCACATACAAGAAATCGCCCAGGAACATCAAAACTTTATCCATCAGCTGAAAAAACAAAACCTAGGCATTCAAAATCCACGTGCCTTGGGTACCATATTGGCATTTGACCTACCCAACATCCCATCGAGATATGGGGGTAAATTTCAAGAACAGGTACATCATTTCTTTTTGTCCCGAAATATTCTACTTCGTCCCTTAGGCAACACATTATATATTGTCCCACCTTATGTAATTAAGAAGAATCAGTTGTGGGAGATATATGAGGGTCTAATCGCATTTTTGGAAAGCTTTTCTTCAAAAAACCTTTAAACTCCTTCTCCTGACCAGGTAACCACCTGGTTTGAATGGGAAGATAATACCAAGGATAGTTCTTATCTTCGGGTCTCAGTAGCTGCAATAGTTTGACATAATCCTTCTCAGTGCTCAGCAGCATGGGCTTATATTTATGTTTTTCTTTACAGCATTTCAAAATAGATTTATAGCATTCTAAAATAGATTTAATGTCTTTATGAGTATAGAGGTGATGATCTGGAAGGCAGATATGGCAAACTTTTTTGTATTTAGATTTTAGATATTCTTTGAGGGGTTTACTTTGGGCAATACCTGTGATAAGAATAACACAAGAGTGTTTCCCATTTTTTTCTGTACCAAAAGGATGAGGTTTGAGATAATGGATGTAGGAGAAAAAAATGGGGGTATTTGGGGAGAGATAGCTTGCTGATTCTTGGCTAATATTTTCTTGTTCTGGAAGAGTTAATGTCTTCGGACATTTACTCACAATAAGTGCTTGGGCTCTTTTGGCATTCTTTTTATTCTCTCGGAGCCAACCCCGAGGAAAGATATGATCCTTATGAAAAGGAAGGGTATAAGAGCTGAGTAGGAGATACATATGTGCTTTTAATTTTCTGTGTTGGAATCCATCATCCATGAGGATCATATCTGTATCTGGAAAATGTTCTGAGATGAGTTGGCATCCGATTTGTCGGTTGCTGCTGACGACAACTCCTATATGTGGGAATTTTTTATAGATCTGATAGACTTCGTCTCCGATATAGATAGGGGTGTGGAGCTTGGGTTGGGCTATGAGGGGTCTTTTGATTTTGCGTCCGTATCCCCGACTTAGGAGGGCGATGTGGGATGTTGAACTGAGTTGTCTGAGTAGATATTCTACCAAGGGTGTTTTTCCGGTTCCTCCGGCAGAGAGATTTCCTACACAGATGCTAGGAAATGGAGGCACCGAACTCGAAAGAATTTCCTTATCGTAGAGGAAATTTCTAAGCCGTGTGAGCCCGTCATATAGGAAAGCAAGAGGATAACTTAGCCAAGCCCATCGGCAAGGACCCCCCGTATTCAATCTAACAAAGATTTTAAAAGATCAACCTCTACTTCCCAAGCTCCTGCCCATTTTAAAAGAAGAACCCCTTCGTGATTGGAAAGATATCCCTTCTCTAAATGAACCTCCCACCAATCTTTGATGATCTCATATGCCACCGATTTGGAAAAATTACTCCCTCTTTTGATAAAATATCGTTGAACTATATTTAGCAGATCCTTCCGACTATGGTCCTTGACGAAGTCTTTTGCCCAATCGTGTTCGGCAGGGACCTCTTGAGATTTATTTCGTTGCTCAGGAAATAGAACATAAAGAAGGGCTTCAGACTTTTGCTTTCCTTGCTCTTCTGATAAAGACTTATGAAAAATAAACATGGCTATCTAAGCTTTATTCTAAGAAAACAAGCCACTACATGGCTAACCTTTCCACAAGAGAGTCCAACACAATCCACTTCTGGGGAAGAACCCTAATAGAACCCTTGTCCTCCACAAGATAACCATGTTTTGTCAAATGAAAAACTTCTTTTTCCCAGATTCTTTGATGATTAGGACTCGGGAAGAGTAGATTGAGTTCTGATCGTTTGACACCCCATTTTGTTCTGAGATGGGTCAGGAGATATTCCTGGTATTTTTGTTCGGGGGAGAGTTTTTCTCGGATCCAGGGGTTTTTCTTTTCCCGCATGCATTTTAAATAACCTGCATTGCTCTTGATATTAGATTGTCGGGTTTTTAGATCATAAGAACTTGCACTGGGTCCTATTCCGAGGTATTTTTTATTTTGCCAATATAGTGTATTGTGTTGTGCGTATTGCATGTTGAGTGCAAAATTGGATACCTCATAATGCTCGTATCCGTCTTGACTTAGTGTGTTGTGGAGTTGATGAAATTGCTCTTCCACAAATTCCTCGGAAGCTGGAATAAAGATCTTTTTTTGTGCTTGGTGATATAAAAGGGTATGGGGTTCCAAACTGAGTGCATAGGCAGAGATATGGGGTGGGTGATAATCTAAAACCTGTTCTAAATCTTTTTGCCAATGCTTGTGTGAGGGGGCGGGTATCCCATATATGAGGTCTATGCTGAAGGAGTCAAACCCCGAGTGCCTAGCATAATCTATGGCTTGATGCGCCTGACGCACATTATGTGTTCGTCTCAGGCGTCGTAGATGGTCTTCCTGAAAGGATTGTATTCCGATGCTGAGTCTATTGATTCCCAAATTTCTTAATTCTCTGAGATAATTTAAACGAAGGTTTTCGGGGTTGACCTCCATGGTTATTTCTTGAACATCCCGAATTCCATAATGGGTTTCTATGTCTTTTAACAAAACTTCTATTTGCCCTAAGGAGAGTAAAGAAGGGGTTCCGCCCCCTATGTATATGCTTTTCACAGGACTATTATCCAGATAATTCCTTCGGAGAAAAAGTTCCTCCCGCATGATGTCCATCATACGAGGAAGGGTATTCAAGGAGGTGCTAAAGTGAAAATCACAATAAGAACAGGCTCTTGAACAATAGGGGATATGTAGGTAGATTCCAGACATACTAAAACGAATATTAAGTGAAGAGATGTAAAATTTCTTCCATATTTTTGTGATTTTATGAAAGTTTTCATTAGATTGCGAAACTTGTGTATGGAAGTGGGTCTTCAAACCCTTCGGACTCGTGTATCTGTTTGGGTGAAGTTGCTTCCTAATTTTCCTGTTTGTTTAGTGTTTTAAGAGATGCCTGTTGTGGGCTATGGTGTTATGAGGAATTTACTTTTATCTTTTTGTGTGTTTTGGTTTGGGATGTCTTCCACATTGTGGGGTACGACTTCGGGTTCTCCACCTGTTCGGAGCTATTCGGACGCAGAGATTTTGGAACGTCTGGAAGCTATAGAGAACTTAATTCCGCTCAGTTTTAATCCGAGGGTACGGGCTTTTATAGATTTTTATACGGTAAGGGCACCTTCATATTTGCCCAAGGTTCAGGTTCTGGAGACCTTCTATTTTCCACTTTTTGAAGAACTCTTGGCGAAATATGAATTACCTGATGAATTGAAATACTTGGCAGTTATAGAATCGGGACTTCGTTCGGGTGCTATTTCTCGTACAGGCGCAGTGGGTTTGTGGCAATTTATGCCTTCTACGGGTCGTTTAATGGGTCTTCGGCAGACCTACTATGTAGATGAACGTAGGGATCTCTATAAATCCACGGATGCAGCCTGCCGACATTTAAAAGATCTTTATCAAGAGTTTCAAAGCTGGCACTTGGCTTTGGCAGCTTATAATTCGGGTTCAGGTAGGGTTCGGAGGGCTATTCGGCGGGGACGGTCTAAGGATTTTTGGCGTATTTATCGTCATTTACCTAGGGAGACACGTGCCTATGTTCCACAATTTATAGCTGTGGCCTATGCTATGGAATATCATGTTTGGCATAATCTGTATCCTTCCCGACGCCTTTATGAACTTTCTTATGATACAATTTATACCTCTAATCCGGTAGATCTGGCGACCCTAGGAAAATCTCTTTCCTTGTGTAGTGAAACTTTTAGGTTGTTAAATGCCCAGTACGTGCATGGGGTGACGCCTTCTTCTGAACGATCTTTGCTCCGAATACCCGTAGATAAGCGAGAGTTTTTTCAAAGTCATAAGGATAGCCTATTGACCCTTTCCACTCAGGTGGGTCGGGAACGTTTGTTGGTACTTCAAAAGGCTCAGAAAAAATTCTTGAGATATGGGCGGAAGAAAATAGTTTACAGGGTACGTAAGGGAGATGTTTTGGGTAGCATTGCCCGACGATACCGAGTTCGGCAATCGGATATATGTCGATGGAATAGACTTAGAAATAGACATGCGATCCGTGCGGGACGCCGTTTGGTTTTATGGGTTCGTCCGCATGTTCATGCCCGCTACTATGGGTATGCATCTTCTTTCTCGAGAAAGCATCGTCCGAGTAAGAAGCCTAAAGGGTTCAAGAAGGGATCCTATTATCGGGTTCAGCCGGGGGATTCTCTTTGGGAGATCTCCAATCGTTATGCTCATCTTTCGGTTAAGCGGATTAAGAAATTAAATCATCTTCGTTCTAGTTGGATATACCCCGGACAATATCTTCTGATAGAGTAAAAAAATTGTTCCGTGGGATCTGTGATGATTTGGTGGGGCCCCCCTCTTCTTATTCTTTTTTTTCTGTCTTGTAAAGGAGGGACAGAAAAGGCTTTATTACCCCCTTCTAATGGAAAAGTAGGCAGTCTGTTGATTGTCATGGATTCGGTTTTATGGAAAAAACAGCTAGGGCGTGCATTTCATCAAAGTTTTTCCAAAGTCTTCCCAGGTACACCCCGTGCGGAGCCTTATTTTTCTGTTTCCTCAGTAGATCCCCGACTCTTTAATAGAACCCTAAGGCGCCGAGATAAGATCATGGTGGTTTGTGCCTCAGATAGTCCTTTGCGGGGTAATCAAAAGGGGTCTGCCATGTTGAAGGATGAGATCAAAGAGAGGATAGAACGGGATAGTCTTCGTTCTTATATCAGATTAAGAGATGTATATGCTCGGGGACAACTTATATGGTTATGGTGGGGAAAAGAAGAGGTCTTGGCAGAAGAGATTAATAAAAATGCGGAAGCACATATTAGGAGTTTGGAGATCTGGGATAGGAAAGAATTACGGAAACGTTTGTTTGTATCCGAACAAAAAAAATTACAAGAGGTCTTGTCAAAAAGACATGATATAGCTCCACGTATTCCCTTTGGTTATGAGGTAGCCAAGGAGGAAGATCAGTTTGTTTGGTTACGTTCTTGGTCGGAGGATGTGGATAGAAACATTTTTTGGCATACGGAGGATTATCGTAACAGGGATGTTTTTTCCAGGCTTCCTTCCTATCGGGATAGTTTGACAAGTCGATTTTTGGTAGATGGACAGAAGTCTTCTCTTTATGTGATTCATCAACCTGAGATGCCTTTTTCTACACAAATTGTAGATTTTCATGGTCATTATGGTCTTGAGATACGTGGACTTTGGAAAT
>JAPOQI010000109.1 GCA_026710765.1 Cytophagales bacterium | reverse complement strand
TGCATAAAAACAAATTGAAAATTTTGTTAAAGGCGTTAGGCTTGTCAGAGACCACGTGTCGCCTTAATATTTCTAAAAAAGCATTGAATATTCGCTGACTATCCTCCAATTTCATTTCCTTGAGATCCTTTAGGAGAATATTTTGAGAGGCGTTATCATAAGGCTCATTTTCAAAGAGTAGCTTGCGTTGTGGTATTTTATCCCAAGATTCAAACAACTCCTTCACATTATTGCTCTCCTTCTTAAGGGAGGAGGTATCTATCCAAGCATTATCATAACGAACCCCCTTCTCGTCTATTTCTGAAGTGTATAGACACAGGTATTTGGCACTCTTATCCTGCTGGTAATAGGAAAACAATTGATCACCTTTTTCAGTCAATTTTTCCAAAGCCTTTTCAAATTCGCTCCCTGCCGTTTTACATTCTATCATCATATAAGCACGATCATCTTCATCTTTGACAAGAATATCTAAACGACCTTTAGTTCTGTGTCCCAACTGCCATGTCTCCTCCAGCACAATTTTTCCAGGTGGGTAGCCTTGCAACAACAACCTACAAACACATTCTACGACGACCCAGTTCTCAGTTTTGTTCGTGCCGAGACACGAAGCGTGTTCCTCTTTTATGTCAGCCCCATAGCATATCTTATCTCCATCAACGGATATACTATACCCCGTCTTCTGCTTTACCTCTTTGACTCGTTCTTCGACGA
Source organism: Cytophagales bacterium (assembly GCA_026710765.1). GTDB lineage: Bacteria > Bacteroidota > Bacteroidia > Cytophagales > JAPOQI01 > JAPOQI01. The sequence continues at coordinate 2,591 of JAPOQI010000109.1, read as the reverse complement.
GCTCTCTCATTTTAGCATGGTCCACCACCTTCTATTCTATTCATACTTGACGATCCACAATCCCGAACATTTGATGTCAAATGTATGTAATTATTATCGCTTCCAATTTTTTAGTCAATTATTTTTGATTTATTTTCTCTTTGTAGCAACACGTGTGTATATTCCCTTGTTCCATTAATTAATTAGAAAACAGAAGAAAGATGAGTATTGATCATAAAGAAGTCAAGACCGATAGCGATAAAAGAACAGTTGGTCAGGTACTTAGGGATAAAGTGGGGTATCACGTGGACTTCTACCAAAGGGAATATACTTGGGGGAAGGAGGAAGATGGTCCTTTGCTACAATTACTCGAGGACATATACGAAAAATTTAAAAAAGAACACAAAAAATATGGCTATGATTCTGAGAATGATGAGATGGAACTTGACGAATATGCCTGGTATTTTCTTAATACTATTGTAATCCATTCTAGCGGAACAGATCCACGGCAGTACGTGGCGGACGGGCAGCAGCGAATGACTACGCTTATGCTGATTATGATGGTTTTCAAGAGGATCAAAGAGGAATTGGATCTGAAAAGAATCGAACCTGAGAGATATTATGCCAGGGGCGACGATAAAGATCCAAGCTTTGTGATATCCCATGAGATATTTCACGAGGGAACAAAAGACCTACTGAGTGCTTTGATTGCAGGTAAGAAGCGTGAAGCCGAAGAAAAGTCAAAGGAGGGAGATACTAAGACACGTATCTACGAGAATTTCTACGCCATAGAAAAATGGTTACGAGATAAGTTTAAGCTCGGGGAAAGGAAGGTTGGGTACGACAAGGAGAAAGCGGATAAATTGTTGGCCTTCTTTCTTTACGTTATTAAGCGGGTAGCGTTGATAGAGATGAGAATCTCTACGGAAGATGTATCTCCTGTCTTTCTGGGTATTAATGATCGGGGTGTCAGGCTCGAACCATATGAGATACTCAAAGCCCAGGTCTTTGGTTCCTTCAATAGAAGGAAAATGCCCGAAGCACAATTTAGAGACTGTGTGCTGGAATGGGATGAGATTATAAGTGAGTTGAAGAAAATAGGAGGTAAGAAAGAGGGAGAGGAAACTGTTGTGGATTTTTTTGTACGATACCTTCAAGCCAGACACTTGGGAAAACAAGAAGCTGAAGCCGAGATTCTCAAAAAAAGATATCATAAGGTCATAGAAAGGAAATACAGAGAATCTTTAAATGATGATGAGAAGTTCTGGGGAACAACTTTTTTCGAGCAATTTAAGTGTTACTCGAAGGTCTTTATGCGTATTTTGGAATACGAGAAAGAGGATAAGTACCACGGATATTTTTGTAAGGTGGTATTCGCACCTCGGGTTCTCAGGGTGCCGGTACTTGCAGCAGTGGAATTAGATGATAAGGACGATATAGTAAAAGAGAAGATAGAGTCCGTATCTAAAGAGTTAGATAGGTTGTACACACTGATCCGCCTCCAAAATCCGAAATTTGAAAATCGATCCTGGAATGAGGTTATGTTTGATGTTGTAAAAGGGATCAGAGGATCCACTCCCTCTGATTATCGTGAGCATTTTAACAAGGTTCTTGACAAGCATATATCAAGAATCTCTGGAAAGAAGGAAAAGGACGGGATTCCTATTCTCTTTAATTGGAGGTACTGCCAGGAACGGAAGAACGAAGGTAGAGCGGATGATGTTTTCATCAAATACGTCCTGGGCCGTGTAGAGAACCACTTGGCATCCAAGTTAGGAGAGAAGCAGATTGAATACTCTAGGTTCCGACTTCAGAAGAAAAAAGGGCCTAGTTTCAAGGGGACCGTGCAGCTCGAGCATATTTTGGGTAATCATGAGCAAAACGAATATTATTACTATAGAGAAGCAGTCCCTGATTATTTCAAGCGGTCTCGTGAGAAATTAGGAGCCTTGACCTTGTTAACTCAACCACTTAATAGTTCTTTAAAAGACGGTCTTTACTCAGAAAAGGTGGAAAATTATTTTACTCAAGGTATTATAATCTCCAAAATTTTGTCCGAGAGGTTTTGGAAAAATCCTCCTACTGCCAAACGGGGTATGTATGATATAAAGGAAAAATATGGTTTGGATTACGTGAAGCCCACTGAGGAGGAAGAAAAGGAGGTAACTAGGGAGATCAGAGATCCCGATACTGGGAAGACAATCTCGAAAGAGGAGATTGTGAAGGTAAAGGGTATCTTTCCTGAAGATGGCATAGAGGCACGTCAGAAGGCTTTATTTAGGATCTGTGCAGAGATATGGGAGGTGCCTGAGGAGAACCCCCTCTTCCCACCGCGGACATAGCTTTCCTCAGTAGCGCCCAAGCCACGAGCTATACCTTCATTAAGGGTCAAGGTTTGAAATCTAATTCATCAAAGAATTAGGTATCCTGAATAAATATTCTTATATTGTAACGAAAGGCTGAAGAGTCGTGTCGGGTAGGTTATACAAATTTTAAATTATGATTAAGATGACAAACATGAAAAATAAAATAAAGGGAATAGTTTTGGGTTTTGCATTGGGGACGGTCCCTTTGTATGGTCAGCTCAGCATCACGGATTTCATCCCGAAGAC
>JAPOQI010000129.1 GCA_026710765.1 Cytophagales bacterium | reverse complement strand
TGATCTTCCTTGTTTTCTTCCCACCACACCTGCTGTATCCAGGGATCCCCGAACGATATGATATCGTACGCCCGGCAGGTCTTTAACCCTTCCGCCTCGGATAAGCACGATGGAGTGTTCTTGTAAATTATGTCCTTCACCTGGGATATATGCGTTCACTTCCCGACCATTGCTTAACCGAACCCTGGCTACCTTACGAAGGGCTGAGTTGGGTTTCTTAGGGGTTGTGGTATAGACACGGGTACAAACTCCCCTGCGTTGGGGACAGGAAGAGAGGGCTACGGATTTGGACTTGGAAACCAATTTCCGTCTTCCCTTTCGCACAAGTTGTTGTATGGTAGGCATATATATTTTATCTATATTCAAATATCTCCCCTCTATTTAATAAGGAGAGGAGGCACAATTATATGTAAATCAAAGTTATTCTCAAACAAAGGATCATAAAAACTCAGCATAATACGTCATATTTCAAAACACTAGAGGACAAACATTAGAGAATATCCTCCGTATAAGATGAAGCCGAAAAGGGAAGACGCACCCCAGTGCCTTATCCCTTAGTCCATATTTATTCTCCTTCAACCCCTCTCAGCGGCAGATTCGCAGGAATCTTCCAGAGGCTGATAGGTATACGCCGGACACAAACGCCTCGTACAAGAGGCAATCATCCCGATAACGCAAACCACAAGAATCAGTTTCCAGAACTTAGTCATTATGATCGTTTTTGCAAAAAAAACCCACGTAGATACAAAGTAAAAAACACCACGGTATCAAACTATGGTAAGAACCGGGATTAGGCGAAGAAAAAACATTATATTATAAATTCCTAAATTTCATATTAAAAATATGAGAATTCATCAAATTTCACATGTGGGGTATTCATAGAGGGGTCTCATGATACACTTTTGGAAATCCTAAGCATAATAATAGGTTTTGCAAACTTACATGTTCGGGATTTGTACTATTTTTCTTCAAGAAATCGTTCACTTGATTGTGTAGGTGATCCTTCATATGAGAAAACGTCCCAAAAGACATGTTGTTATTATAGGAAATGGGATCGCGGGGATAAGTTGTGCGCGACACCTCCGAAAACAAACAGAAGACAAGATAACCCTCATTTCTTCAGAAACACCTCATTTTTTCTCCCGAACTGCACTCATGTACATTTATATGGGACACATGACATATGATCATACCAAACCTTATGAGGATTCTTTTTGGATAAAACATAAAATTGATCTTTTGCATGATCGGGTTAAATCTATTGCCTTTGAAAAAAAACGTTTGTCCTTAGAACGAACTAGAGATGTGTTTTATGATGAACTTGTTTTGGCTACGGGTTCTACTCCTCGGTTTTTGGGTTGGCCGGGACAAGATTTAAAGGGTGCGCAGGCTCTTTACAGTTATCAGGATCTTCAAGAGATGGAAAAAAACACCCAAAATATTCAGAGGGCTGTGGTGATTGGGGGTGGATTGATTGGGATAGAGATGGCAGAGATGTTGCATTCGCGGGACATTCATGTGGTTTATCTCGTGAGGGAAAACTCTTTTTGGGGAAATATTCTCTCGGAGGAAGAGTCTGAACTCATTCATCAGCACCTACGGACACAAAATATTGATCTAAGACTGAATGAAGAGTTGAAAGAGATTCAGACAAAAAAAGGAGAGGGGGTAGAGGCTGTACTAACCGCTAAGGGAACCCTAATTCCTTGCGATTTTGTGGGTTTGTGTATTGGGGTTAGGCCCAATGTAGATTTTCTAAGAAAAACGGATCTGGAAATAGGTAAAGGTATTTTGGTGGATGAATTTTTGGGGACCAACATAGCTCATGTACATGCCATCGGGGATTGTGCGGAACTTAAATCCCCCCTTCCTCATAGGAGAGCTATAGAGGCTGTTTGGTATGTAGGTCGTATGATGGGCGAGTCTTTAGCACACAATCTTGCAAGCCAACCCAAGCCATATAATCCTGGGGTGTGGTTCAATTCCGCGAAATTTTTTGAAATAGAATATCAGGTCTATGGATCGGTTCCCCGAAATCCTAAAACAGACGAGCATGTATTTTTTTGGAGAAATCTAAAGGAAAATAAGAGCCTCCGATTGATCTTTGGCAAAGAAAAAGGAGAAATACGAGGCGGACAAATGTTGGGTCTGCGACAACGACATGATGTGTGGGAAGAATGGATCCGAAATGAAAAACATATCAAGGATTTGATGGAATCTCTGGAGAAAGCAAATTTTGATCCTGAATTTTTTCGTGAATATGAGGTTGAGATTCGGGAAGAGTTTGGGAAGGCATTTCCTCATCTTTCCGTACCATCTATCCCCTCGGGCACCTAAGTTTTTTGTTTTGAACACACATATGTAATCTCCATGAAATCCCTTCAAAGATTGAGTTTAGCTGTTTTCCTACTAGGATTAGGTGGGTTTTTATCAAGTTTTTTTTGGGGTGGGTATCAGGTTCAAAAAGAGGATCTTTTAAAGAATATGACTGAGGAAAAAGCACTCAGATTTTATCAGGAACAATATCATATCCTGGAAAAAAAATACGATTTCGGCTTCACCTTAGCCCAATCCCTGGAAAAGGCCATGGACGATTTTAACACGAAACGAATAACAGAATATGAAATCACATCAAGAGATATAGACCTGATTCTTAATCAAAGTCGGAGTCCCTTTGACACATCTGCTTTTCATGGCTTAGGAGCTAAAAAAGAATCTGTACGATATTTCAAGACAAAGGCTATGCAAATCTATGGGTCTTGGCTTCAGGATAAAATCTTCGTGGACAAACCCAGTCTCAGGGCATCTCTAGAACAAGTGGGATCGCAGGTGCGAAGCTATGAAATTCTCCCCAAAAAGGGTTTTGATGTGTACGAGAAGGATCGTCTGGTGTATGCGTTGACAAAGGCATCCACGCAGGGTCTTCCCAGAACCCATTCGCTTTTTTTCTTATGCTGCATTTATGGTCTTTGCATCCTGGGTGCCTTGGGTTATTTTCTTCCACAGATCAAGACAGAGGGTCCCGCTGGCATTAAGAATAAAGGGATTTTTCATTCGTCTATGAAAAATAGAGGATACTTGGGCATCTTAACGGGTAGTATTTTAATTCTCTTCTACCTTGTTCTCTATTTTAAACCCTCCTATATGACGTCTTGGATTTGTATGGTAGATCCTTTGAGTCGTTCATTGAGTGGTCATGAGGCGGGTCCTTTTTTTCTGTATGGGTTCTTATATACCCTTTGTGTAGGTGTGATGGGTCTTCGCATGCTGATTCGGTACCGACACAGTCCTTATCAAATGCTTAGAACGGGTTCGCTGATCTTTTTTCAATTGGGATTTGCCTTTCTTATTCCCGAAATATTGCTTCGTTTGAACCAACCTTATTTTGATTTCAAAAATATATGGCCTCTGGACTATGATTTCTTTTTTGATTCCGAGCTAAACAAATTGATAAAGAATGGGGGTCTGGGTTTATTTATGTTAGGCTGGGGTATGGGTTTAATTCTATTGGCTGTTCCGATTTTAACCTATTTCTTTGGAAAACGTTGGTATTGTTCGTGGGTTTGTGGCTGCGGGGGTTTGGCAGAGACATTGGGAGATCCATATAGACAGCTTTCCAGTAAATCTCTCTTCTCGTGGAAAATTGAGCGTTATAGTATTCATCTTGTGTTGGTTTTTGCCGTAGTCATGACGGCAGGTGTTCTCTACACCTATTGGACAGAACAATCTGAATATTGGGGTATGAATACTTATGGGATTCGTAAAACATATGGTTTTTTTATTGGTTCTATTTTTTCGGGTGTGGTGGGAACAGGTTTTTATCCGTTTATGGGAAGTCGGGTTTGGTGTAGATTTGGTTGTCCTCTGGCAGCCTATTTGGGACTCGTACAACGATTTAAATCTCGTTTTAGAATCACAACAAATGGTGGGCAGTGTATTTCTTGTGGAAATTGTTCTACCTATTGTGAGATGGGTATAGATGTTCGTTGGTATGCGCAGCGTGGACAAAATATCATTCGGTCTTCTTGTGTAGGTTGTGGGGTTTGCTCTTCGGTTTGTCCCCGTGGGGTCCTGAATTTGGAGAACAAAACAGAAAAAGGACGATTCGACCTTTCCCCCAACATATCAGCCAAATTATCCCAAATCTAAAAGGAAACCCAAACATACGGCTTTAAAATATTACGATTTTATGAGAATATTTGTATTTTTTTTATAGCTTTTATCCCATATCATAGACCTAGTTGTATGCTTCTTTACGTTTGATCACAGAGTCCCGTGAAAGGGTATTTGCGGGGTTCTATTAAGTTTGTCTCTAAGTCCTTAATTATTTATGTGTTGTCTAAGAAAATTTTTTGTTTTTGTCTTTGTGATGGGAAGTCTAACATTCCTACACAGTCTATCAGGACAGACCTCTTATTATCAGGTTCAAGAAGGGGTTGAAACCCTGCGCATCACCGCCTTCCCCAATTCAGCTAGTCTGAGTATGGATAGGCTCGATACGGGTATAAGCTGGATATTGGTTCAAATAGACCACGGGGTCGCAGCCGGACAGAGTCTGAGAACTCAGGCAGAGACCCTTCCTCATATTAGGGGAATAAACTTGACTTCTTTGTCCAGAGCCTTGGTGGGATATGATCGTCGTGTTGGCGAAGTCGATGGTCTCCATGTGCTAGCAAAAGGAAGCACATCAGGGAACATAGAATTAAAGAACCTTGATGCCGAGACAGATTATAGGTTTTACTATATCCTGACACCCTTTGGAACACCTTCAGAACCTCAATTTACCTCCTTCCGTACCGAAGAATCTTTGTTGACTCAGACAGAATTGGGACAGTATTCGGCAGAATATAGTTTTGATGCCTTGTCTTCTGGGGAAGAATTGGTTTGGCTTCTTGCGAAAGGACAGAGAATTTCAGACCCAACAGTTGCTGAGATTTCTTCAGGTCTGAGCGAGAAAGTAGGATGGTTGGTTCATGCCCGTGGAAGGCTGAGTTCTCCTACTTCGGCACTAAATCTTCCTTCAGATGGAATTCTTGTAGATGGGCTAAGACCCTCCCCCCTGGATCCGCTGAGCACCTACACATTATATGCTTATAAGATCACAGATGGACAAGATGGGTATGTAGAGGTTTATCCCCTTGCCACAAAGAACCATGGATCTTTTCCGCCTCCTATCCTTCATGAATTTTCTGTTGGGATAGAGGGTTCTTCTTTTTCTTTTTCCACCGCACATGAGCTAAGTGTCCTGTACTGGATTTTAACAATTAATACAAACGCACCCACAACACATGTCCTAAAATCAGAGGGACGAAAAGCCTATGTAAATAGACGAACAGGTAGGCACCTCATCCATCTTGAAGGTACTCTAAGTCCGGAAGCAAATTATGTACTCTATACCCTGGCCTCTTCTCGGAGTGGTGAAGATTCAGAGGTAATTTCTTTTCCCTTCACGAGTCCGGCCAGGTCTTCTGACCCTCAGGATAATACCCTTGCCAGGCTATCCAGGCAAAGGATAAGTCGTCATAATTTTCCTAGTTCGTCCACCTGTTCCCTCTTCACGGAGCAGGAGGTAGATCTTCCTTCGGGTTATAATGCGTACTGGATTATTTCGACTCTTCCCGAAATTTTGGAGGGTTCTAATCTGATAGCCCTTGTGAATGGGACTTCTACAACTGGGGTGACTGAGAATTTTAAGCATTCTATTTTGGATAAGGGAAAGATAAGTTCTCCATTTAGTAAAATTTCCATCACGAGATTATCTCCTGGCTCAGATTATGTTTTTCAATATCTGTTTGAAGGGTCTGGCAACGCTTCTAGTGTGCAGACTTATCATGTTGAAACCCCCTATGCTGTTCCTGATGTACGTGCGGAGGAGATCGGTTCAAATGCGGTTCGGTTGAGTCTGTCTGAGAAGCCGAAGAAGGATGGGGTCATTTTGAGATGGTACATCGTGGAATCTGATTCCTATACGGAAACAGATGCGAGGAGATTTTTAGATTCCTCGGGTTTGGACCTCTCTATTCCCCATCTGAATGCAGGTTCTCTGAACCTTGACGAAGAACAAGAGATTTTGATTTCCTCCCTGGATCCCAACATAGAATACCATTTTTTTTCTACCTTTTTTTCAAAAAGAGGAACAATATCTAGGGGTTTAGGGGTCTTCCGTTTTAGGACCCAAGAACATAGGGTAGCTGATCTGATCGGGACTTCCCAAATTGTTGTTTCCCATTCCTCTGCTCGCGTAGCCGCCCCGAGTTCGCTTCCGACAAGGCACGTCCTTTCATGGACAGTGATTAGAGAAGATGATCCAGATTTAGAAGGTTTTGATGGAGTGGACTTGTATCATCAACAGGGTAAACATGGATCAAATCTCAGTCTGGGAACACGTTCTGGTTTGGAGATCATAGATAGTGGAAGATTAGGTCTGGCAAGTCCATTTTCTATTCTGGGACTCAGTCCATCTACCAAATATGTTCTCTACTACACGGTTGTTTTTGAAGAGTCTGGAAGTGGATTGATTTCTACTGAGGTAGCTGCTGTGAAATTTCAAACCATCGCCAAACCCTCTTCTGCCACAGCCCCTACCCTGTCCAGTCTTCCAAGTTTCACACCTCTGACGGAGACTGCCACCAGCACTGAGATATCCTTGGGTACCAATGAGGAGCTTCATTGGGCTGTGGTTTTAGAGGTAGATGTCAATCTTGTTGGCTTAGGGGGTGGAGATATTGAAGCTGCTACGACGGGTAAAACAGGGTCTTTAGGGAGCAGTCGTACAGGTTTACATATTCCCTTAAAAGGAAAACTTAGTAGTGATGGAACCATTTCCCTTTCAGGTTTGCTCTCGGGTGCTAGCTATGTGGTCTATCTTGCATTGGAAAATACGGTAAATAATCTTTATTCAGAGGTACTAGGTGTCGGTCTAAAAACCCTTTCTAAGGCAGATCAGCTTTCCATAGAACCCAGTATTCATTCAGCATTTCTAAAAGCCAATTTGCCCTCAGATACTGCGATTATTTGGATCCTCGTGGAGGAAGGACTCCCTGACCCCGATGGCGTAAACTTTGAAATCATACACCAAATAAAAAGAGGGGATAATCAAAATATTGGGAATAGGACCGCAAAAGTAATAAGCACTTCTTTTAGTCTCACGGGGCTCGCTTCTAACACCCTGGCTACGACCTACATTCCGGATCTCAGACCCTCCACAGAATATGTATTGTACTACGTACCCATTCAAATATCCACTTATACCCTTCTTTCCCTTCCCGTAGCTCGTCCCTTCCAAACACAGGCGCCTAGTCTGAGCAGGATAGATATTTCCACACGATTTGCGAGATATCGTTCTAGGGATTTGGAGACATCTGAGTCTCTTGTATATGCATTGCATGAGGGGACTCCGCTCACTGAGGTAGTTGCTAGTACGGTGATAGAAAATAGGGGTTCTCCTTTGAAGGTATTGGCTTCGGGTAGTCTTTCCGGTACGGGTATTTTGAGTTTTTCTTCTTTATCCCCCTCTTCGTCTTATACGCTATATGCCTTTTCTAAAAAGGGAGATGAGACAGGGGATGTGGAGATATACCCCTTTTCAACCCCAGATGAGATACCCCTAGCTGTGCCTACCCTTCTGAGGGCAAACGGGATCTCCTCAGATTATGCTAGCTTCGCTTTTATTACAAGAAATGCACTGAGCAGGGTCTACTATCAAGTACTCCTACAATCCAGTGTGGGTACAGTATCGTCTGAGAAAATCCGATCTCTAAACAATTTGGCCTTTTCTCCAGTTAAGGGTCAACATCATGTTGTGCTCAGCAATTTGACACCCAATGCAAGTTATGCTCTCTTAGTGATAGCCGCTACGGATTTAGAGCTCTCATCGGTTGAACGTATCCCCTTTTTTACCACTTCGGCTGCCACAGGTGCTGAGAAAGACGATCTTTCAAAAGAGTACTCGGCTTTTGGATTTTCCTCCCTGACAGAGTTACCGGCTCCGAATGCGAATCAACATCGGGCTGAGTTAAATTTTGAAGGAGGCCCCACAAATTTTCCTACGGGTGATACCTTCTATTGGTTGGTTTCTAGTGCAAATGATCATGAGCTCAGTGCCATCCACATCAAGGCTGAAATAGAGAATGATACGGCTAGGAAGAGAAAATATGTTAATTCATTGGGTACGGATTATTTTTCTGAAGTTGTTATAGAATCTGGGAAGGTGGAGGGAGATGATTCCGCCATGTTCTCTAAGATTTCGACCGCAGCCGCAGGGAATTTTGATTCCGATGGAGATACGTATTTTCTGTACTATGTGGTAGAACGAGCGGGTGCTGGGGGTACATTCAGTTATAATCAAGTTTCTTCTGTCCAATTGACTACCCTTTCCGATCCTGTTATCGTGAGTATTCCAGAGCTAGGGAAGAATCATTTTGTCCTTTCAACCCCTGATCTTGAAAAAGATGAGTCTTTCTTTTGGTATGCCATCAAGTCTTCTGATCATCAAGATGCTCATTCGTCTCCCTTCTATAACAGCCACGAGATGCCAACTGATGCAGTGGCTTCGGGTTTGTTGAGACATTTTGAAGAGCCAAAGCTTTTAGTAGAGGGTCTGGATGCGAACACAGAATACTATGTATTTTTTGATGTGGCAGATCCAAGTGGAAGTACCCTTTTGAACTTAGGAGATCTCTCTACCCAAACGCTGAGTTCTAGCAATCAAGAGAGAATCAACAAGGTTATTGCAGACCGATATTCGGCAGTCACTGCCGATATCACGGTGCTTCCCAAGCAGATATTTTATGCCATTGTGATAGAAGAGAAATCTGTGAACAAAGAAGGATTGACGGGTTTTGGTATCGCAGGGGTTCAGCCAGGCTCGGATAAAACAATTGGGACTCGGGAGGCTTTGAAAGTTGTGTACAGTACCCATCTCTTTGATGGGGTCCAACCCCTTGAAACCCTCACACAACCCCTCAACATAAGAGGTCTAGATCCAGGAACAGACTATGTCCTTTACTATGTGGAAGCCATTGCTTTTAATCAGGATAATACCGTCCAATACACAGATATTGGTGCTTTGTCTTTCAAGACAAAGGCTCGTCTTTTTAAGGAAATTCGTCTTTCGCCAAGCATTGCCACCTATCATGTTTCGGAACCTTTATCGGGTACGGAGGGTATTTCGTGGATATTGCTTCGGGGTGGAGAAGAAGATAATATACTTCCTAACACGGTGGTGGCGGGAACGGGACAAAATTTATCTGTCGTTCAACATGGGACCCTATCGGCAGGAGAAAATGTGGTCGGGGGGGCAAGCGGATTGACCAATTTAAAGCCCTCCACCGTTTATACCCTATATGCTTGTTATCTGTCCACTCCGGGACAAACACCCAATCGTGTAGAGGCTTTTAGCTTTGCCACACCTTCATCATCTACCCTTCCAAATCCTCGTTTTTGGGGTACGGGAGAGGTACATTCTCATAGTGCAAGATTCTTTTTCCTCTTAGACCATGAGTTGATAAAATTGCATTGGACCGTTCGCATAGGTACCGAGGTGGATTCAAGAATTCTTCCTGCCCAGATTAAAGCAGAAGGAGAGACTAATTCAGCTATCCTTAGATCTGATGGTGCAACTTATGTACCCCTAGTTATAAGGGGTCTTCGGCCGGAAAGTTCTTATGTACTATATGTATTTGCTTCTTCTGCGGGTCAGGAATCAGAGATTTTACATCTTCCTTTTTCTACCACTGTCTCAGGTACAGCCGATTATGGATTTACTTTAAAGTATCAACTTGCGGGTCCGGGTAGGGTTACATTCTCCAATCCCGACCCTCAAGCCTTTACTGTATCCGTCAACATAAATATGTCTAACCATCCTCCAGAGGGGGATACCACAGGAGATAGTTTCTACTGGGTGATTTCTCAGAAAGATCTTCCCGAATTGACAGAAGAAAATATCGTGGATGAGGCCTCGGATACTGTGGGTAGAAGAAGACATTTTGGTTCTGCGATCGGTGGAAAAGGAAAGATAGATCTTCCTTTTTCTGCCATAAATGTAGGTGCGCTGAGGGGGGGAACACGTTATTATCTCTACGCTGTCTATGGAAATGTAAATACTTATTCCAGGCTCAAGAAATATAGCTTTATCACAGCCTACCCGCATAGGCTCTTGTATCTTCACGAAGTGGGTTCTAGTTCGGTCCGCTTGAGTGCCAATCACGTGGTAGGGACGTCTTTGGTATCCATGTTAGCTAAACGCTCGGATTTCTTGGCAGCGGCTTCGGCTCAAAGCACGCCCCTAAAACCCAAGACCCTAAGTGATGTGATTCAAGAGACAGCCTTGCGTTTTGCATATTCTAATGGAGAAACTCTACCTTCTTATGCCACCCGACATGTGGATAGTGCTTTTCCTGATGGAAATGGTCTCCGAGAGCTATCTTTGAGTGGTCTGGAACCCAATACGGATTATTATCTTATTCACCTGACCCTACCCAATCCCCCAAATTTTATCTCCTCTACCTGGCCATTCCTTGTTTCATTTAGAACCTATCAACGTATAGATGCACTGAGTACCACGATAGAAGCTAGCACAGAAGAGGTTGAAATAGCACAGCTTGTGCCTCCCCAAACTGAATTACATTGGGTTGTCGTGGAAGAGAATACGGTACAATTAGAGGGTCTTAGGTCAGAGGATATAGAAGAGGTGGATCTGGGTTCTGATAGGGAAATTGGTTCCCGAGCTTCCTTGAAGGTACTTGCCAAAGGCACGCTTAGTACGGAGGGTAATTTTGGAGGTTCTCCGTCTTCGGAAGAAATTATCATCAGGGATCTTTCACGGGATACGGACTACGTTTTCTATTTTACCCTAAAAGATCGTATAGGAACTTATGCTGATACATATAGGGGTTTGGCAGGTCGTCGGTTTAGGACATCTTCATCTTCACTGGGTTACCAATTTGATAGCTCTTCTCCTTCGTCTCGGACGCATTCTACGCTCAGAATAAAAAGTCCGGAGGCAGTCTTGGGTTCGGGAGAGGTTCTCTATGTTTTTGTTCAACAGGATCAGCCGTTGAGCATAAATAAGTCTGCAGTCCTGGATGGGACCCAAGCGGCTTTTCATAGCTTTTCTCTGGATGCGGGTGATATTCGTGTCATCACGATTGGAAACAATAATCCCTCATCTAACGGATCTCTGAATTCTAACAGGAAATATTATATTTATGTACTGAAATTGTCTTCGGGTAGCCTGTCCGACCCGCATCTCGTGGGTCCCGTTTGGACCCGACCCCAGGTCCTTCAACCCACCCTATCTCGTTTAACTACGTTTGAAGCCGAAACTGATCCAATAGAACTCCCTCCAAATACTCAACTCCATTGGATTCTGGTACAGGAGTCTTCTCCAAACCCTTCTTTCACAGGTGCGGATATCAAAGCTGCCGAGAAAGGTTCGGTAACTTTGGGTAATCGGGGGAATGTAAATGTTCATATCTCGGGCACACTTAGTCGTAGGGGTCCCATTAACCTGATGGATCTTGTGCCTGGTCAAGAATACGTTCTTTATACCACCCTGGAGAGTACTAATTCTCAGATTTTTTCAGATAGGGTCACGGTAAATGCCTTTCGTCTTCGTCTTAGAAACCCTCAATCTTATACATGGGATAAGTCTCTCAGCAACTCTAGTTCCCTTTTCTTAAAAGGGGGTTCAGAGATTCGTTCTCCTATTCGGCGCTATTTTATTGTCAGTCCCTCGGCTCTGAATTTTGACCCTTCAGGTGTGGGTGATAATCCTGGCTTGATATCAGGAGAAGATCTTGTACATTTTCATCTTCCCATCGGGGGCAGCACGGTCATTCTAGGAAATGGCGCACCCCCAACTAATAGACCCCTATCTGCAGGAAGTACCTATCAGGTCTATGTCTATGACTATGATACCCAAACAGGTTCTACCTCTGCCCGACTCACGTTATCAGACCTCAAGACAGCCCCACCTGATCTTCCTCTTGTGATAAGTCGTAGAAGAAAGTTGTCTGCCGAGACGGCTCCCGTAGATCTATCCCCTTCTCATAAGGTTCATTGGGTAGTGGTTCAAGAATCACAAAGTCTTAGTACGCAAATCAAGGGGGCCGACATAGAGATGGCTACCTTGGGTACGAATCGCTCCCTGGGTCCACGGGATGGTCTAGAACTGATTGCCAAGGGTACGCTTTCTGCTTCGGGCAGCATTGATATAGGGGGATTGAGTCTTGCCGAAGACTATGTACTTTATAGTGTCGTGGAAGATGGAGAGGGGCTGTATTCCGGATCCAGTGGGGTTGCTTTCCGTACCCTACCTGCGGCTGCCATTGAGCCCAGTGTACCCAAATATCGTATCAATGGGTTGGGTTCTTCCACTTTGATTTTAGAAGATACACATGCTAGTCTTGCTTCGGACGAGGTCCTTTATATTTTCATCAGTAAAGAGATGTCTTTGTCCCTGAGTCCTGAGGACATTGAAGATCAAACTACGCATAGCACCTTCTCTGAATTGACGATTAGGACAGGAGATATAACAAATATCACAATAGGAGATGCTGTATTGGAATCTAATAAAGCACTGGATCCCAATAGTAAATATTTTCTTTATTTGTCAAAGTCTAATTCGGTAGGTCCTTCTGTGATTCAGGAATTGACGGGCTGGACCCTTCCTTTTGCAGCGAGTTCTCCTTCTTTCACTTCGCTCGACAAGACGGCAGAATCATCCGAAATCAGTCTGCCCGATCATACCCATGTTTTTTGGGTTTTGATTGAAGAAGAAAGCGTGGTTTTGGAAGGCCTCTCGGGTACTGGGATAGAGGCTGTGGAAAAGGGTGAAAAGCGTACCATAGGTACCAGACCCAATCTGGATGTAATATCTAAGGGGCACCTCAGATCTGATGGAAAAATTCTCTTAGAAAATCTGAAGCCCTCCACTGCCTATGTTTTGTATTTTGTGACGAAAGGAATTCAAGCTGATAGTGGAGAACGTTTTTCTATTCCTTCAGGGGTACTTTTTACCACTGCGGAATTAAATATTCTCCCTCCTCCCCGAACAAATTATGAATTGAACCCTGATGAGGGAACAGATCATACCATTGCTTTGAAAGGGGGCACTAGGTTGAGAGAATCCGTTGAACGGTTTTTCTTGATTTCGAAGAGACCTATTCAGTTTAATCCTTCTGTTGTGAAGGACGATTTGTCACATACATCTTTGTTAAATGGTCTTAAGGATGGGGGTTCTTTTTTCCTGGATGAGGGTGGAGAAACGGTGATACTGGGTTCGGAAACCCCCAAGTTCAATGCAGCCTTGACAAGTGGAACTATTTATTATATCTACATTTATGATTACGATACAGAATCAGGCTTTGCTTCTGAGGTACAATCCTTGGTTTCGGGAACGCGTCCTGAGAAGATAGCTCCTCCTTCCTTATCCCTGTTAACACAAAGCTCTGTGGATACAGATATTATTCTCATTCCCCAGGATGTGAAATTGTATTGGGTAGTTATTGAAGAATTGGAGGTCAAGGTGGGGGGAATGCGTGGAGAGCATATCGGAGAATTGAAAGAGGGCGTCTCAGGCGTCTTGAGTATCGGGGACCGTACCCAGCTTCATGTGGCAAATGCAGGTAAATTGACGGGAACGGGTCCTATTTATATTAGAAATTTGCAGAAAGGTAAAAACTATGTCTTGTACTACACAACCCAGTTCGCAACCCATGAAGAAATACTCTACGCCCCTGTGGACGGTCTTGCCTTCAGGACAGAAATTGATATCTTGTCTCAGTCTCCCACAATCCAAGAACCCCGACTCTATCCAAATCCTTCCCAAGGCATAGTTTATCTATCCTCAGAATCTGATAGGTTTGAAAAATCTGTACGGGTCTATAATTCATCGGGCACCTTGGTTGGGATTTTTGAGATACGGGATAAAAAAATAGACCTAAGAGGGTTGCCTCGGGGGATATATTTGATATCTCTGCAAGGTAATCTGTTCAAGATCGCTTTGGAATAGTTCTGTTCTTTACGAAATTAGCTATTAATTCCCTATAATTTCTCTGGGAGGCTTTTTGGGATTTCGAGTTTTGTAGAGTAGTTTTGAAGGGATTTTTTCCTTCGTGAACCCGTGGCTTAACTGGATAAAGCATCTGACTACGGATCAGAAGATTGGGGGTTCGACTCCCTCCGGGTTCACTTTTCAACTCTCTCCACGATCCTTTATATTAGGGTCAAATTCTGAAAAGAGTTGATGGGATTGCCTTAGCGAGGCATTTAGTGCGGTATGATCTGGGGTTTTTCTTTTTCCCTCTGACCTTAGGAATTTCAGAATCTTTTCAGTAGGTAAATTACCTACTAAATGATCGTCTGCAAAAGGACAGCCCCCATATCCGCCCAAAGATCCTTCAAAATGTTGGGTTCCGAGTTCATATAAGGTCTTTATTTTTTCTTCGGCATCTTGGGATCGTGCATGTAGATGCATACTTAATTTTTGAAGTCCAACATGCTTCTTTACCATCTTCAACAAGGTTTGAATATCCTTGAGAGAAGCTAGCCCTTGGGTATCTGCGAGGGAGAGATGTTCAAAGGAGAGCGATCTGAGTTTAGTTATATGTTCCAGAACCTGAGTGGGATGATAAGACTCCTGATAGGGATTTCCAAAAGCCATGGACAGGTACACAACCATCTCTTGGGAAGGCAAAATAATATCCCGCACCCTTTTCAATACCTGATAGGCTTCATGTATGTTTTTCTTTGTGTTTCGCTGCTGGAAGATTTCTGAAACCGATAAGGGATATCCGATGTAACTCAGTTCAGGATGCTTTTTAGCTTGCCTGGCACCTTGTTCATTGACCACGATTGCAAGGAGTTGTGTTGGAGAATTTTCCCAGGCTTTCCGTATTTGTTTCAATACCAAGGAAGTATCTCGGGTTTGTGGGATCCACTTGGGAGATACAAAGCTTCCTGCGTCTAGGATTTCAAATCCCAGGCCCAGTATTTTCTTAAGGTATTGTACCTTTTTTTCTGTGGGGATAAAAAAATCTATACCCTGCCAAGCGTCTCGGGGTGATTCTGTTATTTTGATTTCATGTCTTAATTCCGTACCCGTTATTTCTGGCATCACACAAGTTCGTAGAGATTTCCAGGAAGTGCTCTGAGGACACGGGTCATTTCCAATTCCATCACAGAAAATTTCAGAGAAGAAAGTGGATGGGATGTTAGGAACACCAATTTATCCAAAGAAACGGGTTGCATTTCTTTTCGCATGCATGAAAGAATATCCTGTTGCTCTTCCGACAAAGGAAAAGAAGGTTCTTCATGCTTCTTTTTTATCATCTCTTCTTGGAGTTCGGTAGAAGATGGGGGCATCAAATCCATGATCCCCAAGACATCTTGGGCAGAATCTACCAGTATGGCACTATCCTTGATCAACTGATTGCATCCCTTTGAATAGGTTTGTTGAATGTTTCCTGGTAGGGACATGACCGTCTTTCCATGCTTTAATCCCAAGCGGGCTATACTCAGGGCGCCTCCTTTGGGACCAGATTCTATCAACAATACATATTCTGATAGAGAAATCAAGATATGGTTTCGTGAGACAAAGGTATAGGTTCGTGCTTCGGTGCCGGGGACACAATCACTTAGAACACATCCTCCCGCATCTAAAATTCGGTCAAGATAGCCCACGTGTCCCCGCGGAAAGGGTTTATCTATGGCAGAGGGTAAGACGCAGACAAAAGCAATCTTCTGACGCAAGGCATTCTCCAAGGATGCCAATTCCACACCCGTCTGAATTCCCCCAAGCAGGGTCACCTGATGTCCTGCTAACTGATCTGCAATATCAAAAAGAAATCGTTCTCCATAAGGGGTCATCTTGCGGGTACCCACGAGAGATAAGGAGGGAGATTCGTGTAATAGCTGCGTATTTCCCTTGGTGAAGAGGAACAAAAAGCTCGGGTGAATGTCTCGAAGGCCATTAGGACAATCCGAATCTAAAAAACTGATCAGATAGAGTCCCATACGCTGATATTCTTCATAAGAAGATGTGGCCCGAGAAAGGGTCTCAGGATCCTTTAACTCAGCAGCTATTTCTTTCAGCGCTTCAAGAGAAAATCTCTTCTTGAAATGTGGGTGGGAGAATAAGGGGTCTTGAGATCCCTGGAAAAGGTTTTCCAACAGGTCTTCCGACTCCTCTTCAAACAAATCCCTGATAAAACGATCACTAAGTCTACGTATTCCAGAGAGTGCCAGGAGATATATCTGTCGCTGAATCCGGGTGTCATTCATGTACTGGAACTGGAATCTTCATTCTCTATGGACCCTTTAATGGAAAGGAGAAATTCCTTTAACTCGTTCAAATGACCTTCTATTCTCTCCCTATCCTTTTCTCGTTTCAAGACCTGGGTATATCTATTTTCTTTAAGACATTGTTTGGCACCTGCCAGGGTATATTTTTCTTTTTTCAGAAGGATGTAGATTTGTCTAAAATTTTCTATATCCCGTGCGGTAAATCGTCTTCGTCCGTTTTTATCAAGGTTCACGGTGGGAAGGACATCAGAGAATTCTTTTTCCCAAAATCGGAGACAGGAAGAATTTATTCCCAAAGAACGTTCAACCTCCTGCATGCTATAATACCGCTTCACACTTCTAATTTTTCCTATTCCATTGGATAGGACACCAACAAATAAACAGACCAAAGATTTCGCATCAGCCCCTTTAGACCCGTATCAGTTCCTGTATAGAAAGGGTGATATAGGCTTGTTTATATCAAGATAGCCCCAATTTAATCAAGAGA
>JAPOQI010000101.1 GCA_026710765.1 Cytophagales bacterium | reverse complement strand
CTTGCAGGCGGGTACCGATATACGAAGCTTTATCGCATTGACGGATTTGGGTGAAGGGAAACGTTTGCAATCACCGGATAATCCAAATATTCTGCCTGCTCAGGGTGATGTTCCTGCTTCTAACGAGGCGAATAGACTTTTTGAGATGTTGTCTTCGGACTTGGGGATACGTGCGGGTAGGGATGAGGGTTTGGTTCGGTTGGGTTTGCAGAATGCTTTGGGTTATGAGAAGATCATATCGGGTCGGCGTTTGCGGGAGTCTGAATACGATTTACATCGTTCTTTGGGTTATCTCTCTTTAAATCGGCGTTTGCAAAATGATGAGGTCTTAGCAGTTTCTTATGAGTACACGTATAATGGGGAGCAATATCGGGTGGGGGAGTTATCGGAGGACTATCAGTCCTTGGGTGCTTCAGCTTATATTCTTTTGAAGATGCTTCGTCCGGCTTCCATACAGCCTGAATCCACTACATGGGACCTGATGATGAAGAACGTGTATTCTTTGAATGCTTTTCAATTGCAGCAAGAGAATTTTGAATTGCGAATTTACTACCGAGATGATAGGGAAGGTTTGAACAATCCTTCTTTGAATGAAGGAGAGAATACCAGAAATAGACCCCTAATAGAACTTTTAGGTTTGGATCGACTCAATGCGACCAATGATCCACCACGGGATGGTAATTTTGATTTTGTCCCAGGTATCACGGTAAAACAAGAAAAGGGATTGATTATTTTTCCCGTGCTGGAACCCTTTGGAGAGACCTTAAAAGGGTATTTTGATGAGGAGGAGGAATCACATTTGATTCAAAAATATGTGTTTAACGAGTTGTATGAAGATACTCAGGCAGATGCTCGGCAAATCTATGAGAAGGATTTATTTACACTAGAGGGTCAGTATAAGGCATCCTCTGGGGGTGGCGAGTATCAATTACCCTCTTTTGGTGTGATTCCTAATTCGGTGGGTGTGATGGCAGGGGGTGTGAGGTTGCAAGAGGGGATTGATTACACGGTAGATTATGGATTGGGTAAGGTACGGATTTTGAATCAAGGTGTGTTGGCATCTGGGAAGGAGATCAATATCAACTTTGAGAAATCAGATGTGATTTCCACCCAAAGTAGATCCTTGTTAGGAACGCGTTTTGAATACCAACTATCTGATTATGTGAACCTGGGTTCAACCATGATTTATTTGGCAGATAGACCAGGAAGTATCACAAGATATCAGGTAGGTGCCGAACCCATTCGGAATCTCAAGTATGGATTGGATCTATCTTATGAACAAGAATCTCCCCTTTTGACCCAGTCTTTGGATGCATTACCTCTAATAAGTACTAAGGAACCTTCTAAGATTAGGATGGCAGCTGAATTTGCCCAACTTGTTCCAGGGACCTCTAATCAGGTAGGGGGAGAAGGCACTTTTTATTTGGAAAGCTTTGAGTCTGCATCTGTTCCCATAGAATTAGGTGGGGCTGCCTCTTGGCAAATTTCTACCCCTTTACCTGATCAATTTAACTTAGCGGGTTTAGAGAAGGGTTATCGTCGGGCGGCCATAGCTTGGTATTCCATAGACAACGCGTTTTATCGTTTGGGTATTGGTTCTTTGGTGGGTTCTCAGGAAGATTTAGGGCCTGCGGGTATTAACAATCATTATGTAAGGATGATTCGTCCGAGGGAAATTTTTCCGAACCGAGATGTGGAGTTGGGTATTACCAATGAACCTATTTTTAATGTGGCTTATTTCCCTTCCGAAAGAGGACCCTATAATTATAATCCTGATCTGAATGAAAAGGGTCATTTGAAAGAACCCGAAAACAACTGGGGAGGAATTACCCGATCAGTGGCTTCAGAACTGGATTTTGAAAGGGCAAGCATAGAATATTTTGAATTCTGGATGATGGACCCCTTCTTGGAAGGAGAAAAAGGACGAATCTATGATGGGGTTTTTAATGAAAATAATCGTACGGGAGGAGATTTGATATTTCACTTAGGACAAATTTCTGAAGATCTGAACCACGATGGACAATTGTTCTATGAAAATGGATTACCTGCTGATGAGAGTCTTTCGGGTATACAAGAGAGTGATTGGGGAAGATATTCTATTCGTCCTATTATAAATCGTTCTTTTGTAAATACGAATGCTTTGTCGCGTCGATATCAAGATGTAGGTTTTGATGGTTTGCACAGCGATTTTGAACGTTCCTTTTTTTACGAAAGCTTTTTAGAACGTCTTTCGGTTCCTGAGGGGGTTTTATCGGATATTCGTGAGGACCCTTCCTCTGATGATTTTAGATTCTACCTGGATCCCTATTTTGATGAAAAAGAGGCTTCTATTATAGAGAGGTATAAATACTTTAACCGACCCGAAGGAAATACACCCCTACCCTCTGGAGGACCCCAAGTTAGATCTAGTAGCAGTTTGCCAGAAAATGAAGATCTGAATAGAGATAACACGATCAATAAGTTGAATTCTTATTATGAGTATGTAATTCCATTGCGACCTGGGGATTTAGAGGTTGGAAAGGGTCGGGTGGTAGATAAGATAAGGTCTGGGGATGTGAATTGGTATTTGTTTCGGGTTCCCATTACGAGTTCGGATGGAAAATATGGTAGTATTAGAAATTTTAAGTCTATTAAGTTCATGCGTTTATTCCTAACGGGTTTTTCTCAACCCGTTGTTTTACGAATGACCAAATTTCATTTGGTACGGAGTGAATGGAGAAGATATAATCAAAGTTTGCATGGGGTTCGGGGACAGGGAAATCCTTTAGAAGACAAGGAAACCAGTTTTGATATATCTTCTGTCAGCCTGGAAGAGAATGGAACTTCTACACCGGGAAAGTCTCCTTATGTGCTTCCCCCGGGTGTTCAACGAGATAGGGACGATTTTTCACTAGCCCAAACCCGAAACAATGAACGATCTCTTCAATTATGTGTGGATAATCTTAAGGACAATGATGCCAGAGGTGTTTTCAAGTCGGTGCAGCAAAATCTTGTGAACTATAAATATTTGAAAATGTTCTTTCACGTAGACGGGGAAAATTTAGAAGATGGGGATATTTCAGGATTTATTCGTATAGGGACAGATTTGAAACGTAATTACTACGAAATAGAAATCCCATTGGAGGTTACACCCCCATTTGTACGAGGTGTAGGAGACGATGTAGCCCGTAAGGTTTGGCCTGAGGCGAACGAGATAGACCTGCTAATCACGGAGTTCTATAAGACCAAATTAGAACGTGATGAAAAAGATGCATCTTTAGAAGAACCCTATTCTAGAAAGGTAGGTCGGCATACTATTTCCGTCTTGGGTCGACCCAGAATTAGTGCGATACGAATTTTTATGGTAGGGATACGGAATCCCGAGGGGGGGGATGGACTTCCTAAGAATGCGTGTTTGTGGGCTAATGAGTTGCGGGTAGTCGGGGTAGATCGTAAGAGTGCTTGGGGGTCTAGTCTTTCTTTTGGGGTAGATATGGCAGACTTTGCCAATATCACGAGTTCTTTTTCACATAAGACGGTAGGTTTTGGGGAGGTCCAGGAGCGGGTTTTTTCTCGGGCGCAGTTTGGCTTGGATGAATATGATATTTCTGCGAATGTCAATTTGGATAAGCTGATCCCTGGTAAAACGGGTATTAGGATACCTATGTTTACTAGCTATCAAAATTCGGTAGAAGAACCCGAGTACAATCCCTTGGACCCAGATGTACCCCTGGAAAAAGCCTTGGAGATACAAGAGGATAGAGATGCTTTTGAAGATCTTGTTCAGGATAGGACCGTCCAACGAAGTTTGAATTTCACCAATGTTGGAAAAGAGCGGGTGAAAGCGGATGCCAAACCTCGTATATATGATTTGGAAAATCTTTCTTTCAATTATTCATATAGTGATACGCGGAACACAAATGTCTCTTTGGCTGAACGTTTGCAAACTAAACGTGCTGGAGGGGCACGTTATAGTTATTCTATTCAAAATGCCTATATAGAACCCTTTAAGGATTCTCCCGCCTTTCAAAACCCCTTTCTGGGACCCATCAAAGCCTTCAACCTGAATCCCTTACCCAATACCTTGGATTATGGTGTCCAACTGGAACGAAATTTGACCCGTACGCAGTTTAGAAACTCTTCATTAAATATAGAGGGTGTGGAACCCATATATGAGAAAATATTTTCTTTTCGCCGAAACTATGGATTACAATGGAGCATCATAAGAGGGACATCCTTACAATATCGTACGAACGTTTTAGCATTGATAGATGAACCCTTTGGTTATTTGGATACGGAAGAAAAACGAGCAGATGTTAGGAATCAACTTCTTGAATTCGGACGCATGAAGAACTATGATCAGAAGATAAATCTCACACATGATGTTCCCCTTAAGAGCTTTCCTTTAACAGATTGGTTAAAGACTTCTGTGAACTATGGGGTGGGCTATCTTTGGCAAGGTGGCGCCTTACAGCAGGCAGATTCCTTAGGGCATAGTATGGAGAATAAACGGAATATAGGACTTAATCAACGAGCAGATTTTAGCACTATTTATAAAAAAATCCCCCTTTTCAGACGGGTAGAAGGTGGTAGCGGACCTCAGCGGGGAGGAGGACCGGGGGGTGGGGGTCAATCTCCGAAGGTGGCACCCCAGGATCTATGGATAAAATGGTTGTTTAAGCCTATTCTTATGTTTAGGAGTGCCAATGCCAACTATTCTCTGACCCAACGTACCAACTTACCCGGTGTCACCGTGGTTCCTTATATCGTGGGGATGGATAGTACATTTCAAGCACCTGGTTATGCTTTTGTTTTGGGAGATCAAAATCCAGATATACGACATCTTATGTCTTCAAGGGGTTGGATGGTTAAGAGTAGTCTCCTGACCATGCCTTTTGAACAAGAGTCTACTCAACAAATTACAGGAAATCTAAATTTGGAACCCATAGATGCCTTAAGTCTGCAAATCAATTTAAAACGAAGTACCCAAAGAGGTTATCAAGAAATCTATCGTTATGATGCGGGGTTGACCTCTTATCGGAGCCTCACACCTTCTCAGGTAGGTTCGTATTCGGCTTCTTTTTTGAGTATTCAAACCGTTTTTCAGGATAGGGATTATGCTTTCACTAGGTTAGAGAACTATCGTCGGATATTGAAAGCCCGATGGGATCTTAAGAACCCTCTCGTTAACTATCCTTTAAATTCTCAGGAGGTTTTAGCTAGTTCGTTCATTGCGGCTTATTCGGAAACGAGTCCTAATGCTGTTTCGCTCAATCCTTTTCTCCGAAGTCCGATGCCTAATTGGCAGCTCAGTTATTCGGGTCTGACAGGCATATTGGGTCTTATCACGGATTTCTTTTCCAATATTACCTTAACCCATGCTTATTCGTCCACATATTCTGTGGGGAATTTTTCTAGTTCTCTTTTATATGATAGGGAATTGGAGTTGCAAACGGATCCTTTTGGGGATGGCTTGTTGCGTTATCCTTTAGCTGATCGGGTTTCTGAGAGGGGTCATGTTCCATTTTATATCATTAATCAAATATCTTTGAGGGAAAGTTTTGCACCTTTGATAGGTGTTTCTTTGGGCTTTGCCGAGAATATGAATCTTAGAACAGAGTACAGGCGGAGGAGGGATGTTGCCCTGAATTTCTCCAACAATCAGGTTTCTGAAACCTATACCCGTGATATCGTGTTTAACTATACCTATTCTCAGGAGGATAGCAAGATCCCTTTTGATTTTCGGGGTGAATCTTATGTGTTGGAAAACACATTAAGTTTTCAAGCCAATCTCACGCTTAGGAATAGTTCTACACTACAAAAGATATTAGAAGGGTCTGCGGTAGAAGTGGTCGGCAATGATAATTATCAGTATCGTATATCCGCAGATTATGATCTTAATGAATCTGTGAACTGGCAGGTATATTTGGAACGTAGGATCAATAATCCTAGAATTTCCCTCTCCAATCCGTTGAGTAATTTGATATTGGGAACACAATTGAGAATTAGTTGGGATGAATAGACTGGGGACCACCCCCAAGGGCAAAATATTACATATCAGACCCTCCACCTTATCCATAGATTAGGATCTAAAACGCAGCCTAAGGGTATATATCCATCTGAGCGGAATAGGAAGCGAAGCAAAATGCGGACGCTCTTGAAGTATATTTTGAATATCAGGATTGAAAACACCATATCCTTTTTTTGTATCCCTATGAGAAAGGAATTCTTCTCCAAGGATATAATATCTAAATCTGTGCTTCTTAACCAGAAGAGAATAGATAGATTGATCATGGCGATGATTTATAAACTCAGGAGAAGAGGGATATAGATAGGATGCCGTCTCGGAGAGAAAGTGTTCTTCTGAGGCATAGCCATACCATTCCAAGAGGAAAGATTTGGCAGAAGATTCCTTCTGGATAACAAAGGCACCTGCCCAAATTTGAGGGGTTTTCTTGAGGTCCAGACCATCTGAGCCTTGAGTCAGGCATCCCATTAGATCTGACTTGCTATACTTGTACTCCAAAAAACTTGGATGACTTAGGGGTAGAATTGCTTGGGGTATGCTGGATAATAGATCAAAGAATGGTTTGGGGGAGGCCTTGAATATTCTATCCACATCACAATAGAATATCATATCTCCTTCTTCCAAGAGATCCATTGTTTTGAGTACGATATAGGGTTTCCAGATCCAATAGCCGTAGCCACGACGATGGCGAAGAATATCTCTATGCTTGAGATGAAAAGATAGACCCAAATCTTCGGGTGTATAGGGGAAGATATGGTCAAAATAGTTTCCTTGGAGAGCCAACAGGTTTTGATATGCCTGTGCCTTCCGATACTTAGGATGATCAGACGAAAAACTAAGGAGTACCCTCTTAGTCAAGGCACTAAAAATTTAGAGAATGACATACATCTTGGCAGAAAAAGGATGCTTTAATCGGGGAGGCCTAAACCTTATTTGTGTTCTCAGACCTAGGGAGATTTGTCTCATAATTAATTTTGTTTTTCCAAAAGAGTTCATCATGGTTTTCTGTTTCTTTTTTTCTCAGTTCTTCGGTTAATCGTTTTTTTATCAAGACATAACTCATCTCGGAGACATCTATGCCAATCCATTTTCTGTTCAATTTCTCAGCGGCGATACAGGTAGTAGCCGAACCACAAAAGGGATCCAAGACCATGTCACCTTCCTTGGAGGAGGCTTTAATTATTCGTTCTAATAATTTGATAGGTTTTTGTGTGGGGTATCCTAGTCGTTCTTTTGTATTTTTCAAAGATGGAATAGGCCACCAATCTTTGGGATATTTTCCCCGTTGAATATATTGGGATCTGTCCTTGCCCGCAGCAAACTTAGAAGGACTTTTGAAAGAAGAAATACTACTCGCTGCATATTCCTCTGCCACCGCTTCCCAGAACCATGTGTTTAATCCCCTCTTCTTATTATAGAGCAATATATTATCGTGCTTCCTAGCCCAAGAACTCATTCTAGAGGATGAAGGCCCCTCATAACACCACGCTATATCATTTCTAAAATTTTTCTCCCCAAAGATTATATCCATCAAAATCTTGAGATAATGGGACATAGTATGATCGCAATGCAGATAGATAGACCCCGTATCTTTCAAGATACGATGCATCTCCAAGATTCGTATAGCCATGAAGATCAGATAACAGAAATTGGGTCCCTGCTTTCCCTCCATGCCTTGAATTCCATTTAGGAAGGAATACAATTTGGGTTGGTTTTCCCGAAGGGTATCTAAACACCCTTCCCCTATATTCTCTTCACCAAATATATCATCAAAATTAGCTCCTTCCGCATCTGAACCCAGAGAAGCTGTGAAGATTTTTTTCTTATTAAAGGGTGGGTCTAAATATATTAGGTCTATACAGGAATTATTAATCCTTTTCAAAATTTCTAGGTTATCGTGACAGAAGAGGCTTCGGTTTTTAATATTAGATCGCATATTTAGAGGGTTTTTTATCCCCATATTCAGGGGAGACTTAGGTAATTCTCAAAAATTGAGATAGGGTGGTTCATGAGTAGCCCCGACAGGAATCGAACCTGTATCTAAAGTTTAGGAAACTTCTATTCTATCCATTGAACTACGGGGCCATGTTGGGTGTGCATAGGACTTGATTGATGGTTGCCTTTTTTCTGGGCTACCCATTTGGATAGGCTTTGTTTAATGTTATCTAAACCTGTTTTTTGCATGGCTGATATCGTGAAGAGGGCTTCTCCACCGTGTCGTTTTCTGAGGACAAAAAGTTCATTTTCTGCCTCTTCTCTCTCTTTTTCAGAAAGTTTATCTATCTTATTACATATCCACATGGTAGGGATCTTTTGGGGACAAACCTCCATCAGGGTTTTTTCTACCACCTCTGCTTGTTCTAAGAAGGATTTATTAGAGATATCCAGTACATGAAGTAGTAGGTCTGCTTCCCGTACCTCATCCAGGGTAGATCGGAAAGAAGAGAGTAGATTCTGAGGTAGTTTCCGAATAAAGCCCACCGTATCAGACAATAGAAAACGGGCCTCAGGCCATGTGATTCTACGAACTGTGGTATCCAATGTGGCAAATAACTTATCCTCCACAGGCACCCGAGACTTGCTGAGTAAATTCATGAGACTGGACTTACCTACATTGGTATATCCTACACAGGCAATTCGGATCCAATTTTCTCTTCCTTTTCGTTGAACTTGGGCATGTCGTTTTATTTTTTTCCATTTGCGTTTGAGTTGCACGATGCGATTTCTTATGTTTCGGCGATCTGTTTCAATCTCCTTTTCACCTGCACCCCCTCGGGTATTTTGTCCTCCCCGTTGACGTTCAAGGTGTGTCCAGAGTCGTGTTAGTCGGGGAAGGAGGTACTCATATTTTGCCAGGTTGACCTGAACCTTAGCCTGGGCAGTTCGGGCGTGTTGTGAAAAGACCTCTAATATCATCAAGGACCTATCAGAAACGGGAAGTTGAAAAAAAGCTTCTAGGTTCCGGAGGTGAACGGGACTGAGTTCTTCATCAAACACGATGCCTTGAATAGGACGATCTATATTTTGTTCTTGTATATAGGATTTTATTTCTTCCATCTTACCTCGTCCAATGAGGGTACCGGGGTGGGGTCGGGCTAGGGATTGTGAGAATGTTTTAACCACCTCCCACCCTCTTGTTCTGGCGATGGACCCCAGTTCTGCCAGGTATTCCGCTGTCTTATCCGCACCCTTCCCCTTATACCAAATACCTACCAGGATAACAGATACGGAAGGGCTATTTTTCATACAGAGGGGATCGCATCTCGGATGGCACGAAGGTATAGGGCTACCGTGTTGGATAAGCCAAATCTAAGGGCATCTGAGATGAAGGCATGCCCTACGGATAATTCATGACAAATGGGGAGAGAAGATATTAAATAAGCTATGTTTTTCAGATTCAAATCATGCCCCACATGTACTCTGAGGCCCAAAGATTGGACCTTTTTGGCTACCCGCACATAAGGAGCTACGGCTTTTTTCTTGTCCTGAGGGTAGATTTTTGCATAATGACCCGTATGAAATTCTACACAATCAGTATCTGTTTCTTTGAGATAGGATAGCTGTTTGAGATCTGGATCTAGAAAGATAGAAACCCGAATACCCTTTTGCTTAAACCTGGGAATAATCTTTTGTAGGAAAGAGGCTTTTTTTGACAGATCCCATCCGACTTCTGATGTTAATACGTGGGGTGGGTCAGGGACGAGTGTAACTTGTTGCGGACGGATTTCATGTATTAAATGGATATAGTCTTCACTGGGATAACCTTCCACATTGAGATCTACTGATAATTTTTTTGATAGGGATAGTACATCGGTCCGACGAATATGTCGTTCATCAGGACGAGGATGAACTGTGATTCCCTGAGCTCCATAGCCTTGACAATCCAGGGCTGCTGCTATGGGACATGGTTCTGTCCCACCTCGGGAATTGCGTAGGGTGGCTACCTTATTGACATTGATACTTAATCGGGGCAGCCCTTTCATAAATTCCCGAGCCTCTGCCTAAACTGAAGGTATTTTATGGTGGAGGGAGGGGGCTTAGCAGTAGGCTTCGTAGCAGCCATCCAAGAGCAAGTGTTGGGCATTGAGAGACCTATCTGCTTGTTCTACGAGTCGTTTTTCTTCGGTCTGAGAATGGAGTAAAATCTTTGCCCATGCTTCTGCGTGGGCTATGTCCACCTCTTTATGTTCCTCAAAATATTCCAAGGATCTTTCATCATGGATCCCATAAAAGACTTTTAAACCCTCTATTTTTGTTGTACTAATGGCAGGAATCTCTTTTTCAAAAGCGTACATGGCTGCCGCACCTGCTTCAAATTCATAGGAAGAGGATAGAAAAAGAGAAATAGCCTCTTGGGTCTTGGATAAGGGTATATGGGAATGAATCTCTTTCGTAGAAATCCCTAATGAGGCTGCAAAATCCTCCCATAAAGGAATATGAGAAGCCTCTTCCGCCGCATTCTCTTTGACAGCTTGAAAAAGTGCCTTGGGCGAGAGAGGTACCAATCGGTTCACAAAAACGGGAACCGACTTGACCCATTGAAAATACTCCTTAGAATAACCTACTAAGGACTCCATGGTTAATTTTCCTGAAGACCATGCTAAATAAAAGGGATGTTCCAAGACGGTACGGGAAGAGATCATCTCATCCAGATGGTTAAGAAGGGGTTTTCTCATAATCAAAAGGAATTTTTAGAAAGGGTTTAATATATAGTGACAAATTTATGAAAGAGATTCAGAAATAGAATCAATCCTTTCGGATCAAAGTTAAAAGTTTCATTTGGTTTCTGGCAAGATCTTAGCAAGAAAAAATTCTCTATTTAAACGGGCAATGTGTGAAACAGAAATATTCTTCGGACACTCTGCCTCACAAGCAGCTGTATTGGTGCAGGAGCCAAAACCTTCCTTGTCCATTTGGGCAATCATCTCCTGAACCCGACTCTGACGCTCTACTTTACCCTGAGGTAAAAGTGCCAAATGGGATACTTTCGCAGCGACAAATAACATGGCGGAAGCATTCTTGCAGGATGCAACACAGGCACCACAACCTATGCAAGAAGCCGCATCCATAGACTCTTCTGCCAAATCCTGACCCACCGGTAGAGAATTTGCATCCGGAACACCTCCTGTACGGACAGAAACATAACCCCCTGCTTGTATGATTCGGTCAAGGGAGTTCCTATCTACCACTAGGTCTTTTATCACAGGAAAAGGCTTGGCACGCCAAGGTTCTACCCACAAAAGCTCTCCATCCTTGAAAGAACGCATATGCAATTGACAAGTAGTCGTTTGGGAGGGACCATGTGGACGACCATTGATATAAAGGCTACAGGTCCCACAAATCCCTTCTCTACAATCATGATCAAAGTGAATGGGATCTTTACCCTCTTCTTCTAATCGGACATTTAACAGGTCCAGGACTTCCAAAAAGGAGCTATCTGGAGAAATATCTTCCAGGGAATAGGTTTGGAAATTTCCTTTCTCTGAAGAATTTGATTGACGCCATATCTTAAGGGTTATTTTCATCTTTTCTGTATGATTTAGAGATATTTAGAAAGGTACTTTATCATTTGTAGGATCTTTGTGTAGGTTTGACCTCTTCAAAGTTAAGGTGTTCTTTATGCATCTTTTTTTGTCCGTATTCCCAGATGGACACAAAGGAGAAGAGTTCATCATTCCTGAGGGCTTCTCCTTCTGGGGTTTGATATTCTTCGCGAAAATGTCCGCCACAGGATTCTTCTCGTTGGAGGGCATCTTCTATCATGAGTTCTCCGAGTTCTAAAAAATCGGCTACTCGTCCTGCTTTTTCCAGACACAGGTTCATATCTTCATTTTTTCCGACCACCTTAACATTTTTCCAAAATTCTTCCCGTAATTCCTTCACCCTAATTCGTGCTTTTTCCAAACCCTTTTGGGTTCGGGACATACCACAATATTCCCACATACATAATCCCAGTTGTTTATGATAGTAATCTACGGATTTATTTCCTTGTATTTGAAGGAGTTTCTGTATATCCCTGAGGACCTCTTTTTCAGCTTCTTGAAAAGCAGGATGGGTGGTGGGTATTTTTTCATAAGGCATGTTGGAAAGATAATCGCCTAGGGTATAGGGGATAACAAAATATCCGTCTGCCAAACCCTGCATCAAAGCACTCGCACCTAATCTATTCGCACCATGATCCGAAAAATTTGCCTCCCCAAGGGCATATAAACCAGGAATAGTCGTCATGAGTTGATAATCCACCCACAAGCCACCCATAGTGTAATGAACCGCAGGATAAATATTCATAGGAACACGATATGGATCCTGACCCGTAATCTGTTGATACATATCAAAGAGATTTCCATATTTGGAACGAATAACATCTTCTCCATCCCGTTTTATGGCATCTCTGAAGTCTAAAAACACAGCTAAACCCGTACCTACCCCTTTTCCTTCATCACAAACATATTTTGCATTTCGGGAAGCTACATCCCGAGGCACCAAATTCCCAAAAGCAGGATAACGTCTTTCCAGAAAATAATCCCGATCCTCTTCGGATAGCTCTTCGGGTGATAGACCCCCTTTGCGAACCTTTTCAGCCAGGGCAGGGGTTTTGGGAACCCATACCCGACCATCATTTCTGAGAGATTCAGACATAAGGGTCAATTTGGATTGATGGTCTCCGTGAACAGGAATACAGGTAGGGTGTATTTGTGTGAAGCAAGGGTTCGCAAAAAAGGCTCCTTTTTTGTGCGCACGCCAACATGCCGTTACATTAGACCCCATTGCATTGGTACTAAGAAAATAGACATTTCCATAACCCCCTGTACATAATAATACGGCATGCGCACTATGAGAGGATATCTTTCCCGAAACCAAATCCCGAACCACAACACCCCGTGCTTTTCCCTCCACAATCACTAGATCTAAGATCTCGTGTCGGGAAAATTGCTGAACCTTCCCTAGCTGTATCTGACGACTTAAAGCACTATATGCACCCAATAATAATTGTTGACCCGTCTGACCCCGGGCATAAAAGGTTCGGGATACCTGGGCGCCTCCGAAGGAACGGTTTGCCAAGAGACCCCCATATTCTCGGGCAAAAGGAATGCCTTGGGCGACACACTGATCAATGATATGAGTACTTAGCTCTGCCAGTCTATGTACATTTGCTTCTCGGGCCCGATAATCGCCTCCTTTGATGGTATCGTAGAAGAGTCTGAAAACGCTATCTCCATCATTTTGATAATTCTTCGCAGCATTAATACCTCCCTGTGCCGCAATACTATGTGCCCTTCGGGGACTATCTTGAAAGCAAAAAGACTTCACATTGTACCCCATCTCAGCTAAGGAGGCTGCCGCAGAAGATCCCGCCAAGCCTGTTCCCACCACAATAATGTCATATTTTCTGCGATTTGCAGGATTCACCAGACCTGCATGAGACTTATAAGCAGACCACTTTTCTGATAAAGTCCCCTTGGGAATCTTAGCATCCAATATAGGGGTCTTAACTGCCATGGTACATTGGGATTAAAGGGTTCTTAGAAAGATCACAACAGGGATTAGGGCAAATAGGAAGGGAATAAGGATGGCGTAGACCCTACCCTTGATTTGGGCCGCTCGACCATACCATTTCTGAGAATCCCATCCAAAGGTTCGGGAGGCAGAAGAGATTCCATGATAAAGATGATACCCTAGGAAAACCATACTGAGTACATATAAAATCACATACCAAAGTTCCGAACATGCCTTCACAACAACCTCATAGAGGTCTTTGTTTCCTTTGGCATCCAATGGAATATCTCCCCAATGCATCTCATACCAAAAACTACGCAAATGTATCACCAGAAATATAAATATTAGAGTTCCCAACAAACCCATGTTTCGGGAAGCCCAAGATTCCTCTTTACCCCTTCTCTTAGCATAACCAATAGGACGAGCCCGACGATTTAAACATGCCAACAAGATGGCATAAAGTATATGTACTAAAAATGAAGCATAGGTCAGATAGGAGAGGGCTTTGACAAAAGGATTGGAGGTCATAAAATGGGCATACGCATTGAAATTCCAACGTACCTCGTCCTCCAGGGGACCCATTAAGGCAAGATTGCCTAAAAGATGTCCCACCAGGAAAACTAACAAAAAGGATCCTGAAAAAGCCACAACCAACTTTTTCGTCAGGGTTCCTTGAAGGGTTTCTTTCCAGGTACTCATGTCTGTACTTGTTTTTTGAGCGGCATTGGGTCTCTCGTCAAGATACTAGAAAATTTTAAAAATATTCTGATGTCTATCCACCTAAGTTTGTGCATTTGCAATTAATTAGAAATCCCTTCCTTGTACGATATACAGGAAATCTTTTATGTTTCTTCATGGAATACTGTTTTTCTTGATCGGTACGAAAGGGGATATCCTTCCGATGAATAATATTTTTCCACACACCTTGATCAACTTGAATTCGTGATTGAACTAATTCCATGGTCTTCCCATATATATGCCAATCCATCTCCGACCCAGTCTTTCCATTTTCCAGGTATCACTAAACTCAGCGCCTGCCGCCCTTGAACCCGTTGAAGCTGCATAGTTTCTCTGGGTATTGAATGGGGAGGATCCAGATAGATCAAATCCACGCATTCAGAGTTCATCCCTTGCATGACAAACAGCTTATCATTCTCAAATATTGTCTTTGATTTGAAGTTTATTTCCATCTTTTAATTTTGGAATTTGAAAAATATTAGATGGGGGTATTGAGTTTTTTTTGAATGGTGCTTCTAAGTTCTAGGAGATCTTTTTTCAATTCTTTTTCTTCTTTTTCTCTTTCTTCTTCTTCAGATTTTATTCTTGTTTTCAGATTGAACAGATGTATGGCTAGGAGTTTTTCGTAGTCAAATATTTTTGTTCTCTCGGAGAGATTTTGGAGTTCTTCATTGATTTCTTTAGCTGTTTTTCGGGCTTGGTATTCGTTTTTTGCAAGGACCCACATACCATATGCCTTATCTCCAATCTTGATATTGACGTGCAATTTTTTTTCTTCTTCTGCGGAAATCATGGTCTCTTAGACTTGTGTTTTGTAGATTTCAGGGTTTTCAAAGATTCTTCTTTTCCCGAAGGGAGTCTAGATAGTTCAAACATTCTTCTATCCTGGAAATAAATTTATCAATCGTATCCACATCTACGTATTTTGGAAGACCTTTTATGACTTTTTTTTCTTGTACGGATTGCAAAGAGGTACATCTCTTTTCCAACTCTTGACAACGTTTTAAAAGGCGATCAATCTCTACTCTAAGTAAGTGAATTTCTCCTTTCATCTCAGCCCCAGAAACTCATACCCCATAGCTAAGCGAGCAAGTACAGACCCAGCCTCCGAGGGGATGACATACCCCAAGTTTAGCATATTTTAGATATTTGTGTACAAGCTTCAAGGGAGTTTAATCTAAGTTAGGTACCAGTTTGGATATTTGATATGGGGTTTAAATATTGCATATGGGTGGTGGATCGTATGGACAGATCATTTTTTCAACATCTCCCCCAAGAAATAGATATTGTGTGGGATGAACCTCGGGATGATTTTGATTTTTACCAAAAGGCATCAAAATATGATGGGATCGTTTGTCGGACCCGACAAATACGATCCGAACCCTTCAAAAGAACAGGAATTGGAAAACTCAAATGTATTGCCCGAGCAGGTGCGGGATTGGATGATATAGATGTTGATTTTTTTGAAAAAAAGGGAGTATCTGTATTAAGGGTCCCTGAGGGAAATCAGGATAGTCTGGCAGAGCACACAATGGCTATGTTATTGGCAATTATGCACAGGCTTCTGCCTGCCCATGAGAGTCTTCGGCAAGAGAGATGGGAACGGGAAAAGCATCGGGGTATGGAACTTAAGAATAAGAATGTAGGTATTATAGGCTACGGATATATGGGCAGTGCTTTTGCCCGACGTCTCCGCAGTTTTGGATGCCGTATCTTGGCTTATGATAAGTACAAGGAGGGCTATGCACCCCGATATGTGGAAGAACTGAACTTGAAGACCCTCTTAGAACAGGCTCAGATTATTAGTTTACATGTCCCACTCAGTCCTGAAACCCATCACATGGTGGACGAGGTTTTTCTCCGAACTTGGCGTAATCCGTTGGTACTTTTAAATACTTCCAGGGGGAAGGTGGTTCATATGGTTCATCTCAAAGAGGCTATGGAAGGGGAAAATCTGTTTGCCGCAGGATTGGATGTCTTTCCAAAAGAGCCCCCTATCCAATTATCCTTGCAAGAGAAGAATGCTTTTAAGTATTTGTGTGGCCATCCCAGGGTGCTACTGAGTCCACATGTAGCGGGATGGTCCTCAGAGTCTTGGATACGAACAAGCAGATTCTTGGAAAGAAAATTGAAAAAATTTTTCCAAAATCTGAAAACTATGGAAAAAATTTAGTTATCCTAGGGCTTGGGTCTGCTGCCATGTGTGGTCTGACCTTTGTTTGGTTTGTTTGTAAATTTAAAATTACGGAAATATGTCTAGAATATTTGAAATAGAAAAAATGAAATATGTTTTGAGCCAGAATACGTGTGATTGTTCTTGCGAGGCTTGCAGGGAAGGAGGATGTAAGGATTGTACCTGCGATCCCTGCAATTGCGAGGACTGTACGTGTTAACCATTTGGATTGTGGCCTAAACTTAAAGAGAAGAAGATATGTCTAAGTTCGAACTCCCCGCACTTCCTTATGCCTTTGATGCTTTGGAACCTCATATAGATGCTCGCACCATGGAGATACACCATGGAAAGCACCATGCTACCTATGTGAATAATCTAAATAAGGCTGTAGAGGATGGGAAGCTAGGGGACCTCTCCTTGGAGGAATTGTTAGCTAATCATGTGGATATTCCTGCCATTAGGAATAATGGTGGGGGGCATTGGAATCATAGCTTTTTTTGGGAAAGCTTGAGTTCTCGGAACGGGGACCTTTCTGAGGAGTTGGGGGATGCTATAAAGATTTCTTTTGGGGGTCAGACCCAGTTTCAGGATGAATTTACTAAGGCGGCTTTGTCTCGGTTTGGAAGTGGATGGGTTTGGCTTTGTGCGAAGGGTAATGATTTGAAAATTTGTTCTTCACCCAACCAGGACAATCCGCTTATGCCTTCTTTTGGGGAGGGAACAGCTTGTGATCTCTCGAGTAAGTTTGTACCTATTTTGGGATTAGATGTCTGGGAACACGCCTATTATTTGAACTATCAAAATCGCAGACCCGATTATGTCAAGGCTTTTTTCCAGATTATCAACTGGAATAAGATATCCGAAAGATATCGTCAGGCCTGATTATTTAACTAGTTATTTGTTGGGAGCCCTCATACTGAAACAAATATTCAGTATGAGGGCTTATGTTTTGGGAGTTGTTGATTATTGCGTCCAGGAAACTTTTGATTTCTTCGGCTGAGGTGGCGTGCAGGAGTCGTTCTTTGATCTTTTTGATATGTGGGAGTCCTCTCAGATAGGGCCCGTAGTGTCTTCGCATTTCTAGAATTCCGACACGTTCTCCTTTCCAAGCCATGGAGAGTTGGAGGTGTCTGCGTATGATATTTAATCGTTCTAAAAAACTTGGGGCAGGTGGGATTTCACCTGTATTAAAATAGCTTCGGATATCCCGAAATATCCATGGACATCCTATGGAGGCTCTTCCGATCATGAGTCCATCGGCTTTGTAATTGTGATAGTTTTGATGGGCTATTTGTGGGGATTTGATGTCGCCATTTCCAAAGATGGGAATTTTAATTCGGGGATTTTCTTTCAATAGACGAATATAGGTCCAGTCGGCTTCCCCTTTATACATTTGTTGTCGGGTTCGTGCGTGGAGGCTGAGTGCAGATATGCCGGCATCTTGTAATCGGAGGACGGCTTCTTCAATTCGGATGGTTTGGGTATTCCAACCCAGCCGTGTTTTGACCGTAACGGGTACTTTGACCTGTTTTACAATTTTTTCGGTCATGGATTGCATCTTGGGTAGATCTTGCAGGATTGCAGCACCCGCTCCCTTACAGGTTACTTTTTTGACAGGACAACCATAATTGATATCAATCAGATCAGGCTCAACCTGTTCTGCTAGGGCTGCGGCTTCTACCATAGAATCTATATCGTGACCGAATAATTGAATTCCGATAGGACGTTCATATGAGAATATGTCTAGCTTTTTTTTACTTTTTTCTATGTTTCTGATCAAGCTTTCAGATGAGATAAACTCTGTGTACATAATATCGGCACCCATTTCTTTACAGATTTTACGAAAAGGAGGGTCACTTACGTCCTCCATGGGTGCGAGTAGGAGTAGGGGGCAGTTGTCCTTTTTTCTCTGAATCTTTTCTTGGATCCAGTTAAGAAAGGCTTTATCGGTAGGGTGAGATTTGGACATATAGGTTGTGATTTTAAAGAAACTATATCCGTGCGGCGAGGGTAGCTTGGATTTGTTTTTTCCAAGTTCGGAAGCTTTGTTGTTGAATATGATGTCGGGCAGTTTGCATGAGCCAAAAGTAAAAGGAAAGATTGTGAAGACTTGCAATTTGGGCACCTAGCATTTCATGTGTCATGAACAGATGTCGTAAATAGGCTTTTTGGTAGGTCTTCCCAATGCTGGAATTGGGTAGATTGGGGTCAATACAATTAAAGTCTTTTTCCCATTTTTTATTTTTGATATTTAAAATACCTTGACTAGTAAAGAGTCGTCCTGTTCGTCCTTCTCGGGTTGGGATCACACAATCAAACATATCCATTCCCATGCTGATGCTTTCTAATAGATCTTCGGGTCTTCCCAGTCCCATGAGATAACGGGGTTTCTCAGATGGAAGCCACTCTCCCATCCATGAGGCTACCTTGTAAATATCTTCCTTGGGTTCTCCCACACTCAAGCCCCCGAGGGCATAGCCCTCGGGGGCATAAGACATCATGGTATCAGCTGCCTCCCGACGAAGAATTTTATGGGGTCCACCTTGTAGGATGGGAAAAAGAACTTGAGAGTGATTGGATAGATTTGTTGTTTCTTTGAAATGTTTCTGAGATTGTGCCCACCATGTATGGGTTCTGTGCAGGGCTTTTTTTTGATAACTCAGTGGGGTTCCTGCGGGTGGGCATTCATCCAGCGGCATGAGGATATCAGAACCTATAATTCGTTGGTGATCTATGACCGAAGAGGGTGTAAATATGTGCCGAGATCCGTCTATATGGGATTGAAAACAAACTCCTCCTTCATCAAGAACCCTACGTTCTTTCAGAGAAAAAACTTGATAACCCCCACTATCCGTTAGCAAGGCATCTGACCAACCCATAAACTTATGAAGTCCCCCGGCAGCCCGAAGAATATCCATACCCGGACGAAGGGAAAGATGATAGGTATTGGCCAGCAAAATGGAAGCCCCCAATTTTTTTAGCTCATGTTGAAAAACACCTTTTACACTTCCTTTCGTTCCTACGGGCATGAAGACAGGCGTTGAAATTTTATGTTTACCCAGGGTTAACAGACCCATTCGTGCTTGGGTTTCGGGATCTTTTGCTTGGATCTCAAAGGATATCTTGGAAATCTTGTTCATTTTTTTATGTCCTAGGAGGGGTTAAGAACGTTTATCCTGCGGAAAAACATGTTATCTTGGTCCTCTATCGGGATGGGGTTATTCCCTTATGTCTCTTATGTTCCAAAAATACCTTCCTTTCATCATAGACCCAAAAAGGATTCGTAGTTTATTCTTTTCTACCATGGCATTGGGCTTGGTCTTTTTTTGTCATGCACAACGGGGTTCCCAACTGAGTCCGAGGGCCGACCTGGATATAGCCCGAACCTATTTAGAACAAGGTCTTTATAAAAAGGCTTATAATGGATATGAGCGACTTTTGAAGAGAGGATTTTATAAAAATCTCTCGGTTCACAGGGAATATCTTCGTGTTTTAGAAGAAAGAAAAACCTATGGTAGGGCCCTTAAATATCTTGAAAAAGCCTTTAAACGTTCTAAGGAACCCAGTTTTTTATTGGATAAAATGTATTTCTATGAACTTATAAACAATCAAAAGGCCAAGGAGAAAACATGGAAGAGATTGTTGGCTGACCTCAAGAATAAAACCTATCTCATTCCCCGTGTAGCGGAATATGCCAGCCATCGGAATCTGAAGAAATATGGGATCAATTTGTATCAGGAGGGTAGGAAATGGAAGAATGACGAGGCACTCTATACCCTTCCCTTAGGAAAATTATATATAGAGACCCGTCAGAGAGACGATGCTTTGGCAGAGCTTGTGCACTATGTTAGTTTGAATTTTGATAAACATATGCCTGAGGTGGAGGAAATTTTATCGCCTTTAATTCAGACGGATCCTGAATGGAGAAAGGTGCTTGACTCTTTTGTTTCAAGCTATGTTTCAGCTTTTGAGGCTAAGACTAAGTTTTCCTTGGGGAGGATATTGGTTCGCACAGTGTTTAAATTAGCTAGTCCAAATAGTGCCTTTAAGACTATGGTATATTTTGCCATATGGGGAAATAGGGA
The DNA here is from genome assembly GCA_026710765.1 of Cytophagales bacterium. Classification (GTDB taxonomy): domain Bacteria; phylum Bacteroidota; class Bacteroidia; order Cytophagales; family JAPOQI01; genus JAPOQI01. Next base: position 4,564 of record JAPOQI010000101.1, on the reverse strand, counting down.
GATGCAGCAATTTTCGCGTATGCTTTTTTGGATAAAGTTGGGAAATAGGCATGGATTTTATTCTGTTGAACAAGCCTTGGATGTAGCCAAAGAGGCTTTTGAGGTAGAGGAATACGAATCTGCCCGACTCATTTTAGATTATATTCGCTCAGCCTATCCTGAAAGTATCCATGCGGAGATTGCGATTTACTATCTCATCAGGATAAAGGAGGTAATCTGGTTGGATTCACATCCAGTTAAGACCCATAGATTAGAGGATCTATTGCAAGAATATGAAGAATTGATCCGCAGAACCCAAGCGGGTGAAACCCAGTGGAAAGCCTTGCGGAGACAGGCAAAACTACTCAGATTTTATAAAAAAGATTATTTGGGTTCGCGTGCCATACTGGAAAAATTGTTGGCAAATCCAAAGTTATATCCTCAGCTAAGAGGATATTGTCTGCTGGATTTGGGAGATTTATTAAACCTGGATGGCAAACCGTGGGAAGCCATTTTGATGTATTTGCGGGTGGAAAGGGAAATGGAAAATTTTCCTGAAATGGTACAATTGGCGAAATTAAAAAATGTCCGAAGCACCTATTATCAACATGCTTTCCAACTAGCACGAGAACAAGCTTCTGTCTTAAAACGGGCAAGCTCATCAATGACAGCCAATGATGCACTTTCTATGTCCCATTTTTTACGTCCCTACGTGAAGGATAGCACAGGAGTTTCGTATCAACAGCTCAAAAAGTATGCGGAAGCAGAACATCTTATTTGGCGCCGAGATTTTGAAGAGGCTATCCAAATATTGGAAGAGATGAAGGGCATGAATCTTCATCCGAATCTTCAGGGAGAAGTGGGGTACCTATTGGCTAAGACCTATACTCAGGTTCAAGAACCCCTAAAAGCTCTTGAGGAACTCCAAGCTATGGGTTCAGATGAGGCCGCTTTTTTGGAACTCAAGATTTTGAAAAAAATTGATAAATATGATCTCTGGGAAGAAAAATCTAAAGATTTTATCCTGAAACACAAAGGCAGTATATATCTTCCTCGGGTACGAAATGCCTATCTAAATTATAGAGAAAAGCAGAAAAATAAGGTTATCCGTAGCGAATATTAAAGTATTATCATGTCTGGTCATAGCAAATGGTCTACCATCAAGCGAAAAAAGGGGGCTGCCGATGCACAGCGGGGTAGGTTGTTTAGTCGTTTGGCGAGAGAAATTACCATTGCAGCCAAACTAGGTGGACCCTCTATAGAAGGAAATGCACGACTAAGACTGGCTGTACAAAATGCTAAATCAGATAATCTTCCCAAAGAAAACATAGCCCGTGCCATCAAAAAGGCTACGGGTGCGGGTGAAGAGAATTATCAGGAGGTGTTATACGAGGGATATGCCCCACATGGAATAGCCGTCTATGTGGAAGCCTTGACAGATAATCTAAATCGTACCATAGCCCAGATCAGATATTTGTTCACCAAGCATGGAGGACGAATGAGCAAGCCAGGTACCTTGGATTTTTTGTTTGAACGCGTGGGATGCTTTTTGTTAAAAAGATCACCTGAGTGGGGAGATGAGATGGTCCTTCGACTAATTGATGCGGGTAGCTCGGAGATAGAAGATCTGGGAGAAGATGGTATAGGTGTGACATGTCCTTTTGAACAATTTGGTGCAATGCAAAAGGCCGTAGAGGAGTTGGGTCTGGATATCATACAAGCCGATCTTCGTCGTTTACCCCAGGATCCCATCAGTTTGTCTTCCACAGAGGCTCAGCAGGTCATCAAATTTCTCAACCTCTTTGAAGAAGACGATGATGTGCAAAGGGTATTTCACAACATGAAAACATAGTGAAGACTATGTTTGGGGGGAAAATCTTTGCCTTCTGTTCTTAGAACAGATTATATCTCAATCCTATGTAGGGATTAATTCCTTGATTGGGTGCAAAGGCCTGTGTGGTGGAATCATATACTAGACCATTAGGATTATTAGGTGTAGGGATGGGTTTTCCCAAATCATCAAATTGGACCTCAGTGTCAAAGGGGTCATGGGGTCTGAGAATGATATTGGTTGGCGGCGTGAAATCTAAAATATTCTTCACGCCCCCATAGAGTTCCCAACCCTCTTGAAACCAAGTGAACTGTACATTTTGAATGCTGAACCAAGGAGAAAAAGAAGCCCTGGGATCATTTTCCCCAACCAAGGGAAGGCGCATAGGACCATATAAGGTTCCTGTGTAGTCCAGGAGTAGGGAGAGCGATTGTATTTTGTATGCGGCAGACCAGGTGCCATTCCATCGTTCGTGGAAGACAGGAAGTTGTCGGGTATTATTTTCAAACAAATAGGTATCTATGAAAGTGACACCCGCGTGGATATCAATCACAGGAATATGATGGAACTCTAATTCTAATGCAAGCCCCCGAGAAATACCATATCCATCCAGGTTATCATAAATGATAACACGTGGATCTGTGTCATAATCTGGTAAGATTTGGTTTCCAAAATACGTGTACCATCCCGAAGAAGATATGTTTAAAAAGTCTTCATCCGTAAGATCAAATCCATTTTCATAGGTCAGGGAGGCATTATAGCTGGTTTCAGGTGAAAGCGTACCGATCTGTACACGGCGGACCCCTGTCAGTACGGAATGATCTTCCGTGAAAATATTTACCACCCTGAAACCGCTCCCTGAATTTATTCGTAGGGCTTGCCTTCCAGGAAGGTCCCAGAGATAGGCTAATCGGGGGGTATGAATAAATCCGTGACGGTTATGATAATCCAGTCTATAACCCACCAGGAAACGATGATTCAAAGACAAACGAATATTGTCCTGAAGGAAAAAACCAGGAAGCCAGGTATGATCTACCCTATTACCAATAAATTCCGGATCCACAACTAGTTCTGCTTCCCCTGAAGCGGGTCCACTATGCGCTATACGATATGTTCGCGCAGCTGGCATGTCGCCTTCGGTGTGATAGAAGGCGAGATCATGGTCGTGATCATGGTCGTGATCGTCGAGCTCCTCACCTTCTACGAGGTCTTCGGCAGGTGCTTCTCCTTCCAAGTGATCTTCCTCATGTTCTTCAGCTTCCTCATGTTCCTCAGCTTCTAGTAGGCGAAACTCTCCCCCAGGAAGTATACTTGCGGTGGCGGGTGTGTTGTCATCATAGTAGGTATAGCGGTTGGCAAGTCCTAGAAGGAGCCCATGTCGGTCTACCTGTTTATGCCAGCTGAGCTGTGTGAAGGCAATTTGTTGTGTAGAGAAGAAGAGGATATCGCCGTAGTAGGCTTCCTGTCTATGACTATTGTAGGCTAGGGATAGATTGATTTCTTCTGAAACGGGTAGAGGAATGGCTGAGATGAATTCCCAACGCTTTGTAGATACCTCCTCTGCATATACCTCATCAGATCCTCGGAAAGTACTTTCCCAATCGGTTTGACCGCCCCATCTGTTCTCATAATAATATCTACCCGCTATGGAGATATCTCTTCCACCTGGGCGCTCAATGCTCCATTTTTGAAAGACCGAAGTTCGTTCTTGGAGGGCAAGATCTGTAAGTCCATTCAAATCAAAATCAAAGGGACTTTGATAGCGAAAAGAATTGATGCTGGTAAGGGCACTGACCCCTTCAGAGGCCACAGTCTTCACACCGAGATCTAAATTAGCTTCTCGCCATGAGGTAAACATGAAATTTCCATGCATTATGGGTGCCCGTTGCGGACTTTTGGTAATGATATTGATGAAGCCCGCCAAGGATTCGGATCCATAGATAGAAGAAGCGGGTCCCTTTATAATTTCTACACGTTCTATCAGACCCGTAGGGATCCCAGAAAAGCCATACACCGTGGATAGCCCACCCATGAGCGGCATACCATCTATGGCCACCATAGTATAGGCACCCTCTAGTCCATTAATATGTATGTCTCCCGTATTGCAGACCCCACAATTCAGTTGGGGACGAACGCCATTGACCAAAGATAATCCTTCCAGCAGGTTATTTGTGGGATTTTTTTCAAATAATTCTTGTCCATATACCTCTATCTTTATGGGTGTCTCCCGAAGTGTTTCCTTACGCAAGGCACCTGAAATAACCACATCTTCCATGCCTTCCGCACTTTCCAAAAGGGTGAAGTCCATTTTTTGCACACCCGCTTCCAAACGGATCTTTTTTATTAAACTCTCATAGCCTATGAAAGAAACTGAAATGGTATAATCACCAGGGTCTATATTTTTGACCTCATATTCGCCCTTGGCATTCGTGTTGTCTCCCTGTTTGGATTCTATCAACAGGATATTGGCATGTTGGAGGGGTTCAGCATTCTCCTGTTGCACCCTCCCTGAGAGAGAAGCCTGAGATTGAGAAAACAATGGAAAGCAAAGGAAAAAGCTTAAAATAACAGAACAGGTACAGACAGAACGACCATGGGAGAGGCAGTAGGCGCAAGAAGTGTTCTTATTCATCGTAGGTTAAAAATTTTAGTTGATACAATTATTTAGATTGAAACCACATTAACAAAACGTGTGCGAATATACTTATAAAATTTTAATTCCTAACAAATAAACAAATAAATATATATATTTAT
>JAPOQI010000132.1 GCA_026710765.1 Cytophagales bacterium | reverse complement strand
TGGATCGGCGTAGATGTCAGCACAAAGGCACATGATCTTGTCAAACAGCGATTAGCCAAAGAAGTAGAAGGCAAAGAAAATGGACAAGCCAGGGCCCTCTTTTGGGAAGACAAAATTAACTATAAACAGCATCCGCCCAAGAGAACGGATCAAGGTGTGGATTATCGGGAGAAGAAACATATTTATGTGATTAGTCATCCCAAATACCCTGGGGAATATAAGGTGGGTATTGCCAAGGACCTCTCAGGTTACCAAAGGACCGATCCGGATAGAGCCTACAAATATGAATATACACATCTAAGTCCCAATTTCAGGGAGGTGGAAAAGCATATTCATACACATTTTCCCAACAAGCACGAATGGGTTCAGGGAAAATTAGAAGATATTATTGCTGAGATCAAGCGAGCGGATCGGGATGATTTTAAGGGAATAATATAGGGGAATACATATCTATTGAATCTCTTGCAATGAAAAAGATTTCTATTTAATCAATTATTTTCATTTAATTGATTCAACGGGTATATAATTTCTTTTATTTATTGTTTGTGGTTTCGGGGGCTGTTCATGGATATTCTTTGTGGGGTCAGATAGTTGGAATCTGGGGTAGGAAGGGTCGGATCAAGCTTCGTCTATTCTGCACTGGGGACGATTTTCGACAGGATCTTTTGTATTTGTCTGTGGATGATGTCTTTGTACCCTATGCGGTGCTTTTTCAACAAAGGCTTTCTAAGGCTCAGACGGTTTTAGCTCTTGATGGAGTAGATAGCCAGGAGAAGGCTTCACTCTTTGTGGGACGGAGTTTGTATATATCTGTTGATAGCTCTTTATCCCATGCGGGACAGGGGTCCACAAAATTGAGGGCTCGCCATGTTGAGGGTTTTAGGCTTTATGATGGAAACAAAGAGATAGGTCAGGTAATTTCTGTCTCAGAGGAGATAAGGGAAAATCCCTTATTGCGGGTTCGGGTCGGCGAAAAAGAGGTTCTGGTTCCGTTCGCTTTGGAGGGAATTCAAAAGGTTGATACACAGCGGAAGGTTTTATATATGAATCTTCCCGAGGGCTTGTTAGAGATGAATGAGGGGTGCTTAGGATAGATATTATCAGTTGTTTACCCGATTTACTGAGTTCTCCGTTGGAGGGCTCTATTGTGAAACGGGCACAGCAAAGGGCTAAGGTACAGATAGCGGTTCATTCGCTGCGAGACTATACTACGGACAGCCATCGTACGGTGGATGATGAGCCCTACGGAGGAGGTGGAGGGATGGTGTTGAAGGTAGAGCCTGTGGATCGGTGTATCCAAACCCTGTTTGCTGAAAGAGACTATGATGAGGTGATTTTCCTGTCCCCAGACGGGACCCCTTGGACACAAACTCTTGCCAACCGTTATAGCCTGTACCAAAATCTTATTTTGCTTTGTGGTCATTATAAGGGTGTGGATGAGCGGGTTAGGGAACACTTGGTTACACAAGAAATCAGCGTGGGTGATTATGTGCTGACAGGTGGAGAATTGCCGGCATTGATATTGGTAGATTCTGTCGTTCGGTTGCTCCCGGGCGTGCTGAATAATGAAAGCAGTGCGTTGAGCGATTCTTTTCAGGATGGACTCTTGGGCGCCCCCGTTTATACTCGTCCTGCCGAATATAAGGGATGGAAGGTGCCTGAGATTTTACGATCAGGTCACGAGGCCAAAATAGAAGCTTGGAGATATAAGGAGTCCCTAAAAAGGACGAAAAGCCGACGACCCGATTCTCTTTCTTCCAGTTAGTTATATAATTCCCTTATATTAACCTTAGTAGATCAAGTGGAGCATATATGAGAGATACTGAAATATGATGAATTGGAACAAAGATTAAAAAAAAGTATAGGTTTAGAAATAATTTGTTTATCTTGGAGCAAAGTTGGAAATATGAAATATAATATACACGATATCCGCTATAAGTTTTACGGCAGGAATGTAGAGCTCCTGTTGGAAGAAGCGAAGGATATCAAAGATGATGAAGAGCGATCACATGTTGCCCTACATATAGGTCGTTTGATGAAGGGTCTTTATATGGAGTGGAATCGGGAGAATGTGGGTGATGAAACGATTGTGGATCACCTCCGTGATCTGTCGGACGGAAAACTGGTTTGCGACCTGGATAAGATTAAGGAACATGATCTATTTGACGTCCAAGTCCCCACCCGAAGAGAGACACAACACCATAGTCCTGTACGCCACAACCACAGACGGGGAGGGCAGCAGCGACGTCCGAATAATCATCCAGGTAGGCAAAATTATTCTAAAAAGAGGCATTGAATGGCTTCTTTTTTGGTGGAAGGTGGGGCCCCTCTCAAGGGTGAAATATACCCACAGGGTGCCAAGAATGAGGCACTCCAAGTATTGGCAGCCCTTCTGCTGAGCGAAAAGGAAGTCCGCATTTCTAATCTACCCTTGATACGGGATGTCCTCTTGATGATAGACATTCTCCGTGAATTGGGAGTAGAAGTACATAGAGAAGAGGAGAGGGTCTATCTTTTCTCAGCCAAGCATCTTAACCCTGAAGTACTATTGCGTTCTTCTTTTCAGGAGAAGGTAGGTTTTTTGCGGGGTTCTATTTTGATGATAGCCCCACTTTTATTTCGTTGGAACAAGCTGATCCTTTCTGCCCCGGGGGGCGATAATGTAGGAAAGAGGAGGATGGATACGCTCATGTCGGGATTGAAGGCCTTGGGTGTGAAGATTGAGTATTCCTTTCAGAAAAATGAATACACCTTTTCTACCAAGGGTTTTGTCGGCAGCGACATCCTTTTGGAAGAAGCCTCCGTTACAGGCACCGCTAATCTTATCATGGCAGCCGTTATGGCGAAGGGGGATACAACAATTTATCACGCCGCCTGCGAACCCTATATACAGCAACTCTGTCGTATGTTGGTCCGCATGGGGGCGAAAATAGAAGGCATAGGTACCAACTATCTTCGCATACAGGGTGTGAGCTCCTTAGCAGGAACTGAGCATGTATTGCTTGCAGATGTGATTGAGGTAGGTAGTTTTATCGGGTTGGCAGCCCTGACCCAATCAGAAATCACCATCCCTCAGGCAGGGATAAAAGATCTGGGCGCCACACCCACAATTTTTAGAAAGATGGGAATAACAGTCCACCACCGTGGAGAAGATTTACATGTCCCCGTACAGGACAACTATGTCATTAAGAAATGCCTGGACGACTCTTTTATAACGCTCTCAGATAGCATTTGGCCAGGTATAAGCCCTGACCTGATTAGTATAGGAATCGTGACTGCCATACAAGCTCAGGGCTGTGTTCTTTTTCACCAGAGGATGTTTGAAAGCCGTCTCTTCTTTGTAGACGTCTTAATTCAAATGGGTGCGCACATTACACTTTGTGATCCACATAGAGTTTTGGTGATTGGGTTGAATCGACAAAAAAGAATGCGTGCCGTTCGGATGTCTTCTCCGGACATACGGGCAGGCGTGGCACTACTGCTGGCTGCACTTTCTGCAGAAGGAACCTCCAAGATAGATAATGTGGAACAAATAGACCGAGGGTACGAAGATCTATGCCAACGGCTCGGAAAAATAGGCGCCCGTATTCGCAGAATAGACTGATATCCCAGGATAG
>JAPOQI010000131.1 GCA_026710765.1 Cytophagales bacterium | reverse complement strand
TAAACGCTGTTTTAGCTGGAGGCTGGATTATCTTTATCTTTTCTTTGCTATCCCTGAAATGGGATATTACCCCAGAAAAGAGACATTCCCTTTCAGATCTCAGTAGGGAGCAGTTGGGAAAATTAAGGCGAGAGCTGTATGTGGAGGTATATCTTTCAGGTGAGGATATGCCTCCAGCTTTCCGACGACTACAAGAACATCTTAAAGATCTTCTCAACGCATTCATGAGAATGGCACCCGAAGAGATGTTTAGCTACCGATTCCTATCCCCTATGAAAGAAGAATTTTCGGTTCGGGATCAAAAAAAATACCTTCGTCATCTAGCTGAGCAGGGAATTATGCCCACCCGACTTCATTATAAAGAGGGGGGTAAGGAGATAGAGACCTGGGTTTTTCCAAGTGTTAAGGTTCGGTATGGGAATCGAGAAAAGGTGTTTTCACTGATACAGGGAAAGCGTCAAGCTTCTGCGGAGGAGATATTAAATCAGTCTCTTGAGAATTTGGAATATCTTTTCCTGAGTCAAATCCAATCATGGATTGCAGGTCATAAATATCGGGTAGCCATGCTGACAGAACACGCGTCTTTGGATACCCTCTATTGGGAAGGTGTGAAGGAGTTATTGGGAGAGAATTATAAGGTAGAGAACGTATCTCTTGCAGAACCCCTAAATCCCAAAATCTATGCAGCCCTTTGTTTACTCAAACCCACCAAACCCTTTACCGAGAAGGAAAAATATCATCTCGATCAATATCTCCTGAACGGGGGAAATATACTGCTCTTTGCGGAGGGGATTTCTCTGGGTATGGAAGATTTGGCAGGGGGTAAAGAACATCTTTTGCTATCTCAGGTTTTAGGTATAGAGGATTGGCTTTTCAATTGTGGAATTAAAATTCTTCCACAACTTCTTCATGATACGCAATGTGCTAAATATCCTGTGGTTATGGGTGATTTGGGGGATCGGCCTCAGATTCAATATCCTTTTATGCCTATTTATCCGGTTGTGAATCATGTGGCAGAGCATCCTATACTTAGAAATATGGAGGCCTTAGTTTTTAGAATAGCTTCTCCATTAGATACTGTATCGGTTTCTGGGGTTCGTAAGACGCCTTTTCTTTTCTCTTCTTCCCAAACCCGAATCTCACCTGTTTCCTCCATAATTAGTTTATCTTCTTTGCATCGGGAAATGTTGGACCGAAAGAGATTTGTTTCCCAGAAACATGTTTTAGCCTACATGTTGGAGGGATCATTTTCATCCCTTTACCAACATCGTCTTCTACCCAAAGGAGTGGATTCTCATAGCTTTCAAAAACGTGGAGAAGGAAAACTTATGGTGGTAGGGGATGGTGATTTCTTGATTAGTGAAAAACATTTGGGTTCCAACAAAACATTCCCTGTCGGATTTTATCCCTTTGAACAGAGACAATATGGAAATTCTCGTTTCCTAGAACATAGTCTTGACTATATGTTAAATGAGAAGGGCGCGGTATGGCTACGAAACAAGCATGTTCAGATACGTCCCCTTGATCAACAGCGTATTCGGGAGGAAAGACGCATGTGGCAGATCTTGAATCTTGGAATACCTTTTATGTTTTTATTCTTGATGGGGGGTATAAACTTTTATTTGCGTCGGGTACGGCTGAGAAATTGGACTTCGCTTAGGGAAAAGACTTAGTTGTATGGATTTGCTGTTTAGAAAATTCAGAAAATCATTAGGGATCCTGGTTATATGGATTTCTGTCTGGATCATCACCTGGGTCATTATCGGGTTTTTTGATTCCGAACGGAATGTGGGTCTTAGGGCTTTCTCGTTTCTTCCCAAATTGGATACCGCTGAGTTGGTGGAGCTTCGGATAGAAGGTGCCGAGCACACTGTACGATTGCATAGGCAAGCGGATCAAATATGGAAGATCAATGATCGGCATCTCATGTCTAATCGGCTCAGAGATCTTCTTTTTCAAATTTTTCTACGTGCAGAAGGGATATATCACTTAGATAGTCTGAGTTATCCTGTGGAGGAGTTATCTTCTTTTCGGGTGGGGTTATATCATAGGGATGAATCTGTTCAGCTTGTAGAAGTTATAGGTCATGGCTTTTCTCAACAGACCTATCTTTATGATTCTCTTCACAAGAAATATGTTTTGTGGGAGATACCGGGTTATCCGAGATATTTGGCAGGTATGTTTGAATTGAGTGCTTCTCAGTGGCGAGATCGGAGACTTCTTGAGAGTACCTGGTTTAGCCTGAAGAGTATTTCCATTCATTATCCGCGGAGACCAGAAGATGATTTCTTTTTAGTCTTGGATAAGTACAGACCTTATGTACGGGGTTTGGATTTGGTGGATAGTCTTTTTTGTCGTGATTATATAGATCAATTCAATAATTTTCTTGTGAACGAGTATATTCTGTCTGGACAGGTAGATAGGTATGATAGTCTCCTCAAGACCCCACCCCTGGCTATCCTTCGTATAGAGGACATTTATCCTTCTGCTTCAAAACATATAGAGTTGAGATACATCCCGGGTGATCAGTATTATCTTCTTCGGACAAAAGAAGGAGACTTAGCTCTTTCAGAGTTCAAACGTTGGAAGACCTTCTTGATAACACGTTCTCATTTTGAACCCAAATCTTGAAGATAAGATATGGACTTGGGAAGGATATATTAGATATAATTCAGGTGGATGGAGTATAGATTGTATATTTGGGTATTGAATGTGAGGACATCTTATGAGAAGATATGATCAGAGGGTTTAGATGTATGGGATTATTTTTCGGGATCTGTATGTTGTGGCTGCCCTTAAGGGCAGATCATCTCTTTGTTCCTATGGATGATACACAGAGCAATCATCTTAAGGCTTATGGGGTAGCGTATTGGATTTTGGAACGACAGATTCATGTGGATTGGCTTTTGAATTATAGGGGTGGGAGTTTTCTTTTCACTTATGAGGAATTGCTGGAACAGGAGTTAATTATAAGGGGTGTGAGTTATCAAATATTAGGTAGTGGGGAGGTGAATCAAATTCTTGATATTATAGCTGCTGAGGACTCCAACATGGATTTGATGAAGTTGGAGAAGGTACCGAAGATTGCCGTTTATTCTCCTGAATCCAAGCAACCCTGGGATGATGCCGTCACCTTGGTTTTGAGCTATGCACAAATTCCTTATGATCTGATCTTTGATGATGAAATTATTCACCATGATCTTGTGAAATACGACTGGTTACATCTTCATCATGAAGATTTTACAGGACAGGGTGGAAAATTTTTGGCTTCGCATGGCAATTCCCGATGGTATCAGCAACAGCAAAAGGAGCAACTTAAAATGGCTCATAAACATGGGTTTAGAAAGATTTCTAAGCTTAAATCTCAGGTGGTCAACAATGTGAAGGATTATGTGAAGGGTGGCGGTTTTCTTTTTGCTATGTGTTCGGCTACGGATACATTTGACATTGCTTTGGCTGCGCAGCGTGTTGATATCTGTGAATCGGTTTATGATGGAGATCCTGTGACGCCTGGGGTGAATACGCGTCTTGATTTTGAGCAGACCTTTGCATTTACGAACTTTAAGGTGACCACCAATCCTTATGTTTATGAGTATTCTGATATAGACACCTCTTTACAAGGTAGGGGTGTGGGGGAGTCCAATGATTATTTTACGCTTTTTCAATTTTCAGCCAAATGGGATCCCATCCCCACTATGCTTACCCAAAATCATCTTCATGTTATAAAGGGTTTCATGGGTCAAACGACGGCTTTTAGGAAAGATTTGATCAAATCTTCTGTCATTACGATGGGTGAAAACAAGGATCTGGGAGAAGCCAGATATATCCATGGTACCTTAGGCAAAGGCTTCTGGACATTTTACGGAGGGCATGATCCCGAAGACTATCAACATTTTGTCGGAGAACCCCCTACGGACCTAAACCTGCATGCGAATTCTGCAGGATATCGTCTTATATTGAATAATATCCTTTTTCCATCCGCACGGAAAAAGAAATTAAAAACCTAGTGGGTTGATAATTTCAAGGTGAGCCTTGATGTTTTAGAGTATCCCCATCTTTTTTCCCTGTTTAGCAAAGGTATGGATAGCATAGTCCAGGTCTTCTATACTATGAAGGGCAGAGATTTGTGTACGTATCCGAGCCTGATTTTGGGGTACTACGGGATAATGAAAGCCTACCACATAGATACGTTCCTTCAGTAGGGCAGCGGCCATATCTTTTGCTTTTTTGGCATCATACAGCATGATGGGAACAATAGGGTGTTCGCCTTTTGGAATTTGGAATCCTGCTTCTGTCATTTTGTTTCGGAAATAGGTGGTCTTCTTCATGAGATCGTCTCTTATCTTGGAGGAGGAAGAGAGTAATTTCAAGGCAGCCAATCCTCCTCCCACAACGGGAGGGGCGATCGTATTGGAGAATAGATAGGGTCTGGATTTTTGTCTTAACAGGTCAATAAGGATCTTCTTCCCGGATGTAAAACCACCGCTCGCACCCCCCAAAGCCTTCCCCAAGGTGCCTGTAATGAGGTCCACATGTCCTATAACATTTTTTAATTCATGGGTTCCCCGTCCTGTTTTACCGACAAAGCCTGTGGCATGGCAATCGTCTATCACGATCAGGGCTTGATATTTTTCAGCTATTTGGCAAATAGCATCTAATTGTGCTAGGGTTCCATCCATGGAGAAGACGCCATCGCTAACGATTACTTTTTGTCTTCTATCCGAAAGACTTTTTAATTGTGCTTCCAGATCTTCTATATCATTATGTCGGTATCTAAGTCGTTGTGCCTTGGAGAGTCTAATTCCATCTATTAAGGAAGCGTGATTAAGCTCGTCGGAAATGATGACATCTTTTTCTCCAAAGAGGCATTCAAAAAGGCCACCATTCGCATCAAAGGCAGCTGCGTATAGAATGGTATCTTCGGTATGCAAGAACCGAGATAAGTCTCTTTCCAACTCTTTATGTATGTCTTGAGTACCACAAATAAACCGTACGGAAGAGAGACCAAACCCCCGACTATCCAAGGTTTGCCGAGCTGCTTTCAAAATATCCGGATGGGAGGAAAGACCTAAATAGTTATTGGCACATAGGTTCAAAACCTTCTCTCCACCACCTAAGTCCACCCATGAACCCTGAGGAGAAACTATTTCATATTCAGATTTCCACAACCCATCTTCAGACATGCTTTTCAAAACATGCTTAACATCGGATCGGAAAGAAGGAGACAGCATAAGTATTAGATTTTTGAGAATACAGGTTTCATAGGACCTGAAAAATTTGTGTGGGTCAGAATTTCAGTATCCAAATTCATCGCAATATACCACGCAATTTGAAAAATATCAAGATAAATCGTACCTTGTCCTACGGACGTTTTTGTGATGAGGAGATTCGGATTTTATTGTTGGATTTTTTTAGTTTCCCTGACATTTGGATCGGGTTCTGTCTGGGCACAGACCTACCATGTGGTTCGGGAGAAGGAGACTTTATATGGTATAGCTCGGACCTATGGGTTAAGCTTGGAGGACCTGGTAGCCTTGAATAATTTAAAGGGCTACAATATAGAAATTGGACAGCGGTTGAAAATTGATACCCTGATCGTTCGCACTAAGGTGGATAGTTTGGCTTCCCCAATCGTTGAGGTTTCGGAGGAGAAAGCTAAAAAGAAGGAGGACCTCTTTACCCCACAGGAGGGATTGTATTCTCATACAGACAATGATATACAGAATTTTTATAAGAGGTTAGATAGTCTTTGTCAGGTTCATGGGGTTTCTTTTGAAGCGAATCTTCAAGAGGGGTTTGTTGCGCCCATAGAAGAGGACCAGACGAAGGAGATTAGGTATTATGCCCTGCATCGTAGTCTTCCGGTGGGTACCATAGTGAAGGTAGAAAATCAGATTAACCACAGATTAGTCACGGTCCGTGTTATTGGTAAGCTTCCTGATGTGGATGCG
>JAPOQI010000107.1 GCA_026710765.1 Cytophagales bacterium | reverse complement strand
TGGACAATTATAGTAAATTAGATTTGAATATGGAAGTGATTAGGGATAAAAAAATTCTACTATCCCGTCTTCGGAACGGAAAAAGATGGGGAATCGTACCCACAATGGGGGGTTTGCATGCGGGTCATAAGGGTCTGATAGACAAATCGGTTCAGGAAAACGAAGGGACGGTGTGCAGTCTTTTTGTCAATCCAACCCAATTTAACAACTCGGCAGATTATAATTCTTATCCACGGGATTGGGAAAAGGATAAAAAATATTTGCGGGAATGGGGATGTGACATAGTTTTTTTTCCTTCCGAACAAGAGATGTATCCTGTTGCGCCTAGGATTGAATTGAATTTTGGTCGCCTATCTTCTTGTATGGAGGGCAAATCCCGACCTGGTCATTTTCAAGGGGTAAGCTTGGTTTTGTGCAAGATATTTCATCTCCTTCCACCTGGAACTCGTGTATATATGGGTCAAAAGGATTGGCAGCAGTGTCGGGTTGTTTCACAACTGATAGATGATTTGGGATTTTTTTTAGACCTGCGAATTCTCCCCACAGTGCGCCATCCCGATGGATTGGCATATTCCTCCCGCAACGTGTTGCTATCTCCAAAGACCCGTCCATTGGCAAGCCTTTTATATAAACTTCTCATTCACGGAAAAAACATGTTATTAGGAGGTGAAAGCCTTGAGAAAGTTAAGGAAAAAATCCTATCTTCCTCTTCTGAGTCTGCTGGGTTCAGACTAGATTATTTTGAAATAGTTGATGCTTATACTTTGGAAATCATAACTTTTCTATCCGAGGTTGATCAGATTTGTCTTGCCATAGCAGGTTGGGTAGATGGGGTACGTTTGATAGATAATGTCCTTATAGAAGGAAAATTTGGGTCGGGTACAAAGATGTCTTAAATCATGCAGGTACATGTTTTAAAGTCCAAGATTCATGGTGCCATCGTAACCCACGCACATTTAGATTATATAGGAAGCCTGGGTATAGACACAGAATGGTTGGAGAAATCGGGCATCGCACCCTATGAGAAGATTCAGGTTCTCAACCTAAACAATGGCGAACGATTAGAAACCTATGCCATTCAAGCACCCAGAGGTTCTAAGGAAATAAGACTCAATGGCGCCTCTGCCCGAAAAGGACTCAGAGGAGATAAACTCATCATTATGGCATACGGAATTATTTCTGCCGAAAAAATTAACCAACACCAACCCAAGGTTTTGCTCCTGAATGATAAGAAATGAATATCATGGATTATCCGAGAAATAATTCCCATCCCACGAAACCTGGACGAAAAATCGTATCCCTGGACACCTGTTTGAAGAATATAGGGTCTCTTCCTTCAGGTTCGTCGCGTGTGGTCTTCACAAATGGTTGTTTTGATATTCTACACAAAGGACATATTCATCTTCTGTATGAGGCCCGAAAATTAGGAGATTATTTAGTTGTTGGACTCAATACAGACAATTCCATTAGACAGATAAAGGGTCCAAATAGACCCGTGATTCCCGAAGCGTCTCGGGCTGAAGTACTATCTGCCGTGGAATACGTAGACTCAGTTGTCTTTTTTGAAGAACCAACACCCTATGGTTTGATAGAACAGATAAAACCCGACATACTCGTTAAGGGAGCAGATTATGAAGGAAAACAAATTCCAGGTGAAGATGTGGTGAAAAAATATGGCGGAAAAATATGCCTCATTTCATTGATAAATAATCATTCTACCACTATCTTTGCAAAAGCCTTGTCTACACCGTCTGATGGAAAAAAAGAAAAATTTAAAAAAAAGACCCATAAAGATATTTTTATCAAGAAAGAGGATGCTGAGGCAGCCTGGCTTCAGACCCAGAAAATAGAATCAAGATGATGTATCTCTCGCGAATACTTTTAAAATCATGTTCTCTTCAGGTTCACTTATAATATTTGTTGTCTGTTTTATAGTGGGTCTGTGGGTTCAGGCTCGCTTGCGAAGGAAGTTCAAGAAATATGGACAGATTCCTTTATCAGCAGGTCTTAGTGGGAAAGAGATTGCCGAACGCATGCTCTCAGATGAGGGCATTGACGATGTTCAAATCACCTGTGTGGCAGGAAAATTAACCGATCATTACAATCCAAGTGCCAAGACCGTAAATCTGAGTGAGGAGGTATATTCGGGTCGTTCCATATCTTCAGCTGCGGTAGCAGCCCATGAGTGTGGTCATGCCATTCAACATGCTCGTTCTTATCCCTTGTTGAGTCTTCGGAGCAATTTGGTTCCCCTTCAAAACATAAGTTCTAGGTTGATGAATTTTCTCTTCATCGCCATGTTCTTAGGTGCGTGGGGGATGCCTGGCTTGTTTTCCTATCACACTGCCCTACTCATCATTATTGGATGCTATACCATTTTCACCTTATTTTCTTTCGTAACCTTGCCTGTTGAGTTTGATGCGAGTAGGCAAGCTTTGTCGTGGTTACGGGTTCAGGGGATCAGCAATTCGGAGGAAGAACTTATGATACAAGATGCACTTTCTGCTGCGGCACAAACCTATATAGTGGCTGCCCTCTCTTCCTTAGCCATGCTTCTTCATTATGTCATGCTCTTTTTGGGTGGAAACCGAGAATAAAAAGTGATTTTCAAACTCAGCGAAGAACAAAAGAATGTTGTTCAGGCGGCACGGGATTTCGCCCAAACCTATTTACTTCCAGAAGTAATTGAACGGGATGAAGAACAACGTTTTCCTACAGAAGAGATTCGCAAGATGGGTGAGATGGGTTTTATGGGAATGCTGGTTAGTCCCAAGTATGGGGGTGGGGGTATGGATACTCTCTCTTATGTATTAGCCCTTCGGGAGATCGCGAAGATAGATGCTTCGGCAGCTGTTTGTATGTCGGTGAATAATTCTCTGGTCTGCTGGGTCTTGGAGTCCTATGGATCTGAGCACATTAAATCCAAATATCTGATCCCCTTAGCTTCTGCTCAGGCAATAGGTGCTTTCTGTTTGTCTGAGCCCGAGTCAGGTTCAGACGCAACTGCCCAACATACTACTGCCATAGAGCAAGAAGATCATTTTCTACTCAATGGGACAAAAAATTGGATCACAAATGGGAACACAGCTTCTTATTATGTGGTCATTGCACAATCCAATCCTGAGAAGAAATATAAAGGGATTAATGCTTTTCTTGTGGAGAAATCCTGGGAAGGGGTTGTTGTGGGTAAGAAAGAGAATAAGATGGGTATTCGGGGTTCTGACACCCATTCCATCATGTTTCAAAATGTACGGGTTCCTAAGGAGAACTTGATTGGGGAATCTGGAAAGGGTTTTAACTATGCTATGGAAATTCTCAATGGGGGTCGGATTGGTATTGCTGCACAGGCCTTGGGTATTGCTGAGGGTGCCTACGAATTATCTCTTGCCTACTCCAAACAAAGAAAAGCTTTTGGAGAAGCCATTTGCAATCATCAAGCCATCCGATTCAAACTGGCAGACATGGCTACCCGCATAGAAGCCTCATATCTACTCTGCCTCCAAGCCGCACAGAAAAGACAAGCCGGTGAAGATTTTTCTAAGGAAGCAGCTATGGCTAAGATTTTTAGTTCCGAGACAGCCATGTGGACCACAACAGAAGCTGTACAAATCCATGGAGGATATGGCTATGTGAAGGAATACCATGTGGAGCGATTGATGAGAGATGCTAAGATCACGCAAATCTATGAAGGGACCTCCGAAATACAACGTCTAGTTATTTCGCGAGCTATTTTGGGAAAATAATTTACGTATCTTATTAACTTAAACTTTATTACACATGAAAGATCCTAAGGAAGTCTTGCCGGAAAATAGTCATTTCTTGGGCGGATACGATAGTATGATCGGGTCTTGCCGTGTCACTGCCAAGCGGGTGGGGGTTGCATTTAATGTTCCCAAACCCCTGACCTTCGATTCTTATTCTGAATCTCAGGATAGTTTGCTTTATGTACAAAAAGGTAAAATACAATATCGCAATGAGAAGGGGGATCCTATTCAAGAGGTGAAGGAACGGGATGTCCTTTTCTTACCCAAACATCGTCCCATATGGATTTCTTTTGCTGGAGATCCACATGCTGAGTCGTCTTCTCCTACCTCGGGAGTGACGGCAACTCAGTTTGCACATAGCCTGGGAAATGTGGTTCAGTTGGCAGAAAATTTTACAGAGGTTAAGCGAAAACATTTCATTAAAATATCCTTTGATGTAAAGGTTTTTGATGCAGTAGATTTGTTCAATGCTATGAGGGTTTTTCCTTTTACCATTAAGGATCATAAAAAGATAGATAGGCTCATATATGATATCACAGAGGAAGCCTTTTTAAAATCCGAACCCGGGCATGCTTTTGCACTGGATAAGTATTTAGAGATTTTGATTATGCATGTACTACGATATATATTGAAGAGCAAGTTGTTCCTCCAACAGGTATCCACCACAGGTTCTGTGAAGCTGAAGAACCATCGTCTAGTTAAGATGTTTTCTTATATCAGAGATAACTTGAACGAATCTATTCCCAATTACAAACTAGCTGCCCTAATAGACGTTTCCGAAGACTATGTCGGACAATATTTTAAAGCCGTCACAGGTATAAACCCCCAGGACTATATTGAAACCCAACGAATGAATAAGGCCATAGAACTCTTAAAAACAACTGATAGAAGAATACAAAGAATAGGAAAAGAGGTTGGATATAAGGATAGCTCTTATTTTTGTAGGCGATTCAAGACCATGTTTGGTATTTCAGCGTCTCGGTTTCGTAAGCGCTCTCGCTAGTCCATCTCCAAGGGCTGCCTCTTCGCATCCTTTAATACTGTACTTGGATACCTGAGGAATGGTTCTCCACAAGTTTTACCTTCTCTCCTGGAGGGTTCAACATGAGTTGATAGGGATGGCTTTGGGCGAGTCTATCAATCAGGTCTTGAAAGGAATATATTTTTTTCTTCCAACGGTTTGCTGTCAAGTGGTATATAGAGAAGGAGCGGGATAGATCTTTCAAGAAATCAAAGCCCAAGCTTTGATTATAGGCGATGGTCCTCTGATTCATTTGACCTACTTTTGCATACAGAACAGATAATCCAAGGCTCTCAAAAGCATATCTAAGGAGGGTATAGGATGCCAACCACGGAAGACAGGTACCCTTCCAAAGAGGGCTTCCGATAAAAATTCCTACTTCAGCTTTTTTATGAGAATAGTCAATATTAGACAATTGCAAAACTCCACCCAATTGCTCTTGATGTCTTATGATAAAATATTGATTTCTCCAGGTATCCAGATTCCTAAACCAGGTTCTTTGCTCTTGGGAGGATATCTTTTTCTTATACTCCATACGGGTCCGCACAGAAGACTGATTTCGCCACCGACGGATCAATTCCACATATTTGTTCTGCAAAGGGATTAAAGCAATAGAAAGATAATGGATGGAAAAATTCATGCCAAGGGACCCATCCCCTGATGGACATGATAATGATTGCGACAAATGATGCATGATATAAAAAAACGAAACCCCGATTCTATGGGGTTATTAATCTATTCATATACAACATAACCCTCTTCTAAAACGTTTTGAAAAAGAATTTACGGTAGGATTTTAGGAATAGATTAAAAAAAAAAAGTCTGGACATGGGTTCAAGAATTCGGCTTTCCGTGGTGATTCCCACCTACCGTGCTGCACCCCATCTTCCCAAGCTGTTCAAGGTTCTGGAGCAGAGTTTCTCATCATTCCCTTCCTACGAGATTCTTTTTATAGAAGATAATAGTCCGGATGAAACTTGGGAGAAGCTTTGTCTTCTCTGCAAAAATTATTCACACTTGCCGATTAAAATTTTAGGTCTTCCAAAAAATTTGGGACAACAAATGGCTACACTTTTGGGTCTATTTCATGCCCAAGGAGAATATGTGGCAACCCTAGACGATGATCTACAAGTAGATCCCAAATCTATTCTCCTACTCTACGAACATGCTCAGAAAACAAAGGCTGAAATAGTCTATGGGATACCTAAGACATCACATCATCCTGCGATATCAAGATTAGGTTCTAGGTGTCTTAGGTATTTATTACCTTTTGAATATGCTTCTTCGTGCCGATTATTGATGGGTTCTCTGGCGGCTTCTCTTTTTGATCTTTCTAGTTCCTATGCTAACATAGAGGATTTGGTATATAGGTTGACGAGTCGTGTTTCTTCTTTTCCCATAGATCATAAAGCTCGTGACTTATCTCCTTCTTCTTATAGTTTGATAGATCGGGTAGCTTTGGGGATACGGATTTTGACACAGATAGTTCTTCCGCATTACATTCCTTTTTTTCGTTTTTCTACCCGAAGATTAAGAGATTTTCTTGCGTGGGAGAAATTTGAATTCATTAGCCATCAAACATGATGAATGGGTAAGATTTCAAAAGGGGGTGTTTTGGGCAAAAGAGCGGTTGCCCATGAAAGACCCGCGCCAAATCCACAAAGTAGGAGGTCAGAAGATCGTGTAGAGAGAGGAACGGATAATTCGGATGCCATGGTTAAGGGGATGGTTGCGGAGGATGTATTTCCAAAATGGTATAAGGAATAGGGATATTTATGGGCTGGGATGTTGAGCTTTGTCCGAAGAGATTCATTGATAATTCGGTTTGCCTGGTGGAAGATAAAATAATCTACACTCTGTTCAGAACAACTGGTCTTATGCATGAAAGAACGAACCTGCTGAGCTACTTGTCTGAGTGCAAAGGATAAAATCACCGTACCATCTACATGTAGGGAGGCATGGGGATAAAATGCCCACGGATCTTCCCAATTCGGGGAAATCATTCTAATCGCTTCCCGATCCTTTCCATCATTATTTAAACAAAAAGACCAAGGTTCTGCCTTCTCATCCTTAGTTAAGAGCGTAGCTGATACAGCATCCGAAAAAATAGGTAGAACCCCTTTATTATGCTCTTTGACAAGAAGGGTGGAAATATCTCCATTCAAGAACAAAGCATACGAGCTCTCCAAGGATTGCAAAAGCAATGAAACCAGGTATAGACCATATACATATCCTGCACAACCCATATTGATTTCTATACATAGGGCAGAGGTAGGAAGGTCTAGGATGTGTTGGAGTCCGATGGCTGTGTTGGGAACTTGTTGATCCCCGGTTTGTGTGATCAGGACCAAAAGACCTACCTCTTGGGCAGGGACAGAACATTTTTTCAATAATTGTTGTACGGCAGGTCTTAGCAGATCAGATAGGGTTTGTTTTTGTGAGAGGTGTCGGTATCTAATTCCGACATATGTGATGAGTTCCTGACACTCTGTGGGAGAGAGTTGGGGGAGCCTTTCATTGCTTACCCGATGTTGGGGTACGGCAACAGAAAGTCCCATAAGGCGGGTAGCATGTGTTTGTAGGAGATTCATGAGGATAGATTTTGAATTTGATTGGCGAGTTCTTTTATGGTGGAAGAGTTTTTAAAAATTTCGGGCGGAACAAGACATTGTGTTTTACGTTCTATTTCACTGAGTACGAGTAGGGAACGAAGAGATGTCCATTGGGGGTGGTCCATATAGACCGTATGGAGGTTGAGACTCTCATCTGACAACTCTTTTTGAAAGATGGAAAGGATCATATCATGCATAATCTGTTTCATGTAATATTTTATTCCAAATGTACAACGTAAAAAGAGGTCAAAAGGGTTTAGATAAGTAGGAAAAATTTATTTCTCAATTCCTTTTCTCAATTAAGAGAAGGGGGTTGAAGAGCTATAAAATACTACTTCTATGAAGAAAAAGGCTTCTATTTGCATCAGCGTGGCACTTTGGATTATATGGATCACATGTATATTCTTTATGAGTGCAGGATTAATCTATGGACAAGGTGATGTAGCCTGTAGAAGGGTGGGTCCAAATAATCGTACCGAAGAGGTGATCATTCCGACCGATAGAGGAATGAGCTTCACCATGAATACAGGGGACCGTAGGGCTGTAGAGGTTGTTGCAGGTGGGATTTATGAATTCAGTTCGTGTGGCAGCACGGTGGGAACCAAATTAGCAGGTCATCAAGAGCTCTTACCCAACAATTTTTCAGAACAATTCTACGCAAATGAAGATAATGCAAATTGTCCCGATGGCGGAACCTTGCAAGAAGAACTCAGATGGACATCCTCCATGACAGGGACCCTATGGATCACACTGAGTCGCTACGAAGGGGGTGATTGTACAGATAATCATTTTCGTCCCATTTCCACGGTCTTATATATACGTCAGTACAATAATGTGATGGTTAGCAGCCAACCCACAGACCAGACCGTCAACTGCGGCGGAACCGCTAACTTCAGTGTAAGAGGGGGTTTGAGAGATGGCGGAATTGGTTCATTTAACTATCAATGGGAAAGAAACAGATCGGGTGAATGGGAAGAAATTGTGGCAGAAACAGGAGAATCGCTCAGCATCCCAAATGTATTAGCCGAAGACTTTGGAACACAATATCGTGCCCGTGTGATACAAGGTTCTGTTTTTACCTACTCAAGGGAAGCCGTATTAATTGACGGGTCTGCGGATCCTCCTTCCAATGTTATGGCTTCTCGCAGCATGTGTAATGGTATGATCCGAGTCACCTGGGAGTGGTATCAAAGTAATCCCAGAAATTTTCTCATAGAATCTAGTACGGATCGGAATACCTGGGAAAATTTGGTTGAGGTTTCAGGCGGGGTTCGTTTCTATGATCATGAGGTACAACGTGGTATTCCGCATTACTATCGTATCCGAACCTTCAGTACAGGCTGTGGTCTATACACCTCAGCATCTGTTGTGGTAGAGGGCTTGTCACCCCTGGACCCTGCCCCACCCGTAGATGTTGTTTTATCTAAAACTGGAGATAGTGGTAGGAGAGCCGTTCGGGTGAATTGGACAGATGTTTCTAATAATGAAGAGGGATTTTTTATAGAAAAAATATTTGATAACGGAAATACAGATCGCTTTACCCATGTTTCTGAAGCCGATAGCATGATGGCTGTTAACGAACGAAGAACCTTTCTGGATGAAGAAATGGAGAGCTGTCGGCTCTATACATATAGGGTTTATGCCTACAATGTTTGCGTACCTGATGGTATACGGAGTTCGGGTGAGGAACCTAATGTTACCATAAAAGAGAGTATTGTAAACGTGGTGGGTAGGAACCTTATGGAAGTGTCTAAGGGATATTATCCCGACCGAGTAGACATTGGCTGGAGCATCTATCCCGAGGGGAATTACAAATATGTAGACAGATTTAGACTCTTCATACGAGAGTTGGGTACAAACATCGTACCCAATATGCTAACCACAACAGAGTTTGAGGTTCAGTCCACAGAGGACGCAAATGCAGCTGCTTCCACGCTCTATGAATATTTTCTTGTGGCAGAGGGTGAATGTGGTAGTGCGACCATACAATCTTTTGACATATCCACTATTCCGGATATAACGGGTCGTTTTCCCAAGGCTCTTCCTGAAAAGGGGGTAGGTTATAGTATAGGTTTCAGGAGTCCGGTAGGGGTTGTGAATGGGAATATAGCTTATCAGGGTGGGATTTCGGTTCCTGATGTGAAGGTAGTGGTAGAACGTGAGGGTTCTCCGATAGGTCGTTCTCTGGAACTGGATGGAATGACCGGTTATGTAGCCATTGATCCGGGTTATTATTTAGGTCAGATAAGTGATGCGTTTTCTTTTTCCATGTGGTTTCGGGCTAAGGATCTTTCTAGATCTGACCCCCAGGTGCTATATGATCTTTCTGATCTGGTTATCCTATCCATTGAACGTTCTAAACTTACCTTCAGTGTCAGAAATGCAAGCAATTCAGATTCTTTTGAAAGCTTAGAATCCCTAGATGAAATCGTGGAAAAAGAATGGGTACACGTGAATACCACCTACCAGGCCGGACGACTTCGTATCTATATCAATGGGGAATTAAATGGAGAAAAAACCGTGGCAGGTATGGTCTTGTCGGATATATACCACGAGCAGTGGAGATATTTTGCCGAACTCCCTGAAGAAGAAATAGAAGCCCTGGTCAATAGTTCCCAACCCGTAGGATATCTCTATCTAGGTGGTAATCCCTATATCATGAATGAGATTGCAGCGGGAAGAGAAAACAATGCTTTTGAGGGTCATATAGATGAGCTAATTCTATTTGATGCAGAACTTGCTCCAAAACGAATTCAAAAAAGTTATTCAAGATACCTTCCCCACGATGAACCTGACATGATTGGGTATTGGCGTCTGAATGAAGGTGCGGGACACAATGTTTTTGACCTAGCTCGTTCGGGAAGTGTATACCATGGAACAGATGGTCTCATCTTAAATGCAAGCTGGTCCACTTTGGTCCCTGATCAACGACAATTGGGTATGGCAGGATATAGCAATGCGTATGGAAATTATACGGTGGCCGGAATTCTTTACCTAGGTAATGGAGAAACCTTCACGGTAACACCCTCAGAT